>CAIPFY010000402.1 GCA_903864435.1 uncultured Chloroflexota bacterium | reverse complement strand
TTGAGATGATGCAGCGAAGCGGCGTGCCGGGGCTGGTCGTCGGGGGCTGATTTATCCGTGAGGGTTTGTATTCTTGGGGAGGGTAAATAGATGTCCATGTTGTCGCATGAAGAATACCGCGCACTTGCTAATAACCTGACTCTGCCCACGCAGAGTTTCGTCAACGGGCGTTACCAACCGGCTCAGTCTGGCAAGACGATGCCGACCATTAACCCTGCTACCGGCGCTGTGCTGGCGCAGGTGGCAGCCTGTGGCGCGGAAGATGTGGATGAGGCGGTGAGGGCAGCGCGGCGGGCGTTCGATGAGGGGGTGTGGCGGCATAAGCACCCGCGTGAACGCAAGGAAGTGATGCTGCGGCTGTGCCAGTTGATCGCTGACCATCAGCACGAACTGGCCGTTATGGAAAGCATAGACAGCGGCAAACCGATTCGTGACTGCGAGAATATTGATATTCCCGACACTATCCTGACGTTGCAATGGCATGCCGAACTGGTGGACAAGCTCTACGATCAGGCCACGCCGTCCGGGGTAGGGGCGCTGTCGGTGGTGGTGCGTGAGCCGATTGGCGTGGTGGGGGCGGTGCTGCCCTGGAACTTCCCGATGTTGATGCTGGCGTGGAAGATGGCGCCGGCGCTGGCATCGGGCAATTCGATGATCGTCAAGCCGGCGGAGCAGACCTCCCTGACGGCGCTGAAGATCGCGGAACTGGCGCTGGAAGCTGGCGTGCCGGCGGGCGTGTTCAATGTACTGCCGGGGCTGGGGCCGGATGCGGGCGAGCCGATTGGTCGCCACATGGAAATTGATATGGTGAGCTTCACCGGATCAACGGATACCGGCAAACGCTTCTTGCGCTACGCTGCCGACTCCAATCTGAAAAAGATTGTGCTGGAATGCGGCGGGAAGAATCCGTTCGTGGTGCTGGATGACGCGGTTGATCTGGACTCGATTGCGGAGCATGTGGTGAGCGGCGCGTTCTGGAATATGGGTGAGAACTGTTCGGCCTCGTCACGCTTGATCGTCCACGAATCGCTGAAGGATGCGCTAGTAGAGAAGGCGACGGCGCGAGCGAAAGAATGGCAGACGGGCGACCCTCTCGACCCGGCGAATCGGTTGGGTGCGCTGGTGGATAGCGAACACTTCGGCAAGGTGTGTTCGTACCTCGATCAAGGTAAGGCCGAAGGCGCGAAGATTGTTCTGGGCGGCAGCACAGTGGATGGCAAATATGTATTGCCCACCATTTTCGACGGCATTCCCAGTACCTCTTTGATAAACCGCGATGAGATTTTTGGCCCGGTGGTGTCGGTCATTCCGGTGAGCAGCAACGAGGACGCGATTCGGATTGCGAATGACACGGCCTACGGGCTGGCGGCATCGGTGTTTTCGGGGAACGTCAAGAATGCGATCCGGGCGGCGCGTGCCATTCGTGCCGGCACGGTTACGGTCAACAGCTACGGCGAAGGGGACATCACCACGCCCTTCGGTGGTTACAAGCAGTCCGGTTTCGGCGGACGCGACAAGTCCATGCACGCGCATGACCAGTACACCGAATTGAAAACCATCTGGGTGGATTTGAACTAATGTGAGCAGAGCAAATTACTAACTTCTGGCAGTGAACTCAAATCTCATGATTATTGACTGCCAAATGGATACGTTTGTCTGGATGATGAAAGGAGAATGTAAACCCATAGATTGCTGGTTCAGGAATGTGTTTGAACTGAATCGATTTGAAAACAAAAGGGGAAGAACATTTTGACTAACAAACGCACTCTCAATCGTCGTCAGTTTCTGAAGAATATCGGCGTAGCCACCGCTGGAACAGCCATCGCTACCGCGCTACCGGCCGTAGCTGGCGCGCAGGCCGCCCGCAAGTTCTATGCGCCCACTCTGCTGCGCCAGACAACCATTGAACTCAACCACTGGAGCTGGTTGGTGGCTTCGGATGGCGAAGTATGGGGGCAGATGATTGAAGCCTTCAATGCTGCTCATACCGATATTCAGATCAAGATGGATGTCATCAACCCGGATGACATCAACACCAAGATTCTGGCAGGCGTGGCAGCAGGACAGGCGCCAGATTTTGGCTGGGGCACTGGTGGCCTGCGTTCGCAGTGGGTTGCTGATGGTGTTGTGGTTCCGATGGATGATCTGATCGCCAAGTCCGGGTTGGATCTCACCGACTTTACCGAGTCGTCACTGCGGGTGTCGCGTTATCCTAAGTTCAACAATGGCACCTATATGATTCCGATGGACGCCATGACCCTCGCTATGGAAGTCAATCTGGATCATGTGGCCGAAGCCGGTCTGGACATCAGCCAGCCGCCGAATTCCAACGAAGCTCTGCTGGAATGGGCGAAGGCCATGACCAAGATGGATGGTGATAAGGTCAGCCGCTCCGGCATCATGATGACCGGTTCGGGTGTTCAGCCGACGGTGACTTGGGGTATTGTTTCGGCGCAGATGGGCTTCAAACGCGCCAGCGATGATCTCAAGACTGCTGCGATTAACCCCGAAGCGGGTGCAGCGGCCATGCAGTGGGTTCTGGATTTGTTCGACACCCACAAGGTTTCCACCCGTGATGTGACCGATCGCTACAAGGCGTTTGGCACGGGTGAAGGCTCGACATTCTGGACGGGGCCGTGGACGATTGCGGGCTACATCGAGCAGGGGCTGAACTTCGCCACTGTTCCATTCCCGCAGCTCGGGCCGGAGAAGCATGGTTACTTTGAACTGGGCGGTCTGGAAATGTACGCTCAGCAGGACACCGGCCGTTACGAAGCCACAATGGAAGCTATCAAGTGGCTCTCGGACAACAGCTTCCTGTGGACGACGAAGGGGCGTGGTGCCGCCGTTCGTAATTCGATCCTGAGCCGTGAGGACTATCAGACCGAGGGTCATCCTTGGGCCGTGCGCGGTGCGTTCATTGACGGTATGGAAGTCGCCGATCTGGCACCCATTCCGGTTCTGAACGCGGATGATTTTGAAATCTATTCGGGCGGCAACTTCCTCGCTACCACCATCGCGGCGGTGGTTGCGGGCGAAAAGACGATTGACCAGATGATGACTGAAGTCGCTGAGAAGTGGCAGGCTGATCTGGACATCGGCTAAGGCGGTTACGTTACAATCCTTCGATGTGCGGGGCGTTCATTCGCCCCGCACATCCTTTACCGCTGCCTGCCTGCTTAAGATCGGAGAAATCCTATGACGCCAGATTCTACTATGCTAGGGAAAATCTTGGATCGCCCCAGAAAAGCCCGCTGGCAGGGCCGCCCTATCAACTGGTCTGGCTACGCTTTCATCGCCCCTTTTTTTGTCCCTTTCTTTATTTTTACAGTGGGCGCCATTCTTTTTGGCGTTTATGTGTCTTTTACCGACTGGCGCATTGTGGGGCAGACGCAGTGGATCGGATTCAAGAACTATAGTGATGCGTTTGCCGACCCGATGGTACTCAAAGCCTTCTGGAATACCCTGCGCTATGGCTTAGTCATTGTGCCTAGTGTGACGATACTGGGTTTTATATTTGCCGTGTTTGTGAACCAAAAATGGCCGGGCTACGTTTTTGCGCGGTTTGCGTTTTATGCGCCCAATGTGGTATCGGCGACGGTGATCGGCCTTGTGTGGGTGTGGATGCTGGATACTCAGTACGGGATTGTGAATCAGTATCTTGGAATTACTATACCGTGGTTGACCAGCACCCAATGGGCATATCTCGGTGTGAGTCTGGCTTCTATCTGGTGGGATTTAGGGCTGGCTTTTGTCTTATTTCTGGCGGGTTTGCAGGAGATTGACAGCGAGGTGCGTGAAGCGGCGATTGTAGATGGCGCGAACCGCTTACAGGTGATGCTGCGGATTATTCTGCCGATGATGCGCCCCACGATCAGCATGGTCATCACGCTGCAATTGATCTCGACCATGCGTATCTTTAGTCAGATTTATGTGATGACCAACGGGAACCCTGCTGGCGCTTCCACATCCGTTATTCACTATATCTTCACGAATGGCATCCAGAAATTCAAAATGGGGTATTCTTCCGCGATCTCGCTCATGCTGTTCGGGGTGATTCTGCTTGTCACGATCATCCAACTGCGTTTCGTGAAGGAGAACAGCTACCAATGAACACATTTCAACGGTTCTTAAAAGCCCGTAAAATGCGCTGGAGCGATATTCCATTGTGGGTGTTTGGCATGCTGCTGGCGGTGATGTGGTGTGCGCCGTTCGTGTGGATGGTGAGTACATCGTTCAAGCCGTTCAAAGACATTATGACGCGCAACGTGGAGTGGCTTCCGCGCACGGTTACGTTAGAAAACTACATCAAAGTGTTCGAGCAACCGGTTGCTCGTTGGATGCTGAACAGCTTGATTGTGGCGCTTATTGCCACGACGATTTCGGTAATGTTGGGGGCGCTGGCCGGGTATG
>CAIPFY010000401.1 GCA_903864435.1 uncultured Chloroflexota bacterium | reverse complement strand
TTGTTTCCTTTCAGATGAACCAAATGTCATAACTTAAAACTAACCCAAAATTCACTTTTAGAGCCTTAAGATTTGAATTTTGGCTGAGGCATTAATCTATCGGGTGTCTCGAATAGCGTGCTGAGGGGTGAGGAGATGGAAGCGCCGCCGCACGGGGGTGGCGCACAATCAGCGCCTACATCTACTGCAAATGTGCAGTCTCCGACATACAAACATCCGGCACAGATTCGTCTGTGCCGGATGGGGTTCGGTTACGACTGTGCGTTATACGCCCGCTGGCACCGGGCAAGGGAGGAAACCCGGATTGTCAGGAACCCATTCGAGGAAGAACATTTTAGACCCCACCCAGAAAAACCATGTAGAGTCTTCCCATTCATTCGGTTTGGAATAGTTCATCACATCGAAACCTTCGCTTTTATGGACGCCATCAAAGCTCCACCAACCACCCGCCGCAAGATCCCACTGGCATCTGACGAGTTCTGTAGACGAAGCAATCGGGTCGTAACCGCCGTTCGGCGTGGGCTTGAACACATACGGCTTGGCTTCTTTGCCCACCCCTTCAGAGGCGTTGATTTGCAGCGAACAGACCGGATCAGCGTTCGGGCCGTCATACACCGCTGACAGGGTGAAGGGGCCATACGTCCCCTGAATCGTGCCTACCGTGACATTGTGGCTTTCTGCCGCGCAGGTCGCCAGTGCCGCCTGAATGTCGGCCTGTGCAAATTCGCCTAGCAGCGCGGGAACTGACCCGTTCGCCGGACTATTGCTGTTCAGTAGCCAGCAGCCGCGTGTGCTGCTGCAAAAGAAACTGTCGCCACCCAAATAACCGTTCGCAGCGCCATTGATGCCGCCGTCCGCCGAAACCACACCCACCAGCGCCAGTACCATAACCAGAATACCTACCAAACGCCGTGCCATGATCTATTGCTTCCTTTTATCTGAACTAAATGGCATTAATTTAAAATTAACTCATAATTTACTTTTAGAGTCTTAAGATTTGAATTTTGGCTGAGGCGGTGATCTATCGAATGTCTCGAATAGCGTGCTGAGGGATAAAGGCCGCCGCGAAATCCTCCAACGTTTGCCCGATGAACCGGATTGCCGATTTGCCCCACACAGAGATATAGTTTCGGGGGGCGTTCTGCTATCACAATCCATCACAAAGGACACATCATGCGGCGCAGCAAAATTCTGGAACGGGTGCGGGCAGGACAGGCCGCACGTATCGCCATGCTCGGTCACTATATTCCGGCCTTCATCGCACACGCCGCTGATGCCGGATTCGATGGCATCTGGCTCGACCTCGAACACCGCCCGTTCGACCCCCGCGAAGTGCAGGCGCTCATGGCCTACTTCCACCTGTACGATATAGACTGCTTGCTGCGCCCGGCCACCCGCGAAAAGGCACAGTTGTACCGTTACCTTGAGGACGGCGCGACCGGCCTGATGATCCCGCACGTCACCGATGTGGAAACCGCCCGCGATCTGGTGCAAAAGGTGAAGTTCCCGCCGCTGGGGGATCGCGGCATCGAAGGGCGCAGTTTCGAGAGCAACTTCGGGCTGGATATTCCGGCCTCGCGGGAGCCGTTGGCGGCGCACGGCCTGCGCGAAACCTTCCTCGCCGTGCAGATTGAAACCCCCGGCGCACTGGCACAGGCCGAGGCGATTGCCGCCGTCCCCGGCGTGGATGCGCTGTACATCGGCCCTGCGGATTTGCGCCTGCGCATGAACCTGCTGCCGCCCGCCGAACAGGTCAGCCTGCGCGGGGCGATGGAACAGGTGGCGGCGGCCAGCGCCAAGCATGGTAAGGCGTGGGGATCGCTGGCAGGTGCGGCGAGCGAGCTACGCGAACAGCGTGAACTGGGGGCACAGATCATGGTGTGGGGGCTGGAGACGCGCCTCCTTCAGGATGGGCTGAAGGCCGCCGCCGCCGATCTGAAGGCCGCGTTGGAGTAGGAAAGGACTGACCCTTATGCCTGTGGATGCGATTTCGCTGGAAGTGTTCAAAAATCGGTTCGCGGCGGTGGCGGAGGAAATGGGCGTGACGCTGCAACGCGCCAGCTTCAGCCCCAACATCCGCGAACGGCTGGATTTCTCGTGCGCGGTGTTCGATGCGCAAGCGCGGATGGTGGCGCAGGCCGCGCACATCCCTGTGCATCTGGGCAGTATGCCGGCCTCGGTGGACTACGCCCTGCGCCACTTCGATACATTTGCGGCAGGGGATGTCATCCTGCTGAACGATCCGTTTCGCGGCGGCACACACCTGCCGGACATCACGATGGTTTCGCCCGTATTCGTGGACGATCAGGTGCAATTCTTCGTCGCCAGTCGCGCCCACCATGCCGATGTGGGCGGGATGTCGCCCGGTTCGCTACCCCTCAGCACCGAACTCTATCAGGAAGGCATCATCATCCCGCCGATCAAACTGGTGGAGGCCGGACGGCGCAACGAGGCGGCGCTGGCGCTGGTGACAGCCAACAGCCGCGCCCCCGAAGAACGCTTGGGCGATCTGGAAGCGCAACTAGCGGCGCAGCGCGTGGGGACGGCGCGGTTGCTGGCGCTGGTGGCCGAGTCCGGCGCGGCACGGGTGCAGGAACACGCGCAGGCGCTGATGGACTACGCCCGCCGCATGACCGAGGCGCTCATCGAACGCCTGCCGGACGGTGTGTATCGCTTCGAGGACGCGCTGGAAGGCGACGGACAGAACGATTTCCACATCCCGATTTGCGTGGCAATCACCATCGCGGGTTCTGCCATGACGATTGACTTCACCGGCAGCGCCCCGCAGGTGGCCGGCAACGTGAACGCGGTGGAGGCCATCGTGCGGTCAGCGGCGTGGTACTGCGTGCGCCTGCTGGCGGAGGACGATCTGCCCGTGAATCATGGGTGCTTCCTGCCGGTGCAGGTGATCGTGCCGCCGCATAGCGTGTTGAACGCCGATTTTCCGGCGGCGGTGGCGGTGGGCAACACCGAAACCGGTCAGCGCGTGGTGGATGTGGTGCTGGGGGCGCTGGCAGCGGCGCTACCGGGGCGCATCCCCGCCGCCAGTCAGGGCAGCATGAACAACTTCACTTTTGGCGGTCAGCGTGACGGACGGGCTTTCGTCTACTACGAAACCATCGGCGGCGGACACGGCGGCGGGCCAACCGGCGCGGGGCTGAGTGGTCGCCACAGCCACATGACCAACACGCGCAACACGCCCGTCGAGGCGTTAGAGAGCGCCCTGCCTGCGCGGGTGCTGGAATACGCCCTGCGCGATGGATCGGGCGGCGCGGGCAAGCACCCCGGCGGCGATGGTATCCGGCGCGTGTATGAGTTCCTCGCGCTGGCCACCATCACGCTCAACAGCGAACGGCGTGTGTATGCCCCCTACGGGCTGGGCGAAGGTGCGGCGGGCAAACCGGGCGACAACCGCATCATCCGGCGTTCCAGCGGCAACAGTTCGCTGGCGGCTTTCGACGCATGGGGGCTGGAAGAACGGGTGGGCGGCAAGTATGCGGGGCGCGTGGAAGCCGGCGACCGCGTGGTGATCGAAACCCCCGGCGGCGGTGGCTGGGGGTAAGCGCGGGGCATTCGCATCTCGCGTCTACAGGCTGTCGTCTTCGCTTTCGGACACTCGCTGGCGGGCATTCGCCAGCTTGTCGGCGGTGGGTTCGTGGGCGGGGTCAATGGCGGCGGCCTGTTCGTAGACCATGACAGCCGTCCGGTAATCGTTCACCGCCATCAGCGCATCGCCGTAATTGTTCCAGAAGAACAGATCGTTGGGGTTGAAATGCACAGCGCGTTCATAGGCGGCGATGGCATCTTCCCACTGTTTGAGCGCCGCATGGGATAAGCCCTGCCCATTCCACGCCCATGCGTAGGTGCTGTCCAGTTCCAGCGCCCGCTGGTAACTGTCAATCGCTTCGGCATGGTCGCCTGACCGCCGCTGCACCTGCCCGCGCCGCGCCCATGCTATCGGATTCTTGGGCAGCAGCGCCACCGCCCGGTCAGCCACTTCCAGCGCATCCGTCCGGCGGTTCATCTCCAGCAGCAGATCAATCTGGTTGGTGTAGTACCAGATCACCCGCGCATCTTCTTCGGTAGAACGCTCATAGCTGGCAAGGGCTTCTTCGCGCCGACCTAACGCTTCCAGCGAGAGGCCGCGCCCGTTCCATGCCCACGCATATTTGGGGTTCAGCACCAACGCTTGATCGTAAGCGAGGATGGCTTCGGTATGCTGATGTAACCGGCGCAGCGCCTGCCCCTTTTTCGCCCAGCTTTCGGGGTGGCGCGGGTTGAGCTTGAGCGCCTGTTCCAGCGCCATCAGCGCCTCCTCGAAGCGGTTCAACTGCACCAGTTCGTCCCCGGCGTTGTACCAGTACCACACATCATCTTCATGATCGGTGGCTTTGCGGAAGCAGTTCAGCGCCTCGTCGTGGCGTCCCAACGCGCTCAGAGTCAAGCCGCGCCCGTTCCACGCCCAACCATACTTGGGGTCGAGTTCCACTGCGCGGGTGTAGCTGCGTAAAGCATCTTCCAGTCGGTTCAGGCGGCGCAGCACTTGTCCCTGTTTCGCCCAGATGCGGGCGCTGCTGCTGTCGTAATGCAGTCCCTGTTCCAGCAGCCCCAGCGCGATGCTGTACTGGCTCAGTTGGATATACACATCTGCTTGCTGATAGAGATACAGCGAGTCCTTCGGGGCGGATTGGCTGGCTTGTTGGTAGGCTTTGAGCGCCTCGTCCAGATACCCCATCTGTTCCAGCGCGATACCCTGTTCGTTCCATGCCCACGCATAATCCGGCGCGATGCGCGTGGCCTGCGCGTAGCATTCCAGCGCGTCGTCAAAATGTTTCAAGTGGCGCAGGGCGCTCCCCAACCGCGCCCAACTGGGGGCGTGATCTGGCACGTTGCGGGTGACGTTTTCCAGAATCGGGATGGCTTCCTTAAAGCGCCCCAGCAGCACCAGCACGTTCCCCTGATTGTACCAACTGTGCCAGATGGCGCTGTCGGCGATGCGCGTGGCCTGTGTGTAGCATTCCAGTGCTTCTTCCAGCCGCCCCATGTGTTCGAGGACGATGCCTTTGCCGTTGATCGCCCAACTGTAATCGGGCTGGATGTGGAGCGCGTGGTCATAAGCGTCCAGTGCTTCTTCGTTGCGGTTCTGGTGGCGCAGCACTTGCCCCAGTTTCGCCCAACTAAAAGCGTGACCGGGGTCGGCACGGGTGGCTTGCTGTGCCGGGGCGACGGCTTCGGCATACTGACCGAGGTCTACCAGCATTTCGGTCAGGTTGTACCAGTGCCACACCTCGTCCGCCTGATACTGCGTGGCGCGGCGGAAGCTACCGAGGGCTTCGGTGGCGCGTCCTAACGCCTTCAGCGCCAACCCGCGACCGTTCCATGCCCACGCATACGTCGGGTCGTATTCCACCGCTTTTTCATAAGCGGCCACCGCCTGCGGATAATCTTCCATTATCCGGTAAACCTGCCCCAGTTTCGCCCAGCTATTCGGGTGTTCGGGGTCAATTTCCAGCGCCCGCCGCAGCAGGGTAATCGCTTCGGGGTAGCGCCGCAGGTTTTGCAGCGCGTCTGCTTGGTTGTACCAGTTCCAGACTTCGTTGGGCTTGATCTGCGAAGCCATCTCGTAGCAGGTCAACGCCTGCTCCATCCGATCCAAGCGTTCCAGCACCAGCCCTTTACCGCGCCATGCGAAAGCGTAACGCGGGTAAATCTGAATAGCGCGGTCATAGCAGGTCAACGCTTCGTCATAGCGCCCCATCAGGCGCAGCGCCCGACCTTTGCGCGCCCACGCCAGCGCGTTGTCGCTCTGGAGCAGAATGGCGCGGTCATAGGCTGCCAGCGCCTCGTCCATGCGGTTGAGTTCGGTCAGCGAGTAGCCTTTGTCAATCAGTTCGTGAACTTGCAGTTCCGGGCCGCTGATTTCGAGCGTGGCGGGGCTGCCAGTGATGTTCTCGTACAGGGTGGCGAGTTCGCTCACCACCGCGCCCCATCCCGAAGGGCGGTCATCCGGCGATTTGGCGAGGCAGGCCATCACCAACGCCTGTAAGCCCTGCGGCAGCGCCAGCGCGGAAGCCGGATCGAAGCGCGGCTGTTCGTGCAAATGCGCCTGTTTCCACGCATTGAACTTCTTGACCTGAAAGACCTGATGGCCGGTGAACATTTCGTACAGGATGCAGCCGAACGCATAAATGTCGGAGCGCAAATCCACCGTTTTCGCTTCGCACTGTTCGGGCGACATATACGGCGCGGTGCCGACCACTGCGCCAAAGCGGGTGAGCGGTTGGTTGCGGCGCGAGGCGCTACTGCTGCTGCCGGGGTCGGTGTCGTTTTCGGGCAGCGGAACATCGGTAAATTCGAGCGAGCGCACCAGCCCGAAATCGGTAATCTTGGCGATGCCGTCATGCGTCACCAGCACGTTCGCCGGTTTCAAATCGCGGTGAACCAGCCCTTCCACACGGGCGGCGGCATGTTGCATCCCTAGCGCGATATGCAGCCCGAAATCCATAGACTGCGCCAGATCAAGCCGTCCATGATCTATCCAACTGCGAAGGTCAGAGCCGAGTCCTTCGGGGCCGCTGATGTGTTCGAGGATGATATGCGGGCGACTGGCGATGGTTTCGACGCGCCGCGCCTGCACGATGTGGCGGTGCTTTTCAAGCAGAATCCACGTCGTCGCCTCTTGATAGAAACGGGCGACGGCGCGTTCATTATCCAGAAAACGGCTCTGAAAGGTTTTGATCGCCACCGGTTCGTGATTCTGGTGGTCGTACCCCAGATACACCACGCCCATGCCGCCGCGCCGGACATCATGCACTTCGTAGCGATCCTGTATGTACTGACCGATGGCGAACTCGTCCTCGGCAGGGTCGCGGCGGGTGGTGTAGGGGACGGGTGCTTGGCGCTGTTGCCGCCCCGCCTGTTGCTCCAGCGAGGTGAGATGGTCGAAGGCGGTGCGTTCCACACGGGTTTCGCCCACCGCGCTGTTGTCGTCAGCGTGCATCATGTCGGTGATGTCGTGATCGCCCACCGTTTCCGACAGGTCGGCAGCCACCGAACCGGGAGTTTCCAGTTCTTCTTCGTCTTCCAGTTCTATATCGGCCTGCGTTTGGGATAAATCACTCAGGGTATGTGATAAGTCCACAACGGTTTGCGATAAATCGGCGACGGTTTCGGACAGGTCAGGCATGACGATGCCACTAAAACGGGTGGCTGTTTCGTTGCGGTACGATTCCAGCAGCGCCTCGATCAATACCTCATCATCCGGTGCCGGGGTGCGTTCGCCGTCATCTTCTTCGCTCATCGCCCACAGCGCCACCGACAGGTTGCGGCGGTTGACGCGCCGCAGCGCCGTTTCGACCACCCAGCGCAGGTATTCATCCACCGCCGTCTGCGCCAGTTGTTGATCGGCTTCAGACTCGGCGGTGCGCATGGCTTTGCGGTAGGCGATGAGCGTCTTGCCCACATAGAACACCAGCAGGCGGCTCTCGTCGTTGATCGAACGGCGAGCGCACAGGTCGCCTAGCGCAAACAAATCGTTGATGTCGTTCCGGCGCAGCGCCAGCCTGCCCAGTGTGCGAATCTCCGGGTTCGGGTCGTTGGCGAAATAGTCCACCGCATCTTGCGGCATCGGACGACGCAGCGCCTTCTTGATGTCCTCGTTGCTCAATGAGATGGGCTGCCGCCCGGTTTGCGGGATATTCATCATGCTTCTAGGTTACTGCTGCTTTCTTTTCAAAATGCAGGCGTTCGTCATCCTCAGCGGTCACGGCTTCAATCGTGTCGCCGGGTTGGAAAATATCCTCGACAATCTGGGCGCTCAACGGGCGCGTGAGCAGGCGTTCGATGGCGCGGCGCAGCGGACGAGCGCCGTTCACCGGATCGTAGCCCTTACGCACGATCAAGATGCGTGCCGCTTCCGAAAGCGACAGCATGAGCTTTTGCTTGGACAGGCGTTCGCGCAGTTCCGCCAGTTGCAGCTCCAGAATTTGACCGAGCGTTTCTTCGGTCAGAGGCCGGAAGGTAATCACCTCGTCAATCCGGTTCATAAATTCGGGGCGGAAGAACTCTTTTAGATGCGCCTCGAAGTCCGGTTGATAGCTGGCCGCCGCGCCGAAGCCCAACGACTTGCCGCTGTCGTCCGTGCCAATGTTGCTGGTCATGATAAAGACGGCATGACGGGCATCCACTGTGCGCCCGTGTGCGTCGCTCAAGCGCCCCTCATCGAAAACCTGTAGAAAGATGTCGAACACTTCCGGCGCGGCTTTTTCCACTTCGTCCAGCAGCACCACACTGTAGGGGCGGCGGCGCAACCCGTCGGTCAACTGCCCGCCGCGCTGGGTGTCTTTGTAGCCGGGGGGTGCGCCGATCAAACGGGCGACGGTGTGCGAGTCGTGAAATTCCGACATATCGAGGCGCAGCATGGCCTCGTCGCTGCCGAACAGGAACGAGGCCAGCGCCCGCGCCAGTTCGGTCTTGCCCACACCCGACGGGCCGAGGAACAGGAACACGCCGATAGGCCGCTGCGGGTTGCCCAATCCGGCGCGGGCGGTTTTGATGGCTTCGGCTACACTCAGCACCGCCGCGTCTTGCCCGATCACCCGCTTTTGCAGCGAGTCTTCCAGCCCGGACAGGCGGCGCTTCTCATCTTTGGTCAGTTCGGTGACGGGGATTCCCGTCCAATCCGAGAGGACGGCGGCGACATTATCCACTTCGACTTCTGGCTCTCCGATAGGGTTGTCGTCCGGCGACATGGTGCGGATGATGACGCGGGTGCAGGCTTCATCCAGCAGGTCGAGCGCCTTATCCGGCAACCGGCGATCCGGCAGGAAGCGCACCGAGAGATTCACGGCGGCTGCCAGCGTGTCCGGCGGCAGCGTGACGCCGTGATGCGTCTCCAGCTTTTTGCGCTGTCCTTCGAGGATGAGGAGCGTGTCGGCCTGCGAGGGTTCTTCGATGTCAATCGTGCGGAAGCGGCGATCCAGCGCCGGGTCTTGGGCGATGGCGCGGCGATATTCTTCGTGGGTGGTCGCGCCGATGCAGATCACTTCGCCGCGAGCCAGCGCCGGCTTGAGGATATTGGCTGCATCCAGATTGCTGTCAATCGTATCGCCTGCGCCGACGATGGTATGAATCTCGTCAATGAACAGGATGATGTTACCAGCGTGTTTGGCCTCGTCCACAATGCCGATCAGCCGTTCCTCGAACTGCCCGCGCAGGCTGGTTCCCGCCACCAGTGTGCCGATTTCAATTTGCACCACGCGGCGGTTGAGCAGCGATTTGGGCGCGGTGCCGTGATGGATGGCATAGGCCAGCCCTTCGACCACAGCGGTTTTGCCCACGCCGGCATCCCCTAGCAGCAGCGGGTTGTTTTTCTTGCTGCGGGCGAGGGTGCGTGCCAGCGCCCGTATTTCCCGTTCGCGGGCGATGGCCGCGCTGATTTTGCCCAGCGCCGCTTGTTCGGTCAGGTCGCGCCCATATTTATCCAGCAACGGCGTGGGAATGCGCCCGTCCGGGTGTGGGCGCGGGTGGGGAATAACTTCGTCCGAAACATCAAAATCGAAAGGCTCAAAACGATCGCTTGAAATTGGAAAGTCCACAAATGAACTGTCGCTGCCTGCCGATTCCGAACCGCTGCCAAACGCAGACGATTCGAGCAGTAGCCGTTGCAGCCACAGATTCAGATCGAACCCCATTTCCAGCAGTTTGCGGACGGGGATGCTTTCCCCTTCCTGCAAGATCGCCATCAGCAGGTGAATTTCGTTCACGCTGCCGTCGTTGCTGTCGCGGTCTGCAAGGAAAATAGTGAGGGAAAGAATGATTTCGGCACGCGGCGTCAGCGGCAACACCTGACCCACTTTGCCGTCGCCCGTTCCCACTTCTTTGCGGATTTCGCCGCGTACATGACGGGGATCGAGGCCGGCACGTTTGAGCAGCACGGAAACTGCGCCGCCTTCGTAGCGGGTGGTTGCCATAAATAAATGCTCCACGCCGAGATAGTTGTGTTCGAGGCGGCGTGCTTCATCAGCGGCGGCGGCCAGCAGCGCGGCGCAACGCTCGCGGATTTCCTGTTCAGGAACATCGGGCGAAGGGGTCACGGTCGTTCTTCCTCAATCCATTCATCACGGGCAGGCGCACGTTCAGAACCCCACCCGCCCCATTTGAAAACTACTAACGGGGAGTATACCGCATCCCGACAGGTGACGAAACGAATTGCGCAAGTCTGATGGGAATTGCTCTGAAGCGGCCTACGCTTGCCAATCCAGAACCGACGATCCACACTACCTGCTGGCATACCGATCAGGAGGACGCATGTGCAGGAACATCAAGCCGCTGTATAACTTCGACCCACCAGCTACCGACGACGAAATCCGCGCCGCCGCGCTCCAGTACGTGCGCAAGGTGACAGGCTTCAACCAGCCCTCGAAGGCCAACGAAGCCGCATTCTTGGCGGCGGTGGAGGCCATCAGCGCCATCTCTGCCGATTTGCTGACGGCGTTGCACACGACGGCTGCCCCCCGCAACCGCGAGGAAGCCGCAGCGCGGGCGCGGGCGCGGAACGCACAACGTTTCGGTCAATAAGCGTTCGCCCGTCAGCGCGATGCGAAAAGGGGCGGCAGAGGGACGCGAATGTTTCGCCGCTTCCTTATATATCCCATGATATTAAGGCGTTTGCCCTAACCTGACAGACCTCCCGACTAGCGTTTCGATTAGCGGAAGCCTATAATTCCGCCCGGACTGCTGTTAGAAGATTTCATCTATTTCTGATGTATTTCTTATGCAGCGGCGTTAGTCTCCCCTGTCGCGCAGATGTTCCTTCTAATCTAGGGAGGAGAAGTGGTTAGTCATGATAGAAGTCCATGATTTAGTGAAGCACTACGGCTCTACAATAGCGGTGAAAGGCATTTCGTTCACCGCGCAGCCGGGGCAGGTTACGGGGTTTCTTGGGCCAAACGGCGCGGGCAAAACCACCACCATGCGTATCCTGACCGGTTTTCTGCCGCCCACCGGCGGTCAAGCGATCGTAGCAGGGTACGATGTGTTCGAGCAGAGCATGGAAGTTCGCAAGCGCGTAGGCTATCTGCCGGAGAGCGTGCCGCTGTACCGCGATATGACCGCGCTGGGCTATCTGATGTACATGGCTGAAATTCGCGGCGTGGCGAACCGCAAGCAAAAAGCGCAGGAAGTGCTGGAGCGCGTCCAACTGGGCAAACGCGCCCACAGCCGCATCCGCACGTTATCGAAGGGTATGCGGCAGCGTGTGGGGCTGGCACAGGCGCTTTTGCACGATCCGCAGGTGCTTATCCTCGACGAACCCACCATCGGCCTCGACCCGATTCAGGTGTTGGAACTGCGCGATCTGATCCGCGAACTGGGGCGCAGCCATACCGTGTTGTTCAGCACGCACATCCTCTCGGAAGCCGAGCAGATTTGCAACAGCGTCGTGATTTTGAATCAGGGGAACGTGGTGGCGCAGGGCGCTCCTAGCGAGCTTCGCAGCACGTTGGAACGTGGTGGCCGCGTGATGGTGCGCGTGAGCGCCCCCTCCGATGCCGTGCTGCCCATCATTCAAGGGCTGCCGGAAGTGGCGCGTGCCGAAGTCTCGGCAGAGAGCATTGTGGTACTGCCCGCCAACCTCGAAACTGACCCGCGTCCGGCTATCGCCCGTGCGGTGATCGAAAAAGGTTGGGATTTGATCGAACTGCGTCCGCTGGCCGTGAATCTGGAAGAAATCTTCCTCGAACTGACGCAGCAAGAATCCGCTGCTGAAGAAGCGCCCGCACAGCCGACCGAAAACGAGGTGGCTTCATGAGACAGATTTTCGCCGTATTTAAGCGCGAACTGGGCTTGTACTTCCGTTCGCCCATCGCGTATGCCATTTCCTTCGCGCTGTTGTTGTTCTTCGGCCTGCTGTTCAGCAACGCGCTGACCACCGCCAACCAGCAGCAGCAACCCGCCGATGCCGTGAACTTCGTCCCCAACCTGCTCACGTTCCTGATGTTTTTGGTCGCCCCGTTGCTCACCATGCGCTTGATCGCGGAAGAAAACCGCGAAGGGACGCTGGAAGTGCTGATGACCATGCCCATCCGCGAGTCGCAGTTCATCATCGGCAAGTTCCTTGCGGTGTGGGCGTTCTACACCATTCTGCTGCTGCTCACGGTCATCTACCATGTCATCCTGACTACGGTCGGTATCCCGGATAGCGGGCGGGTTTTCGGGATGTACTTCGGCGCGTGGCTGTATGGCGGCGCGGCGCTGGCGGTGACGCTCATCTGGTCAGCCGTTTTTGAAGATCAGATTGTGTCGGCCTTCTTCGGCGCAGCCACGATCCTCGTGCTGTATCTGGCTGATGTGGCGGCCAGCTGGGCCAGCAGCCTGCCGGATGCCACGCTCTCGGCCTCGCTGTCGGGGTTAATCCGCGAGTTGGGCTTGCAGGCGCACTACGAGGCCACGCTGTTGCAAGGCATCGTCCGCGCCGAAGATGTTCTGTATTTCGTCTTTTTGATTATCGGCGCGTTGTTCATCACCACGCGCATTGTGGAAGTAAGGCGGTGGCGCTCATGAGCATTCCTAATCCCGATCCGAATGTTTTGCACGCTCCCAATGCCGAGCAAGACCCGTTCATCCCGCCGTCATGGATACTGGGGCTGGCAGGGATCGGCCTGCTGGTGTCGCTGGTCGTCCTGCTCACGCAGTCGCAGTTCGGCGTAATCGGCTGGGGCGGGCTGGCGCTGGCTGGTCTGTCGCTGGTGGTGTGGGTGTTCATGTCTCCCGCGCAGGCCAAAGCCATCGTCACCGGACGCACAGCGCGTTATGGCGGCACAACGGTACTGGTGACGGTGCTGTTCATCGCCGCGCTGTCCGCCGTCTACACCTTTGTGAAGGGCGCGAACATTCGCCTTGACCTGACGCAAACCGACACGTTCTCGCTCAATGACCAGTCCCGCCAGAGCATCGCCGGACTCGCGGTGGAGCCGAACGTTCCGGGTATCAAGATTCTGGCCTTCTACGGGCAGGGGCAGAGCAGCCGCCGCGATCAAGACTCGGTGCTGTTCGATGACTACGCCACAACCAGCCAGAACAAGATCACCTATGAATTTGTAGACCCTGACCGCAACCCCACGCTGGCGCAACTGTACAAAGTGACGCGCTCCGGTCAAATCGTGGTGGCGCCGTTGGATGCCGAAGGGAATCCGGTGGCGGATAAGGCGCAACTGGTGAACCTGTTCAATCAGGAAGACCTGTCCAACGCGATTTTGCGCGTGGCAGCTTCGGGCGATTTCCGCGCCACCTTCCTGAACGTGGATGGCGCTTTGAAGATTGACGACACCGGCGCAACCGGGCTTTCCGGCTTGAACGGCAACCTGAAGGACTCGTTCAACTGGAAGACGCAGAGCGTGAACTTCCTCGACTTGACCAAGCCCAACAGCGAAATCAATCTGAACGATGCGCTGGCGGACGGGCAGGTGTTGATTATCCCCGGTGGTGCTTCGGTGTTGCCGGACGAACAGGTGAAGTTCATCACCGATTATCTCGATAAAGGCGGGCGCGTGGTGATCTTCGCTGCGCCGTTGAGTGCCGATGGCAAGCCCACGCTGTCCCAAACCGAATCGCTGAACACCTACCTGTTCGACAAATTCGGTATCCGCTACAACAGTGACATCCTGCTCGACCAGACCAACGCCTTCCAGACCGTGTTCGCGCCGCTGGCTGTGACCTTCGACACGAATCACTTCATCACCAGCACGTTAGCGACTACACGCGGCAGCGCAATGGTGTTCGAGACGCCGCACAGCATCGAAGTCGCGCCCTCGCTGCCGCAGAACGTCACCGTGACCGAGTTGGCGAAAACTGCCGATACCAGTTACTCGCGCAGCGATGCGTCTGTGCTGACCGCCACTGATCCGGCGCAAATCGCGCAGACGGACGCCGATCCGAAGGGGCCGTTCGTAGTGGCTGCCGCCGCCGAAAACTCGCAGACCGGGGCGCGGGTGGTGCTGTTTGGCAGCCTGTACACCGGCACCAACCAGTTCGAGAACCTCCGCAGCCTGAACGTGTTGAACTCGGATGTGGCGCTGCGTAGTGTGGCATGGTTGACCGCGTTCGATGAGTTCTTCAACCAGATTCCGCAGTTGGGAACGGCTGCCCGCCCACAGGATACCCCCGTGTTCATGAGCGAACAGATGGGACGCAACATTAACCTGATTACGGTGATTGTGCTGCCGTTCGGGGCGCTGCTGCTGGGCATCTGGGTGTGGTGGAACAGCCGCGAGAAAGCCGCGTAAGGAGAAAGTGTAACGATGCGTTTAAACCGAGGGACGATTGTCCTGATTCTCATTAGTATTGTGGTGATCGTGGGGATGCTGGTACTGAATAACCAGCGTGCCGCCGCGCCCGCTGCCAGCGCCACTGCCACGCCTAGCGCCGGCCCCATCTTCCCGGAAATCGCGGATGTGGCCTCGCAGAGCAAAATCGTGCGCTTTGAAGTGCTGAATGTGACCGACTCCAGCAAGGTCGTCATGAGCAAAGACGAGGCTGGCGTGTGGGCCGTAGCCGAAGCCACCAACCCGCAGCAACTCGCCACTGACCAGACCAAAGCCGTTGGCACGATGAGCGTGCTGGCATCGCTGGCAGCGGCGGACAAGTTCGAGAGCGATAAGCTGGTCGAATTTGGCCTCGATGCGCCCAAGTATGACTTGAAGCTGACCGATGCCGACGGCAAGACTTACCGCCTGCAAATCGGGAATGCGTCGGTGGCGAACCCGCGCTACTACGGTCTGGTGAACGACGATACCAAGACGGTCTATGTGCTGCCCAAAGACCTTGTGGACGGCCTGATCGGACAGATCGCACAACCGGCGTATGTGGCCTCGCCCACGCCCACCGTGACCTTCACCGCCACCGCCAACCCGTATAGCGAAGTCGAACAGACGGCGACGGCAGACGCGCAGATTCAGCAGATTATCGCCACCATGACGGTTGCCGCGCAGCAAACCGCCGCCGCAACCGCTGGCGTATCCTCCAGCGAAGTCACGGCGGAAGCGACTGCCGAGGCCACTCTCGAAGCGACGGTTGCGCCGAGCAACACGCCCGTGCCGCCGACTGCGACGGTTGCGCCGAGCAATACGCCCGTGCCGCCGACTGCGACGGCTAAGCCGAGCAGCACGCCCGTGCCGCCGACCGAGGCGACCGCCGAAAGTACCCCCGCCTAAAACGGGCTGTCAGGAATGTGAAAACGGGGAGCGTTTGCTCCTCGTTTTTGTTTTCCGGTGCCGCTTGCCACTATTACAACACGCATTCATACTAGGAGGCGTAATAAGCCTGTCGGGTAGGAGCGCCTCGCATGACCATTCAGCATCGTTTACCGGTTGATGGGCAGGAATTGGTTGCACTGGAATACAACCCGGATCGTGGCGGTGTGCCGGTGATCTACATTCACGGCATCGCCTCCAGCGTTCTGTTCTGGGAAAACGGCACCCAACTGACCCCGATTTTGAACGAACGCCACTGGTTTTCGCTCAGTTTGCCCGGTCACTGGCCGGCGCATTTCGGAGCCAACTTCGCGGAGTCCGATTTGACCGCCGAGCGCATCACCGCTTGGCTGGCGGCGGCCATCCGGCAGCTGGTGGGCGATCAGCCGGTGATGCTGGTCGGGCATTCAACGGGCGGGTTCGCGGTGCTGGCGCTGGCGGCGCAGAACCCCGGCCTTGCCACCGCCGTCATCAGCCTCAGCGGGTTTGTGCAGGGGCGATGGGGCGGCATTCTGCGTCCGCTGCAACTGCTGGCGCGGGGCGGTTCGATCGGGCGGGCGCTGTTCAAATTCAACATGACCCTGAGCAGCCTCACGCCGGCCATCTATCATCAGGTCAGCGGCCTATACGCCAGTGACCGCCGCGCCTATTTCGCCTACCCCGGCTTGCGGGAGGCGACGACGCGCTTGCAAGCCGCCGCCCGCCAGCTTGATCTGAAGGGGTTAGCCGCCTACTTCAGCCGGATGCCGGATGTGGATATTCAAAGCTGGCTGCCGCGCATTTCGGTGCCGGTACTGGCGCTAACGGGTGATGCGGATCGCATCGTGCCGCCCCAACAGGCGCGTCAAATCGCGGCAGGTGTGCCGGGGGCGACGCGGGTCGAGTTGCCCGGTGCGGGACACATGCCCTTTGTGGAGCGCCCGGAAGCGTATGGCGCGGTGATGCAGGATTGGCTGCGGCGCTACAGCGGGTAGCCCGCAGGCCGCATCCACCTGCCGACGGCCCAAAAGAGTACACAGGTCTCTGTGCAATCTTGCGATCATGTTGATGCGTTTGCGCTGAAAAGCCGGATGCAGGTGAGCGATGGGAGAATATCGCAGCGGGGAACACAAAAATTGCAGCGCAAGTGTCTGTCGCCGAAACACTTGCGCCGCGCTCTCAACACCTATAGGACTGTGGATCAACGAGGGTTGAGGGTTGTATCGAGGATTAGGTTGTCCACTGACTTCATCGTAGTCCATGATTTGCGTTTCAATCATTAAGGTTTAATGATTGCATTAAACGCAAATTAAAATTACCTTTTAACAAAAGAACTTTTTGTTTAATATAACAGTGACTCGTCAGGGTGCGGGCGTGGCGGGTGCGCCGACTGTCTGCGTCAGGTAGACCGCCTGCTGAGTTTCGCGTTCGCGGGGATTGTCGCTGTTTGCTGGCGGCGCGGTGGCGGTGGCTCCCGGCAGCACCCCCGGCGGCAGCGTGGGCGCGGCGCTGGTCAGCAGCACCGTACCGGGCAGCGGCAGCGCCGTCCATGTGGCGGTGGGCGTGAGCGTGGCAGTGGGCGACGGTGTGGCGCTCGGCGTGGGCGGCGGCGTGCGGCTGGGCGTGGGGCTGGCGCTGGGCTGCGGCGTCGGGCTGAGTGTGGCAGTGGGCGACGGCGTGGCGCTCGGCGTGGCGCTGGCGGTGGGGCTGGCAGTCGCGGTGAAGGTGGCGCTGGCGGTGGGCGTGGGCGGCGCATACGTGACCTGCATCAGCGGGCTTTCAGCCAGCAGCGGGTACTCGCTGGCGGGCAGCGCCGGCATTCCCGTGTCCACGCTTTGCTGCGTGAGGGCGCTCAGGGTGTCGTACACCTTTTGCGCTTCGGGTTGCGGGGTCACTTGTGCCAGCAGGCTATCCGCTTGTTGCAGCAGCAGCAGCACATCGGCCTCGTTCTGCGGGGTGCGAACCTGCGCCAGTTCGTACAGGGCGCGGTGCAGATCGGTCAGGGCTTGTTCATCCAGCCGTCCCTGTTCATCCAGCACATCAATTTCATACAGGCGGTTGTGGGCAATCTGAATCCACAGCGCATCATGCGGGCCGCTGAGGGGCGACAGTGCCAGCACAATCGCTTCCCACAGGCGCTTTAAGCCGTACAGCGCGTCACCGGGAACAGCCCGATCGGAGGCGCTGACCAGTCCGGTGCTGCCGAAAGCCAGCAGCAGCCCCAACGCCAGCATAGCGGCCATGCGGCTGAAGGCAAACGCATAGGTCGGGGCGCGGCGCGGCGCAGGTTTGGGCAGGGACTTGGGGGCGGTCATCGTCGCCCGCAGCCGTGCTTCCAGCGCATCCACCGCCGCCTCACGCATGGGCGGGGGTGTCGGCATCCGCGCCGTCAGCAGCGCAGCCATCAGCAGCGGGCGCAGGTCGGTGGCCTGTTCGGGGTGTGCGCGAAGGCACTGTGCCACCGTCCGGCGACCAGCCAGCACGTCATCGAGGCATTGTGCCGCGATGTCGTCAAAAAGGCTGCTGCCGGCAAAATCGTTCATGATAGACCTGACAGGATGTTCTCCAGATCAAAACCGGATCGTTCAAGACGGCTGGCAAGCGCCCGTAAAGCGCGGTGTTGCAGGGCTTTGATGGCGTTGGCGTTTTTACCCATACACACCGCCGTTTCTTCCAGATTCAGACCTTCGATGAAGCGCAGGATGATGACCTGTTGTTGCTCATCGGTCAGGCTGCTCAGGGCGGTTCGTAGGGCGCTGGCGGCCTGCCCGCGCAGGAGTTCGCCTTCCACATCATCCGTCACCGCGATGGGCTGTGCATCCAGTTCCGCCTCATCCGGCCTGCGTCCGCGCCGCCGGTAGTAGTCCACCACCCGCGCATGAGCAATCCGGTACAGCCACGCGAGGAAGGGCTTGCCCTGATCTTGATAGGTACTCATGCTTTTCAAGGCGCGTGTGAACACATCCGCCGTGAAATCTTCGGCCATCTGCGCGTCGCTCACCCGGTGAACGATATAGCGGTAGATGGCCTGCACGTGAGCGCGGTACAGGGCAGCGAACGCATCCGAATCGCCACGCACTGCCTGTGCGATCAAACGCTGCTCGCCTTTACGATCCACGCGCCCTATCCAATCGTGCGCCATTCATGAGGATTACCGCACTTTGCTGCAAAAGGTTACTCGTTGATTTTGCATCCGTCTAAAAATAGGCCGGCAGCAGCAGCGACTGGTTGTTGATGACCGCGTAGTAGTACGGAATCCAGCCGACGCCGAACAATTCCACCTGAATATCCTTCTTGAGAGGCGTGATGACGTAAGGCTGCGACTGGGTGGCGACGGCGGCCCACTTCTCATTAGAAGCCTGAATGTCGCGCTGATAGTCGCCTTGCACTTTTTCCATCTGCGTTTCGAGTTCCTGAATGACTTCCACGCTCTCCTTCAGGTCTTCGTCGCTCTGGCGGCGGTAGCGCGTGACCCGCGAACTGCGCGAGAGTGTGTGCGCGGTGCGCCCTTTGAACAGGCTGAGCAGCGTTTCGCCGCGAGTGAACAGTTCTTCGCGCTTCAGGTCAGCCAGCTCTTTCTTCTCCGCGTTCAATTCGCGCTCTTTGCGCTTCAGCTTGTCCTCCACTCGATCCATCAGTTGCTCGTACTTGGCGGAGAGCGCGTCTATCTCGGCATCGCGCTTTTCCCGCGCCACCTGCTGCACTTGCGCCCAGAATTCGCTCTCGTGCGCTTCCGGGTTGGCGTAAATGTTGAGCGTGGGGTTGAAGGCCATTTGCAGCCGCGCCGTGTTGTACAGCATATCCACCAGTTCGGCTTTGAGCGCCGTCATGCGCTTGGCATCCATCAGGCCGGGCGGTAAATCGGCATACAGCGCCGCGCCCAACGGCACGCCGGACACATGGCGCGGGTCTATCGGCACGGCCTGATAGTTCTCCCAGCGCACCATGCCGGAACGGTCTACATCCGGCACATGGAAGGCATACGGGCGGTTGCTGAACAACTGCGTTTTGCGATCCTGATAGCGAATCACGGCCTGCCCTAGCAGCACCGGACGGTAGGCCAGCGACGAACCGCCGAAAGCCGTCACCATCACGCTGCTCTGTTGCGCCCAGTTCTGGATGGCCTGATCGCTGCTGACCGAAGCCGGCAGGAAAATCTGCTGGATGGCGGTTGGCACGGCGGGCGGGTTGACCGCGAAGCCGGGGGGCGCGGCGGCTCCCCGCGTGGTCATTTGCGTGTCCTGCGAGGGCGGCAGCGGCGCGACGGGTTGTGTCATCTGCTGCGTCCAGCCCGAAGGCGAGGCGGCGGCCTGTGCGCTAAAGGTGGGCGGGGCAGGTGGCGCAACTGGCGCGAATCCCGGCGGGGCAGGCGGCGCAACTGGCGCGAATCCCGGCGGGGCAGGTGGCGCAACCGGCGCGAATCCCGGCGGGGCGGGCGGCGCGTTGAGCGCACGCGGCTGTGACGCCGCCATGCTGGAGGCCAACGCCTGCTTCTGATCGGTCATCAGGATTTGCACCTGCTGGCGGGTCAGCGGCCCGCGCAGATAGCTCATGCACCAGCGGGTGTGTACCATCAGCGGCCCGCCGGGGTTGTGGACGTTGTGCAGCAAGAACACACGCGGGGCAATGTCCGCGATCAGCCGTTGCACGTCCTGCAAATTCATGCCGTTGTCGGCGGCGGCCAATGACTCAAGGCCGGCCATCACCCGCGCTTTGTCGTTGTCGGATTGCAGCCGCCCGATAATCCACGTGCCAGCGTTCGACAGACCTTTGTAGTCCAGATCGCCGGGGTTCTGCGTGGCGAGAATCAGCCCCAGACCGAAGGCACGCGCCTGTTTGAGCAGCCGCAAAATCGGGTCTTTGGTGGGCGGGTTCTTGGGATAGGGCGGGAAGTAGCCGAACATTTCGTCAATGTACAAGATGGCGCGTAAGCCTGTCGTGCCGCTTTGCTGGCGCATCCAGCTTTGCACATTTTCGAGCAGCAGCGTGATGATGAACTGCCGTTCGGCTTCGTTGAGATGGGCGATATAGAAGATCGAGGCGCGGGCGCGTCCGTTGGGCTGATACAACAGGTTTTGGATGTCCAGCGGTTCGCCGCGCACCCACGACTGGAACGACGGTGCCGCCACGATGTTGTTCAAATCCATCGCCAGCTTAAAACGTGTTTTTTCCGGCATATACGAGTCCAGATCAGCCGCGCCCAGTTTGGTGAAGGGCGGCTTCTGCACCTGAAGGATGATGTCCTCCACCGTCAGGTTGATGCCGCGTGACCAGTTGTACTCGAAGATGTTCGAGATGAGGATATGCTCTTTGCTCTGGATGGCCTGCACATCGCGCCCGACCAGACCGAGCAGCGCGGTCACGATGCCGCTGATCTTCTCACGCAAGGGTTCCTCGTTGCCCGCCCAGCCTTCCTGCGGCGCAGCCAGCGACGCGAGGATGCTCACCGGCAAACCGGCCTCCGAGCCGGGGGTGTAGATGCTGTAGCGGGCGGTGCGCTTCAGCCATTCCACCCGCGTCGGCGTGATGCCCCAGCTTGCCAGCCCATCGCGCCAGCGCGAGGCCACATCGGCGGCATAGGCCGGCACATCCATACGGGCGCGGCGGGCGTCATCTTCGTTCACCCACTGAACAAAATCCTCTGGACGGAACTGCGGGAAGGTCAGCAGCAGGTTGGTGATGTCGCCTTTGGGGTCAATAATCAGCGCCGGAATATTATCCAGCAGCGCCTCCTCCAGCATCGAGATGCACAGGCCGGTTTTGCCGCTGCCGGTCATGCCCAGCACAACCGCATGAGTCACCAGATCACGCGCATCGTAATACACCACATCGTCAGCCAGTTTGTTCGCCGCCGGATCATAACGGCGACCCAAATAGAAATTGCTCGGCGCTTCGATAAAAGGCATTGGCTGCGCTCCCTTTAGGTGTGCTGGACTGCCTGAGTCTAGCCCATTCTTATCCATTTTGAGAATAGCACACTTGTTTGCAATATGCAGCGCAGAGGGCGGGGGACGCGCCCGCATCCCCGGCCTTCTCCCAAGTGGCGAAAGGGGCAAGAATCCCCATTCCCCGGTAGCGACACCGCGCAGGCCACCCCCAGCCGCCGATGCCCCCAAAACCACTTGGCTTTCTTACTTCAATTTTACTAAAAAACACATAATGGATTATTTACAAAATGAGATAAGTTGGAATAGTGAATGTAAAAGGTTTATTTAAAGTTGGAATTTGCCATTTTGGGGGTAAATTTTTGCTCAAAAATTTACCTATGCAAGCCGCATATTCCGTAATACGCTTTGGTGCATCGCAAGAATATTCGACGAATTTTCGTTATTTTTCATCAATAGGAGAACAAATCATGGCTGACCAAGAACAACTCGATCTGCTCAGTGATGATGTTGAAGGTGGGAATGCGTGGCGACAGGCCAACGCGGAAGCAGAATTGGACGTAGCGATTGACCTGAGCTTCGCTATCCTGCGCGATTTCATCCTGACGGGTGCCAACCTGTTTGGCGCCAACCTGAGCTACGCCAACCTGACGGGCGCCAACCTGAGCCGTGCCTACTTGCGCGGCGCCATGCTGCGCGGAGCCGACCTGCGCGGAGCCGACCTGCGCGATGCCATGCTGCACGGAGCCGACCTGACGGGTGCCAACACGGATGGGGTCATCAACACGGATGGGGGCATCAACATGGATGGGGGCATCAACATGGATGGGTTTATCCAATAGTCACCACCTGTCCTCGCGCAGGGGGGCGGCGCAGGTGTGCGCGTCCCCTGCTGCTTGC
>CAIPFY010000400.1 GCA_903864435.1 uncultured Chloroflexota bacterium | reverse complement strand
TCGGTGATCTGCTGCAACAGGCGGTGTACGACCTGCGGGTTGGTGTACATCATCAGCAGGAAGTTGTTATGCCCCAGAATCAGCGCCGCGCTGTCAATCGGCCCCTGAATGTCGCTCATGCGAATCGGGTACTGCCCACCCGTCTGCTCGATGAAATAGCGGGTATAGTCCAGCATCCGGCCTAACTGCCCGTCGCGCACCCCCGGCATGGGCAGCGGCGTGATCTCCTCCGCGCCTTCCGCGAACACCGGACGCACCGCTGGCAAGTCGTTCTCCCACCACACCACCTCGCAGCCAAAGGCCGACGGGATGCCCACCAGCCCCAGCGTCGGGCAGAGGGACGGCACAAAATCCCCCTTCAGCGCCATCTGCGCTTCGATTTCCGCCACCTGTGCGCGTAAGAACTTGGCGGGGTCTAAGATGCGGTCACGCACCGTATCCGGCCCTTCGGTGGAGAACAACGCGCTGGGGATCGGCTTGCCGTTTTTGACACGCGGCCCGACATAACCGATCATGAATCCGGGGCGCTCATCATTCTCCAGCGCCCACAACCGCCGCAAAAAGGCTTTGCTGTGTTCCACTTGCTGCCAGGTATCCATGAGGGGTTAGGTGTACCTTCCGTATAGTTCAGCGGCTTCCATCATGGCGTTGATGTTCTCCAGCGGCGATCCCGGCGGGATGTTGCTGCCATCTTGAATGATTAAGCCGCGAAAATGAGCCAGTTTTTCGATCACCTGCCGCGTGGCCTCCCGCACCTGTTCCGGTGTTCCGGTGTGGATGAGCATCGGGTTCACATTCCCCACCAGCACCACCCGCCCGCCCATCACCGAGGCCACCCGATCCAGATTGACCTGATAGCCGAAGCCTTGCAGCTCGTTGATCTTTAGATCATCCACGAAAATTTCCAGCATGTGATCGGTCTTGCCGCACATGTGCAGGCTCAAATAGCCGTCGAAATGGAAGCGCAACCGCTTCTCCTCCGGCAGCACCAGATCGCGGTACGTCTTGGCGGAGAGCGACACCGCCAGATCGTCCGTCCATGCGAAGTTGCGCGGTGTGGGCAGGTTTTCCTCAATCCAGCAGAAATCCAGCCATTCGATCAGCTTATCGGTGACGATTCGCAGCACCTCGCGCACCAGATCAGGGCATTCATACACGCCCGTGAATAACTCCATCTGCCCCATCAAATCCCCCGCCACGCCAAACGGCCCATCCGAAGTGTGCGTCAGCGCCGGATTCTCGCCGGGGTAGAAGATCGGCCCGCCCTGAAAGCGCACCGGATATTTCTCCGCCACACGCATCATTTCACGACGATAGGCAATCTGCCGCCCGTTGATTCCGCCGTGAACAAAATCCATCGCTTCCAACCGCCGCACATCCTCCTCGGTCTTAATCCAGCCCGGCCCCACCCAAGGGATATCATCATCCGGGAACACAATCTCGCAACCCAAACTGCCCGCCTCGAACGTGTTCTGGAAGTCCGTCCATGCGCCCACCCACGCGCCCGTGATCGAATGGGCATCGGTGCGGATATTCTCCATCAACCACTTTTGCGCCAGTATTTGCGTCCGCAGCATCGTCTCCGGGTCGGCATAGTAATCCTTGAAGCGCACGCCCACCTGCGGCACCAGCAGGCGGTGTGCAATCGCCGGAATCACCGGCACACGATCCGGCGTTTCAAACCGCTTGGCCTTCTCCACCCGTTCCCGACGCGCTTGAATTTCCTCAATCGGAACCGCAATCTCGATGACTTCAGGCTTATAAATAAGCACAGCGTTTTGCCTCATCTGCAAAGGCCTTGAACAGTTCAAGGTCAGCTTCAAAAAAGTGATCGGATGGACAGAGGATATACCCGCCGTTCGTGCCAGCTTCTTCAAAGCAGCGGCGCACTTCGGCGCGGGTCTGCTCCGGCGTACACCCCACGAAATAGTGGAACTGGTCGAAGCCGCCGATCATGCACACCTGATCGCCAATGCGCTGTTTCGCCTCCGCCAGCCGCACATCGCCGCCCATATCAGCAGGCGTGAACGTCTCCATCGCGTCCGGCTTCATGCCAGCGATTCGTTCCAGCAGCGGCATCATCCCACCGCAGGTGTGGTACACAATCCGCTGCCCCACCTGATGCGCCAGATCAATCAACTCCGCATCATACGGTGCCACAAACTCATCAAAAATCTTGGGCGAAATCACGGTAGATGATGCTGCACCCCCGCCCAGTTCCAGTACATCATAACGAGCGCCCTTCAACGATTGTATGAACGTCTTTTTGCGCGCCTGCAACACCTGTATGAGTTCCTTCACCCACAAAGGGTCATCATACGTTTCCAGAATCAGGCGCTCCGTCCCCACCAGTTCCACCGCATCCTGCCAGCATCCCGGC
This sequence comes from uncultured Chloroflexota bacterium, assembly GCA_903864435.1. Lineage (GTDB taxonomy): Bacteria > Chloroflexota > Anaerolineae > Aggregatilineales > Phototrophicaceae > CFX2. The sequence continues at coordinate 7,416 of CAIPFY010000400.1, read as the reverse complement.
TGCCCGTAGATGTCGAAATAGCAGATGTGACCGCGTATCAAACCGCGCTCCCCGAAGGCGTCCGCCGTTTTGTTGACCGCCTCCACATCAATCTTGGGATGCGTGACGAAATCCGCGATCAGGTCAATATCGCGCTTCTCTTTGATGAGATGCTCCACCACCCAATCGGTATGCTCGTTACCTTGCAGCACCATCGAGAGCGTGCCTCTGGGGGTCACGAAACTGTAGCGGGTGGTGCGGTATTCCGGGTCGGGCACATCCTCCTGCTCGATGCGCCAGTTGTCCGATACCACCCGATGCGTATGGTCGAGGGGATGCACCGAAGTCTGGTTCGGGTCGAAGTATTCGCCTTTGCTGGTGTCCGGCTTGTAAGGCACAGTCCACGTCCACGCATCCAGCCCGAACTGGTCGAAGAACTGCGGGTAGGGCATATCGTTAAAATATTTGCGCAGGAACGAGAGCATGACGTGGTGCGTCGTCACAGGCAGGTGATCCGGCACGGCGCTCCGGGTCAATGCGGCGAGCATTCGCTGGCGAGAGGTCATACTGGACATAATGGACTATACCTTTAACTTGATTTACCGCAAATTATATATACATTTAGGCCGGACAGAAAGAGACCGGAACTGACCATCATCACAGGAATACCATGACAAAACTCGGTGTTGGCGTACTCGGCCTGCAAGAAGGCCGCACTCTGCTCAAAGCCATTAGCCATCCCATCCCGCCGTCGGTGGGCGCAGTCACCGAAATCACCTACCGCGCCCCGCATGTGGCGGCGGTAGCGGGCTGCGATTTGAACGCGGAGCAAATCACGCGAGCCAGCGCAGATTGTCCAGACGTGTTCTACACCGCCGATTACGACGAGATGCTCCAGCGAACCGATGTGGATATCGTGGCGATCTACACGCCCGACCAGTATCACTGCGACCACATCCTGCGCGCATTCGCGGCGGGCAAGCACGTCATCTGCACCAAACCGCTGGTGAACACCCTGACCGACGCACAGCGCCTGTATCAGGCCGCGCAGCGTACCGGATGCCAACTGATGGTCGGGCAAAGTACGCGCTTCTTCGAGTCGTTTCAGCGCCAGCGCAAGGACTACGACAGCGGGCGCTTCGGACAGATCGAGTTTGTGGATGCCCACTACACGCACCGCATGGATTGGTACTACGACAAAAGCGCATGGGCGGCCAGCGCCACCGACTGGGTATTCCTCGGCCTCAGCCACCCGATTGATCTGGTCTGCTGGTATCTGGGGGACATCCGCGAGGTGTACGCCACCGGCGTACATTCCCAACTGGCACAGCAGTACAACGTGCGTTCGCCCGATGTCGTCTCCATCAACTTCATGGCCTCCAACGGACAAACCGGACGCGCCTTCGGTCATTACGGCCTGCACGAATTGCCATCGGCGCGCAACGCGATTGAACTGATGCTGTACGGTTCGCAAGGGACGAGTCTGGCGCAATACCACGATATGCGCTACCGCTACACCACGCCGGACGGCACGGAAGTGCAAGAGGATATGCTGTATCAGCGCCGGGGCTACTACTTCAACAACGAAGTACACGGGATGCACTATGGCGAATTTGCCAATTATGCCGAACATTTCGCCAATGCCCTGCTCCACCACAGCGCCCACAGCCCCAACCTGACGGACGGGCTGAAGATTTTCGCTGTGATGGAAGCCGCACGCCGTTCGATGCAAACCCATCAGCCCGTCGCAGTAGCGCCTATTCTGGCGGAAATCGGCCTCGCGTAAGGCAGCCTTATACCCACCCGGATCGTTCGGTGGCGTGTCCGAGCGTATCGGTCTGCACCACGTCCGCACCGTTGCCGCTGAACTGATTCGCGCCCACCTCGATCTGCGGTTGTTCGATCAGCAGCACCGCCTGTTGCAGATTCGCCTCGAACGTGTTGTCCGCCAACCGCGACTGCCGAACGCGGTGGAAACGCACCCCGGTCAGGTTGTTGCGGAGCGTGTTCCGGCTCAAGTTCAGGTCGTAGCTCACCTTGTCAGCGGCGATTTCCGGCCCCGTATAGGCATTGAAGCCGATGCGGTTCTGCTCAATCGTGTTATCCTCAATCGTGTACTGGTACGAAACTGCCCACTCCGGCCAGTGATCGAGCGTCGAACCGCCCCGCGTGAACAGGCGAATCCCTTCGCGGTTGTTCAAAATCTGGTTGCGCCGGATGATAAACCCGTGTCCATGCTCAATCGCTATCCCCACCATCCGGCAGGAATCTACGATGTTGTCCTCCATCACATTGTCCCACGAGTAGCCCATCCAGAAGCCGTAATTAGAACGACTGCAATCGTTCCGCCGGAAGATGTTCCCCCGCGAGAAAGTGGACTCAATCGCGTTATTCGGGCTTAAGCGGCAGTCGTTATCCTCGAACAGGTTATCGTCACAGGTGGTCTTGCCGCCCTTGTGGTTGTAGCCCGCCACGAAGATTCCATCCCCACCGCACAGGCAGCTATTCCGCAGGAACTGGTTGCGGCACGAACTCTCCACCAGCACGATTCCCGCAGCATCAGCCTCCACCCGGATCGAACCGTTCTCAGGACGCCGATAAATGCGATTGCAAAAGTCCAGCCGATTATCCTGAATCAGGTTATCGCACGAGCCGCTTAGATAGACACCCCACCCGCTGTTGAACGAAGCGTTATTGTTCTGAACGGTCATCTGCGAACACCCGTACAGCAGGATGCCGTTCATCTGGTGCTGCATATCGCAATCTAGCACGCTGCCGCCCACCACGTTATTCAGCAAAATCGCGGCGCTGTAGACCTGCTCAATCGGATGCCACAGATACAGGAAGGTATCAATCCCCTCGATCTCGGCACTGTCTCGCACCCGCACCTGCTCGATATGCACATTCCGGCAGTTGTCGAAGCGCAATCCGTGATACGAGCCGGAAAGCGCCAGATTGCGAATGGTCATATCCGTCCGGTTCTCCCCATAAATCCCCACCCCTTCGCGGCTCTGCCTGACCAGCAGCGCCCCGTTGCCGTCCACGGTCACGCCATCCGCGCCAATCCGAATCCCGTCGCGCAGCGCATACACACCGGGCGCGAACCGCGTATCCTCGGTGATGACCATCCCATCCTGCGGAATTACATTGTCTTTCATACGTCACTGTTTCCTATCTGTAAGTCACGTTCAATCGCGCAGCGGCTACGGCTGGGGTTTCGACCTGCAACACCCCGTCCGCGCCGACTGTCCATTGTATCGGTACAACCTCGCCCCCCACCTGAAGGGCAACCGCCGTCACCGCTTGCACCCCGATCACCCGCAGCAAGAATTTTCGTACAGGGTCGCCGCGCCAATCCAAGTGCAACACGCCGTCCTGAATCGTCCCCTCAAAGATCGTCGTGCCTTCGTCCTCATCCAGCCGGTAGGCCATGCGCGAAGCGGCATACACATCCAGCAGCAGCGGGTCAATCAGCCCCGCCGGAATGCGCTGTGCAGGCTGCATGCGGGGGATGATCGCCCCGCGCCGCACAAACAGCGGCAGATGATCTAGCGGCGCATGAACGGTGATATGGACATTCCCGGCATACACCTCATGCGTCCAGTAATCCACCCATTCGCCTTGCGGCAGGTACACGCGGCGCTGATCGCCCTCATCGTAGATCGGCGCGACCAGCAGCGCCCCGCCCAACATGTACTCAAGGTCTTGAGCGTAAGTATTCGGGTCATCCGGGAACATCAGCGGCAGCGCCCGAATCACGGGCAATCCACTGCGGCTGGCCTCGTAAGCCGCGCTATACAGGTACGGGAACAGGCTGTAGCGCAGTTCCGTATAGGCACGAACGATGCGAACGGCTTCCTCACCGAAGTACCACGGTTCACGCGGGCTATCGCCGTGCATCCGGCTGTGCGAACACAGCAACCCGAACTGCGCCCAACGCACATACAGCCGCGCCGAAGGCATCCCCCGGAACGCGCCGATGTCATGACTCCAGAACGGAATCCCCGACAGGCCAACCGAGAGACCAGCGCGTATCGTGCAGGCCAAGCTGTCAAAATCCGCCGCCGGATCACCCGACCAGCACACCGGATAGCGTTGGTTGCCTGCCGTGCCAGAACGCGCCCACACCACGCCGTAGCCCAATTCTTCCTGCGTCACCTCGTACACGCAGCGGTTGTACAGCAGCGGATACAGGTTGTGCATGGTTTCGCCTGTCTGCCCGTTGCTAAACACCGCATCACGCGGCACATCTTCGCCGAAGTCGGTCTTGAACACCGAAACGCCCATCCGTAACACCGGACGGTGCAAATCCTGAAACCACTGGTAGGCCTGCGGATTCGTCAGATCAATGATCGCCACTCGCGCATTCCACGAAGTATCCGGCGTGGCGATTCGCACCACCCCGTCCGGGCGCGGCGCCAGCGATAGCCCGTAGTCAATCACATACACGTCACCATCAGGCCGCTTCAGGAAATAACCGCGCTCTTTACCCAACTCAAACAGGTCGCTCTCCACCGAGATATAGGGATGCTCCCACAACGAAACCCGCAGCCCTTTGCGGGTCAACTCCGCGATCAAACCTTCTACATCAGGGTACGCTTCCCGATCCCACTGGAAATCGCAATACAACCGCCATTTCATCCACCATGTATCCACATGGATGACATCCACCGGAAGCTGATGCGCCTCCGCGCCAGCCACCAGTCGTTCCAGCGTCGCCTGATCGCGGTACGCTCCGGTGGACGACAGCCACAGGCCGAACGTCCACTTGGGCGGCACGGGCGCATGTCCGGTCAAATGCGCGTAGTGTTCCAGAATCTCCGCAAACGACGGAGCGACGATCACATAAGCATCCAGCGCATTCGCTTCGGCGGTGATGGTGTACGACTGGCACGACGACACCCCCAAATCCCACGTCACCCGTGCCCCCGTATCCAGCAGCAGGCCGTAGCCCCGACTGCTCATCAGGAACGGGATATTCTTGTGCGAGCGTTCGCTGGTCGAGCCGAAGGCATCCTGCGTCCATGTGACGATTCGCTGCCCCACCTTGTCCAGCGGCGTGAACTTTTCGCCTAATCCTAAAAGATGTTCATCTGGGCGCAGGTGAAACGACTCGCTGACCAGATTCACGCCATCGGCAGTCGCAGCATAGCCTAGCGGCAGCACAAACGGTTGCCCCAGCCCGTCCACATCCGACGGGTTTTCACGCAGCACATCAGCGCCGTTGGCATCATACAGCCGCAGTCGCCACGAGTCAGTCTGGATAGACAGCCGCAAGCCGCCCCCGCTGACCACCAGTTGCCCATCTGCCGACTCCACCTGCAACGGAATTTTGCGCTCAGGCCGTCCCACCACAATCGGCGTGGCGAACGGTTGCGAATCCAGCGGACGGAACAGGATATGCCAGATGTGCGGGGTAAGTACCTCCACCAGCAGATGAGCGCGATGGTCGTAGGCCGTCCGGCACACGATCTTCAGCGCATCGTCAACCACTTCCCATGACTCAATCCCCGTCACCCAGTCGAAACCGGACGGTGCTTGATGCGGTATTTTATCCATACGGGACGGACTCGACTTTCTCCCGTCAGGTGTTCAGCACCCGGCGAGCACGTTCAGCACCCCACAAACACACATTCCACAGATCAGCCACCGGCACATTGGTGTGCGGCAGCGTGTGGAGATAATTCGGCGGGCCATATTCCGGCGCAAAGGTCAAAACATCAGCGTTTGCGTTCGCATGGAGTTGGCGGATGCGCTGCCACTGGGTCTCGTGCCATGCCAGTTGACCAGCATACTCCGGCGCGGACGGGTCGGGGACTTGCGGGCCTTCCTCATAGCCCACCCGCCCGTGTATATGCACTGCGCGGCTGTTCGCCAGTTCAAGCGCGTCCGCTTCGTCCAACGGCAGGCGTTCGCACACGTTCACCCAATGGCTATAGTCCGCTGTGATGTGCAGCTCGGGGAACTGCCGCAGATAATCGGCTGTCGCCCAAGGGGTGAACAGGATGCGTCCCCGGTGCGTCTCGTGACCAACAGGCACGCCCAGAGTCGCCTCCACGCGCAGCGACTCCTCGAAGAAGGCGCAGGCTTGGTCGCGGGTCATGTTGTCGCGCCCGCTGTGCAGATTCACGCGCACCGGCTCAAATTCAGCCAGACCGGAGAGCTTGGGCGCAAGTTCTTCTTTCGAGGTGATTAACGCGCCCACGATCATTTTCAGATGGTGGCGCTCCGCCAGCTTCATAATGACCGAACGTTCAATCGTCCACTGTTCCGGCCAGAACTCGAAGCCATCGTAACCCGCTGCCGCCACCCGTTCAATCTGCTCCTCAAACGCGCTCGTCATGCCCCACAAAGCGCGAAAGACCAGTAATTTCATCGTTATTTCTCCAGCGTTAAATCCGAATATGCCAGCACGCTGCACAACAAACGATACCCGTCGGCCATCTCCGCCGCGTCAATATTCAACTCGTCCGCATAGTCGGGGTCATGCTCTGCCGAACCCGACAGCACGCGGGTCAAACAGGAACGGCACGTCCCGCTGCGGCAGCTATACGACAGCACAATCCCCGCGTTCTCCGCCGCCTCCAGAACGGTTTCCCCCTTCTGGACGCTGAATTGCGCCCCGGACTTCGCCAAGTGGACGCGATAGCTCACGATTGCAACGCTTTCAACGCATCCTCATCCGCTACAACGGGTGCCCACTGAATCTGCAACCCGTCATCGGGGATGTCGCGCAACATGCCCGCTATCACGGTGTACAGGCGGTCAAAATAAGGCGCGAGTTGGGCTTCGGGACGGTCTTTGTTCGCCAGCACGAACTGTGCGACGATACCCCGCGCATCATCCGTCAGCCGCTTCACCTCTTCCTTACCCGCGTTGTCATCTCCTAGCAATCGTCGCAACCATGTGTAGCCGTAGTTCACATGAATCGCTTCGTCCGCCCAGTCGAAATCCATATCCTGCGCGCTGCCATCGTCCTGCGCCGACTCTAGGATTTTCAACTCGATCTGCTTCGTCCCCGCCCGCAGCAAGCCTTCTTCGTAGAAGTGCAGCAGCGCCAAACGTTGAATCGGCTCCATCGGCCCCATCGCGTTATAGGTGGCGTTCGCAAACGGGATAAGATCGGGAATATCCAGCCCCCATCCCTGCAAAGCGCGATACCCCATCATGCTGTGCCGCGCCTCATCCCATGACCAGCGTGCCATATCGAGGTAGAAATCCCATTGCTGCTCGTCCAAATCCCACATGCCAGCGGCCACCACTTCCGCCGCCCAGATTTCGTTGAAGTGGCTGATGGCAGACCACACCTGCATCGCCACCCGCTTATCGAGCGTTTCAAACCGCTGCCACGCCTTCCGCCCCTCGACATCATATTTGTTCTCGTGGGGCAGATGAAACAGCGCAGGCCGCCAGCGCGCATCGCGTTTGACCTGCCGC
>CAIPFY010000399.1 GCA_903864435.1 uncultured Chloroflexota bacterium | reverse complement strand
TGGGGCCGGAAGGCGGCGACAAAGGCGGGCAAATCATCGCCATCGGCACGCCGGAACAGGTGGCAACCATCGAAAGCAGCTATACGGGCGAGTACCTTCGCACGTATCTCACGCCCGCCCCGCATCACCCGCATTCGTGATCGGGCGAAGAATCTCCCGTCCCCCGTCCCCTTTCCCCATACTATGGAGAAAGGGGAGAAATACACACACTGGAACCCTCTTTTTCCCCTCAGCACCCTGCATGGGGTAGGGGTTAGGGGTGGGGATTCTAAGCTACAAATCCTTCTTCTCCGGCTCGCTGGCTGCGTACAACGACACCAGCGAGTCGGTCATTAGCGCCGACACGTAGCGCACGGTGGAGATGGCCTTGCCGTAGTTGATGTGCGTCGGCCCTAACACGCCCACCGCACCGCTGGCCTGCCCCGGTATCCCGTAGCGGCTGAGGATGATGCTCAAGTGCTTCATCTCCTCCCAGCGCCCTTCTCCGCCGATGAACACCTGCACATCGTTGGTCATCGGCGTCAGAATTTCGCCCAGCACCATGTTCAGGAAAGCGCGTTCTTCCAGCACCCGCACCGCCTGCTGCGCCCCTTCGCTGTTCTGGAAACTCTTGAAAATTTCGCCCAACCCGTCGCGGTAGATCAACCGCGCCTGATTGCTGTCGGCATATTCCATCAGTTCCGCCGCCAGATCAGCCACTTCGCGCTCCAACAGTTGAAACTGGACGCTTTTCAAACGCAGTTCATCGGCGTTCAGGTTGGCGCACAGGGCATTCAGCCGCGCCGCCACCTCGGTCAGGTGTGGTTGCGCCACCGGATCGGTGAGCGTGAGCATTTGCTGATGCACCGCGCCGCCTTGCAGCACCAGCACCATCAACACCAACCGCCCCTGTATCGAGATCAGTTCGATGTGCTTGAACTTGCTGGTTTCGGCAATCGGCGGCGTGACCAGAGCCGCCGCGTTCATGGTACGCGCCAGCATCGCCGCCACATGGCGCAGCCCTTGTTCCGTCCCCATCAGCGAACCCTGCATCTTTTCGGAGATGCGGCTTTGCTCGACCATGCTCAAATCGCTGCGCTGAACAAGATGCTGCACAAAATAGCGATAGCCGTTTTCAGTGGGTACACGCCCTGCCGAAGTATGCGGTTTGGCGATGTAGCCCAGTTCTTCCAGCGCGGCCATCTCGTTGCGGATCGTAGCCGAACGCACCCCTTGATCGGTGCTATCAGCCAGATGCTTGCTGCTCACCGGTTCAGGCACACGGCTGTAAGCACGCACAATCTGGCTGAGAATTTCTTCCTGCCGTTTGGTAAGTTCTGGGAGATGAGCCTCGTCCATATAACGTTACACAATCACTCGATAAGCCTGCGTTCCGAATACGACTGCTTGCCAGTCGCTATGCGGGAATGATAACATGACGGCGCAAGGCGCGTAAAGCACTCAGGAGAACAGAGGATACACATGGGAGACAAAACGTTCGAGGTCAACGAAGCCAATTTCCAGAAGGACGTGCTGGATTCCAAACAGCCGGTTCTGGTGGATTTCTGGGCGGAATGGTGCGGCCCGTGCAAGATGATCGCGCCGTTCGTAGACCAGATCGCCACTGAATATGTGGGCAAGCTGCGCGTGGCAAAGATGGATGCCGACACCAATCAGGATGTGCTGATGCGCTACAACATCATGGGCATTCCCACCCTGATCCTGTTCAAAGACGGCGAACCCGTCGAGCGCATCACCGGCTTCCAGCCCAAAGAGAAGATCGCCGCCAAGCTGTTACCGCACCTCAGCTAACACACCGCCTCCGCAAAGCCCCCGACACATCCTTCGCGGAAGTTCGGGGGTTTTTGATTCGGCAGATGCCCTCATCCCCCGTCCCCTTCTCCCAAGTGGCGAAGGGGCGCAAAAAAGTTACACCATGCCGGCGCAGGGTTCGATTCGGCAGATTCAAGCTGTGTGGTAAAATCCCTGCACGAAGGAGGACGACGGCTCATGTACGATATGGGAATCGTCATTGTGAACTGGAATACCCGCGATTTGCTGCGCCGCTGCCTGCAAACCGTACAGGCCAGCCGGGGCGAATTTCGTTTTCTCGTCGTGGTGGTGGATAACGCTTCATCCGACGGCAGCGCCGACATGGTACGCGCCGAGTTCCCCACCGTCCGGCTGATCGCCAGCCCGACCAACGGCGGCTTCTCGTATGGCAATAACCTCGGCCTGCGCGACATCGGCTTTGGCGACGCGGGCGACACCCGCGCCGATGCGCCGCGCTATGCGCTCCTGCTCAACCCGGATACCGAAGTGCCGCCAGACGCGCTGGCCGACATGGTGCGCTTCATGGACTCGCACCCGGAAATCGGCGCAGCGGGGCCAAAACTCGTGCTGGAAGATGGCAGCCTCGATCTGGCCTGCCGCCGCAGTTTCCCGACGCCAATGGTGTCATTCTACCGATTTTCCGGCCTTTCAAAATTGTTTCCGCACCATCCGCGTTTCGGGCGGTATAATATGACATATGTAGACCCCGATGTGGAGATCGAAGTCGATTCCGTTGTCGGGGCATATATGCAGGTGCGCCGCGAGGCCATCGCGCAAATCGGTTTGCTCGATGAAACCTTTTTTATGTATGGAGAAGATTTGGATTGGGCGTTTCGGATAAAAAAGGCCGGTTGGAAGGTGTTCTATCACCCGCAAGTCGTCGTCAAGCACGTCAAACGCGCCTCCAGTCGCCGCAGTCAAAAAGCACAATACGAATTTCAACGCGCCATGCTCGTGTTCTATCGCAAGCACTACCAGCAAACCACGCCGATCTGGCTACATGTGCTGGTGATGGCGGGCTTGTTGGCGAAGGGGGGGAGCGCCCTGTGGCAGGAGATGCGCCAACCGCTACCTACGCAAACCTGAACCGCCATCTGCCCGTCAATCGGGGCAACCGCGTTCGCACCTTTCTCAACGCCGCGCTGCTACTGGTGGACGGCTTCATGCTGTGTCTGGCGTTCGCGCTGGCCTATCAAGCGCGTGCCACGCTGCCCTTCTTCAGTATGCCGGACGTACAACCGGACTTCCTGCTGTACATCCCCACGCTACTGCTGCATATCGCCGTCATCATGTTCATCCTATTTTTCTCGCGCCTGTACCATCTGCCGCGTGCCGTCAGCCGCATTGACAATGCCCGCCGCTTAATCGGCGTGGTGACAGTCGGATCGTTGATGGTGTTCGGCATACAGGCGATTCTGTTCAACAACACGATTTTTGAAGTGGATTATCCGCGCAGCCTCTTGTTTTATGTGTGGGTTTTCAGCAGCGCGTTCCTCATCACCGGGCGCGAACTGCACCAAAATTTGCGTTACTTCCTGCGGCGGCGCGGCATCGGGCTGGATAATCTGATCGTGGTGGGGAACGGTAAAATCGCCCGCGAAATTATCCGCAAAATCGCTGCCAACCCTGCCCTCGGCTATAAATCGGTGGGCGTGGTGGTCAACGGCAAAACCCGTACCAGCGGCAGCATCGGCAGCCTGCCAGTCGTCGGCATCTATCACGATTTGCCCGCCCTGATTGACCGCTGTTCCATTGACCAAATTATCATCGCCCTGCCGGAACCCCAGCGTGCCGAACTGGTGCAGCTGATTACACTCTGTCAGCGCGGGCGCGTGGACATCAAGATTTACCCCGATATGTTCGCATATATGGCGGGCGATCTGAGCGTGGACGATCTGGGCGGCACACCGCTGCTCACCGTGCGCGACATCGCTCTGCGCGGTTGGCGGCTCACGCTCAAGCGCGGGCTGGATTTCGCCGGGGCGCTAATCGGGCTAATCTTCCTCTCCCCGCTGATGCTGCTCACCGCCATCCTCGTCCGCCGCGAATCGCCGGGGCCAGTCTTTTACACGCAGGAGCGCATGGGGCTGGATGGTCGCCCGTTCAACATGGTCAAATTCCGCACCATGCGTATTGATGCCGAAGCGCATGGCCCCGGCTGGACGGTGAAAGACGATCCCCGCGTCACCCGTCTGGGGCGCTGGATGCGTAAAACCAACTGGGACGAAATCCCGCAGCTGATGAATGTGCTGGCGGGCGAAATGAGCCTCGTCGGGCCACGCCCCGAACGCCCGGTGTATGTGCTGGAATTCCGCGACAAAATTCCGCGCTACATGGAACGTCACCGCGAGAAAGCCGGCATGACCGGTTGGGCGCAGGTCAACGGGCTGCGCGGCGACACGTCCATCGAGGAGCGCACCGATTTCGACCTGTGGTACGTGGAAAACTGGTCACTGTGGCTGGACATCAAAATCATCATTCGCACTGTCTGGAACACCGTGATGAAGCAGAATAAGAATGCGTACTAGCGGTATCTAATTGTCTCCGTACCAGCAGGAGCGTTTTCCATAGGGACACAGCGCCCGATGCGCCCGCTGTCTTGTCCCCGAACGAGGCTGAAGGCGGACACGACCTGCGCCGTATCCCTACAAAAATCACGCGATACTCGTTGCTACCCTTCTCCTAGAGGTATCCTGATGGACTTACGCACCCTCGAAGCTGCCATGCACGCTTTCGTCCAGAGCAAGGGCTGGTACGAGGCCAACTCGCCGCACCCGCAAACCTCCAAGAACCTCGCCATCTCGCTGATGCTAGAAGCCAGCGAAGTGCTGGAACATTACCAGTGGGGCGATTCCGCGCCGGACAGCACCGAACTGGCCGGCGAACTGGCGGACGTGCTGCTGTACCTGCTGCAACTCGCCAGCCTGAACGGGATTGATCTCGGTCAGGCCGTCATGGATAAGCTCAAAATCAATCAGAACCGGACGTGGGAATAGCGCCCGCGCCGCCGACATTGAACCCGACAGGAAAGGAAACTGCACCATCATGCGTATGAGCCAACTGTTCAGCCAAACCCTGCGCGAAGCCCCCGCCGAGGCCGAAGTCGCCAGCCACCAACTACTGCTGCGGGCGGGCTTCATCCGTCCGCTGGCTTCCGGCATTTTCAGCTACCTACCGCTGGCACGCCGCGCCCTGAACAAGATTGAGCAAATCGTCCGCGAGGAAATGGACGCGATCAACGGGCAGGAGATCACCATGCCCGTCGTCCACCCCGCCGAAATCTGGCAGCAGACCGGACGCTGGACGCAAATCGGCGCGGAGATGGGACGCTTTCAAGATCGTGCCGGACGTGATATGGCGCTGGCAATGACGCATGAAGAAGTGGTGGGCGATCTGGTGCGGCGCGAGATTCGCTCCTACCGCCAGTTGCCGAGCATGATCTACCACATTCAGACCAAATGGCGCGACGAACCGCGCCCCCGCGCTGGCCTGATCCGCGTGCGCGAGTTCACCATGAAAGACAGCTACAGCCTCGATGCCGACTGGGACGGGCTGGACGCGCAGTACCGCGCCCACTACAGCGCCTACTTCCGCATCTATCAACGCTGCGGCCTGCCCGTGCTGGCGGTGCGCTCCGATACGGGTATGATGGGCGGCAAAGAAGCGCACGAGTTCATGTACCGTACCCCCATCGGCGAAGACACGCTGCTGGAATGCGCGGCCTGTGGCTATGCCGCCAACCGCGAAGTGGCGCATTTCAAGAAACCGGAACTGCCACCTGAAGCGCCCCTGCCCCTCGAAAAAATCGCCACACCCGGCACTACCACGATTGACTCGCTGGCGCAGTTCTTGAACATCCCTACTGCCAAGACTGCCAAAGCCGTATTCATGGTCGCCACCGTCCATGAGGGCGAGGCCGATCAGCAGCGGTTCATCCTCGCCATCATTCGCGGCGATATGGATGTGAACGAAACCAAGCTGGCGAACGCCGTCGGCGCGAAAGCCATGCGCCCCGCGTTGGAGGACGAGATTCGCGCTGTGGGCGCAGTCCCCGGCTACGGCTCGGCCATCGGCACTAGCGGTGCGTGGGTGGTGGTAGACGAAGCCGTGACCACCACGCCAAACCTCGTGGCAGGTGCAAACGAAGCCGGCTACCACCTGCTGAATACCCACTATGAGCGCGACTACACCGCGCAAACCGTCGCCGACATCGCAGCGGCGCGGGCGGGTGATGGCTGCCCGAACTGCGGTCAACCACTGCATAGCATACGCGGTGTAGAAGTGGGCAACATCTTCAAGCTCGGCACGCGCTACAGCGACAAAATGGGCTGCACCTTCCTCGACCGCGAGGGCAAAGCCCAACCGGTCATCATGGGGTCGTATGGCATCGGCATCGGGCGGTTGCTGGCCTGCATCGCCGAAGAACACCACGACGCCAACGGCCTGTGCTGGCCGGTCGCTATCGCGCCGTACCCTGTGTATCTGGTGCTGATTGCGGACGAAGGCGGACTCGCGGCGGGGCAAGCCGACAAGCTGGAGGCAGACCTGCGGGCGGCTGGCGTGGAAGTGCTGTATGATGATCGTGCCGAACGCCCCGGCGTGAAATTCAATGATGCCGACCTGATCGGCCTGCCGCTGCGCCTGACGCTCAGCAAGAAATCGCTCGACAAGGGCGGCGTGGAACTGAAGCGGCGCAC
>CAIPFY010000398.1 GCA_903864435.1 uncultured Chloroflexota bacterium | reverse complement strand
GGTGCAGGTCTTGCAGCCGATCACGAAAATGGCGGGAATCTTCGACATTCTTGCGCAGGGCTTCTTCCATCTGCTTACGCCCGCTAATGTCGCGGGTGCTGATAACCAGAGATGCCTCTTCACCGGAAGGCGATTCTGCCCGTTCAATGTTGGACTCCATCCAGACATAGTGTCCGCTGCGGGTTTGCTGCCGGTATTCCACCCGCCCACTTTCGCCCGTCAAAATACATTTCTGGAAGGCAAGGACGATGCTCATCTGGTCGTCCGGGTGAATGGAGGCGATCCGTTCTTCTGCGGGCAGGTTCAACCAGTGGTCAACACTGTAGCCCATCACCCGTTCCACCGAAGGACTTATATAAATGAGGTTGCCCGTTAAGTCGGACTGCATCACGATGTCTGCCATGCTTGTGGTGATGAGCCGCAGCTGTGCCTCGCTTTGTTTCAGGGATTCCTCGGCCTGTTGAAGGTGTTCAATGTCGTGGAGAACGATGACCCGCCCGTGAATATCGCCCTGCGGCGTGGTGATGGGCGAAATGCTGATTTCGTGGGTGTGCTGCTCGTCCCCTGCTTTGGCCTGAAGATCAATTCCCGCGTCGCGTCGCAGCGCCCGGTATGCTTGAAGAAACGACTCGTCGGTCAGGAGCGCCTGAATAGGCTGCCCGATGATGTTCGCCTGCGGGAACAGAGTACGGGCAGCGGGGTTCATGCCCATGACCACATCTTCTCGATTGAGTACCAGCACGCCATCCCGCATATTGTGCAGAACGGTTTCGTAGGCGACAGGCATGATGACAAGTGATCGCCTTTGGAATGCCCATGCGACGGTGATGGCAAAAATTGCCATTCCGATTGGCGCGGGGTTATGGCCTTCGGTGGCTGCCATAAAAGTTGCTGGCGCCCCTGCGAGGAATGCCACACTCAACGCCCCCAGCATCCACAGTGCCTGTTGGCGCAGTAAGCCCTGACTCCGCTGCGCATAACGACCGAGCCGGATCATGATTAAGAGTGTGGGTATATAAGCGAATATCCGGTAGGCTGTGAAAATGGCGGTGAAATGGGCGATCTCCACCGAAAGGCTACCCTGTTGGATCAACTGCCAATCGCTGAAGAAATAGGTCGTTGCCCACTCACCGTTCCACAAAAGCACCTGAATGCCGATCGGCAGTGCCAGCAGTAAAGCCATCATCCAGCGGCGGGGTGGTGTGCCGGTAAATTCTAGCGCGTAAAAAAAGGCCAGTGGAATCGCAGAGTACACTCCCAGAAAGCGCAACCGCGCCCAGAAAAAACCTTCTTGCGGGGTGGCTGAAGCCGAGAGCGCGAGGAAGCAAATCAGGGCTTCGGCCACGCTCAACATCAGGAAAAACAGCGTTTTTGCACCGGGGATATGCCGCTGTCGGAACAGACCCACCATCAACACAACCGAAACCGCAATGCCACTGATGAGAATCATCTGGTATAGCGTATCAATCAAAACAGAGTTTGCATCAACAGATAACATGATTTCTCTGTAGCAACATCCATAAGGGAGCATTTGCTTGGCTTGTCAGGTGCGCGTGGCCTG
>CAIPFY010000397.1 GCA_903864435.1 uncultured Chloroflexota bacterium | reverse complement strand
GCGTGCCCTTCACCGTGAGCGACATATCGTTCAAAATCTGCACCACAAAGTGAAGTTGTTTGCCGATTGAATCCAGTTTCTCGCGGCGCTTTTCCTCATCCATACGATCATAGTACCGGTCGAGAAGGTCTTTGGCGTTCGAGATCACGGTAAGCGGCGTGCGGACATCATGCGACAGCGCGGATACCGCTTTCTGAACGAGTCGGTTGAATTCCTTTTCCTTTCTCAAATTGGCTTTCAACCGTTCCTGTTCCAATTGAAGTTGTTCCGCCTGATACCGTTGTGTCACATCATGGAACGAACCCATCATGCAGATGGGCCGCCCGTCCGGGTCATACACCACGCTGGCCGCCAAATCCACTTGCAAATTACTCCCATCAGCAGCCCGCGCAATCATCTGTCCGTGATAACTCCCCGCGTCTTGAATGGACTGGGTTACGGACTGCGCCGCTTGTGGTTCTTCCCAGAAATCCAGCACAGAACGCCCCAGCGCCTCTGCCTCACCCGCCAACTTCCACATTTTGACAAACGCAGGGTTCACATAGGTCAAGTGTCCGTCTAAATCCGCAATTGCTATGGCGGTGATCGTCGTCTGGATCGCGCTATCTTTAATGTGGAGCGCCGCTTCAGCCAGTTTACGCTCCGTAATATCCTGCTGTACGGTGATCCAGACCTGCCCAAACTGCGCATGTTCGTACTGGGAGATAGCGCCTCTGCTCCAGAACATCGTGCCGTCTTTCCTGATGTTCTGAACCTCTCCCTCCCACATACCCGTTTCGCTCAGGCCGTTCATAATCTGGTTGGCGATAGTCATCGGGTCTTGCACCGTCGGCGCGTTTAGCACACTCACATGCTTGCCGAGGAGTTCACCCGCAGCGTAGCCAAACATACGCTCAAGCGTGGGGTTGGTATAGACCATGATGCCGTCTTGAACCCGTGTCAGATGAATACCTTCGGCAATGTTTCGCAGAATCTCACTATGGAACCGCAGCTCCGTCTCCGCAGTCTTGCGGTCGGTGATATCCATATGAACGCCAACCATGCGGGAAAGTACATACTCGGCATCCTCCAGAATAGCCCCCTGCGACAGAATCCAACGGTATGTGCCATCCTTGTGCAACATACGAAATTCGGTCTGAATATTCATTTCCCGTTGGGCAATATACGAATTGATTTGCTTCAGCACCTTTGGGAGATCATCAGGGTGCGTCAGCCGTTCCCACGCACTCAAATCGGGGGCAATTTCGGCTTCCTCATAGCCTAGCTGCCGCTTCCACTCTGCCGAGTAATACACCTTATTCGTTTTGAGGTTCCAATCGTACAGGCCGATATTCGCCGCCTGTACGATTAACCGGTTTTGCTCTTGCGCCTGCCGTAAAGCAATCTCCGCTTGCTTGCGCCCTGTAATATCTACGATGTTCCCCATAATGGCCGGATGCCCACCCAGTTCAATCCGCGAACCAAACACCTCGACATAATTGATCATCCCGTTTTTGCGCTGCCCGCGAAACTCGTATTGAAGGCTCTCGATTTCGCCCTCAATCCGCCGCCGAATATTTTCCTGTACACGCGGACGGTCATCCGGGTGAATAAGCACAAGCGGGTCGGTACCGATCAACGCCTCGATGTCATAACCAAAAGCCTTAGCGAGCGCCGCATTCACATAACTGAGCAACCCATTTTGGACAATATAAACCCCGACCAGTGCGTTATCGCTCAAGATACGAAAACGCGCTTCACTTTCACGCAGCGCCGCTTCCGCCTGTCTCGTGGCGGTCACATCCTGCCGGCTCAAACACACGCCGATGATTTCTCCGATTCGATCTTCAACCGGATAATATTCATACGAGAAGATGCGTTCCGCGCCATCCCCTGCGGGGAATGATTTCTCGACAATGACCCGTTCGCCACGCGCAGCACGCTCGAAATTCACATCGAAGTTATCTCGATCCTGTGCCAGCACATAATCGTAGATCGAATCACCCGGCAACATAGGTTTTCCGAACACGGCTACGGCAGCGTTGCTCGACTTTTCACCAACATCCATCACTCGATGATCTAATCCGATCAAGGTTGAGTCATGTGCGGCGCTGTTAAACATGGCACGCAAATTGGCTTCTGACCGCTGCATCAGCTTCTCAAGACGGCGGGTTTCCGTCACATCGCGTCCAAAAACGGTAGCGCCTACAATTTGACCATTCTCATCACGGAAGGAGCTAAAACGGTATTCTGCGACCCAATTCAAATCACGAGCGAACGGGCGAACGGTTTCAATACTGAACGACTCGCCGGCCAGTGCGCGATCAAAATAGACACGCCATTCATCCATCACCGATTGAGGCAAGCCAGCATCGAGCAGACTGTCACCCGGCTGAATATCATGCCCTATCAACCCTGCCATGTTGCCCAAAAATAGCTGGTTGCCAATGATAAGGCGATAGTCACGATCCAGTGACCAGATGCTACTGTCGGCATTCTCAATTAAGGCTTGCAGATTCCGGCGGTTGTCGCGCAGTTCTTTTTCGACCTGCTTACGTCCGGTAATGTCCTGTGCCAGCCCCATTAAACGAAGCACGGCATTCCGTTCATCCATAATCGGAATCAGTGAAGAAGCTAGATGCCGCCCATTCACGCTCACGAACTCGAATTCGGCCTTCTGACCCTGAACAGCCCGGTTCAGCAGTTCGCCCACCCGCGCCCGATGCTCTGCGCCGACCATTGAAAGATAGGGTTCGCCCTGTACCGGGGTGTCATCAGCCGCATCACGCAGCCCGGTCATCTGCGTTCCGGCACAATTGACCGCAGTCAAGCGCCCGTCCAGATCAATACTCAGAAGGCAGTAAGGGGACGAACCCTGCAAGGCCTGATAGTCCTCCAGATCAGCATTAGGACGACTGGCCTGACCCGGAACAGGTGAGGACTCCAGCCACCCACGCAGCAGTTCATTGATGGAACGGCCCTCACGGGCGGCGCGTTCCTGCAAACGTTCAAGCAGTTCAACATCCACATCAGAAGGATTCATATCAAACCCTGTCAACAAGACCCGGTACAATAAAATCTAATTCGCATTTAATGCGAATTGTAACGCTTCAGCGATAGGCAACCAAATACGAAACGCGCTCCCCATCCCAACCGCACTTTCCACCTCAATATCGCCACCATGCCGCTGAACAATCTTCTGTGCAATCGAAAGCCCAAGACCAAATCCCGGTGTCGAATGTGCCGCATCATGGCGCCAGAATGCTTCAAAGATGCGTGGCAGCGATTCGGCATCAATACCCGCGCCGGTGTCGCGCACTTCCAACCACACCCTGTTACCTGTGATGCCAGTCGTCAGTGTGATCGTGCCTCCCGGCGGCGTAAAATGGTAGGCGTTTTCCAGAACCTGCTTGAACGCATCCACAAGATCGTCGGCGTCACCGGTCACTTTTGGCAAATCCAACTTATCAGGACGATTGAAGAGCAACTTATGACCGTGCGCAGTCGAAATGCTCTGGCAGGCCACTTCCACGACTTCCTCAAGATTCACCTGTAACTGCGGCAGTTTAGTCTTGCTTTCGATCTTCACCATCAGCAGCATCCTATCCACCAGCTTGTTAATCTGTTGTACCTGCGCATCAATCTGCCCCAGCTTTCGTAACTGCTGCTCTGGCGTGGTTGAGCGAAAAAGAAGATCGGCACTGCTGATAATGATCGAAAGCGGCGTGCGAAATTCATGCGCGGTGTTTTGAACAAACGTGCTCAAAAGGCGCATCCGGTCTTTTTCCAGCGCCAGTTCCACTTCCCGCTGCTTCGCCTGCACACTTGCAGAAATATCGCGGGTGATACACAACACCTCATCCTCACCTGCCGGAATCGTGCGGATTTCGGTATGGTAAGTCTGTTCGCCCATCGGCACTTCGTATTGATATTCCACCACTTGCTGGCGACTGATGGCGGCGTGGATCATGGACAACATGGGATCAGCAACATGCTTCGGCATCACATCGAAAATAGTTTTGCCAATGAGGTTTTCGGAAGACGCAAAGAGGGGATTCGTGGTAGATGAATGGTAATCGAGGAATACGCCATCCTTCCGAATCCGAAACAACGTATCTGGAATCGCATTGATAAGGACACGCTGTCGTTCCTCGCTCCGGTGTAACCGCTGCGCCTCCAACTCCTGACTGTAAGCGCGGCTCTCTATCCGGTTGGTCGCCAGCAGAATGCCGCCCATGCCCGACAGCCAGAGTACAAAATGGCTTATCACAATCCCGATCTGAATGGGAAGTCCAGCATTCCAGTAAGGCTGCAACGGCACGGCCACACTAATTCCACCCCGCACATCACCGACCTTATAGCCTTGATCGGCATGGCAGTTCATGCAGCTCGGTTCAACGAGAAGGCGCTGCATATAGCGCATCATAATTTGCCCGCCCATCGTTTCTACCGAACTGGTTTCCACAACTCCGCTTTCAAACGCGGTGAGTGCGATCCGTTCCCAATCATCGGGCGCATTCGCAGGCCGGATCGGATTCAAACTGGTGATATGCCCTTGAATACCGAATAATTCGCGCCCCAGTTCATGCACCTGTCGCGTCATATAAGCAGGGTTGACCAGCGTCAGCACCCGCCCGGAAGGAGTCGTAATTTCCCGTTCAGGGACTTTCAGATAAGGGTTCGGTAGAGTATCTTCTGAAGCCGGCACATAAACACCGCCATGCAGCGCCGCCCAGCGACGGTACAAAACATCTTTATTGAAGCTGGCACGGGCTTCTATACGGGCAGATTCCAGCGCGGATAGTGACAAGCTGTACAATTCCCATGTGGCAAAAGCGCCTAGAATGGCTGTCCAGATGAATGCTAACGCCAGTGCATAATGACGAATGCGCGCCAACTGCTGCGAATAAAGGATGGGAGCCTGCATAGATCAGCATTCTTTCGCGGTAAGCTACCGCCTTGCAGGGTAAAGATGACCGCGCCCGGACACCGCGCAATCTGACTGCCACACGCCCCCCGAAGTCGTTTTCAACGGACACAACAGGTTTGAACTTTACCGCGATGTCATATCACACTTACATGAAATTTTATACTGATAATACGAGTTTTTTAGTAAAGATTTTATTTGAATTCAAATAACGTAAAATTCGTCATGCACAGGATTCAAGACATGCTCATCCGCCCCTGTTCCGGTTGGAAACAGGGGTGACGATGCACGCAAGATCGTGAACGTGGATGATTTCGGGAAGGTGAAGTAATTTGCAAGCGGCACAACATATATGCGTCAAGCAGGCCGGAAGGCATGAACGTCCTCGCAGAACCCCTACAGAGAAACGGGACTTTCCCTGTAGGGGTATCGGCGCTCAATCCAGCTTCGGATTCACGCGCAGATGCGTAACCTGCTCAAAGGCATAGGCATACGACAGCAGCGCCGCATCCTGACCGGGGCGGCCAATCAGCGTCACTCCCACAGGCGCACCGGTTTGAAGAACGCCT
>CAIPFY010000396.1 GCA_903864435.1 uncultured Chloroflexota bacterium | reverse complement strand
CGCGCCCCCCGCCCACGTACCACTCGCGGTGCGGGGTGCGGGTCACGCTGCGGCTTTCCACATCCGTCACCGGGTCATAACCCGCTTCGTAGCTGTGTACCACCACCGGACAATCGGCTGGAAACTGCCGCAACCGTTCCAGCGCCATAACCTGCCCTCGCAAAAGTGAACTCTATTGACCCCGATTCAGGCCGCCACAAATGCGCGGATTTCAACCTGCACTCCGGTTTCCTGCGCCACCTGCGCCGCTTCGAGGAGTTGCATCGTCACGGATTCGTCCAGATAGGACTCGCCACAATTATCACAAATGCAGGCGGGAACGCCTTTGAAAATGAGCGTTGCGCCGCCGCGTTCAAGTGTCACGGTAACGCTTCCGGGCTGTGTCTCTCCATGTTTGCAAATGACACATTTCATGAACTCTGTCCTTTCTTCCGCTTAAAGTCCGCTTCCCACAGCGCGGGATCAGGCTCATAAGCGGTGATGACAATCGTTTCACCATCGGCTGGAACATCTGCCACAACCACATGCAAAGGACGTTCAACGATCCAGCCCAGCATCAGACGGCTTGGATACGGCGTGTCGTCTGGATACTCACGGATAATCTCACCGTTCTCAATCACCCACCGCACGTCTCCGGCGCTGATCTGGCGTTCAAACATCTTCTGAATGGCGTGGAGGCGGAATGTCAACTTCATTCATCATACCCCAACCGCCGCAAATTCTCGCTGATGACCGCTTCCAGCCGCGTCGACTCCGCGAACTGTTCGCGCAGCGTCGCTGTCAGCCGTTCCATCTTCTCGGTGAACGGCTCGCCGTCGTCCTCCACATCTGCTGCGCCCACGTAGCGCCCCGGTGTCAGCACATAGCCATGTCCGGCGATCTCGTCCAGCGCCGCGCTCTTGCAGAAGCCCGGCACATCGGCATAATCGCCTTCGCCGGTGCGCCAACTGTGGTAGGTGCTGGCAATCCGGCTGATTTCGTCGTCGGTCAGTGTGCGCTGCACCCGGCTGATGAGCGTCCCCAGCGAACGGGCATCAATGAACAGGGTTTGCCCCCGCCGCGCTTCCGGTTTGCGCCGGTTGATGAACCACAAGCAAGCCGGAATCTGCGTGTTGGTGAACAACTGCGGCGGCAGCGCCACCATGCAGTCCACCAGATCAGCCGTCACCAGCGCGGCGCGGATTTGGCCTTCGCTGCTGGTGCTGGTGCTCATCGAACCGTTGGAAAGGACGAAACCGGCGCGCCCGCCGGCGCTGAGGTGATAGATGATGTGCTGCACCCACGCATAGTTGGCGTTGCCCGTCGGCGGCACGCCATACACCCAGCGCGGATCGTCTGCCAGCAGTTGACCGCCCCAATCGCTCATGTTGAAGGGCGGGTTGGCGAGGACGAAATCGGCGCGCAGATCGTGGTGTAGGTTGTGGTGGAAGGTGTCCGCCGCATTCGTACCGAGGTTGCACTCGATCCCGCGAATGGCGAGGTTCATCCGGCACAAGCGCCACGTCGTCGGGTTACTCTCTTGCCCGAATACCGAGATGTGGTTGACGTTGCCGCCGTGCTGCTCGATGAACTTCTCCGACTGGATGAACATGCCACCGCTGCCGCAGCACGGGTCGTACACGCGCCCCCGGTAAGGTTCGAGCATCTCCACCAGCAATTGCACCACCGGGCGCGGTGTGTAGAACTGCCCGCCCTTTTTACCTTCGGCGGTGGCGAACTGACCGAGGAAGTATTCAAACACGTAACCGAGTAGATCAATCGAACGGTGTTCGCTGCCACCCAGCGCAATCGTGCCGATCAGGTCAATCAGTTCGCCCAACCGCTGCTTGTCGAGGTCGGCACGCCCGTAATCCTGCGGCAGCACGCCCTTCAGCGTGGGATTGTCGCGCTCAATCGCCGCCATCGCCCGGTCAACCCGGTTGCCAATGTCGGCGCTTCTGGCATAGTCCTGCAATTGCTTCCAGCGCGCCTCTTTCGGCACCCAGAAGATGTTCTCCGCCGCGTATTCGTCGCGGTCTTCCGGGTCGGCGTTGGGGGTGTGGGAGAGCGTGTCGAACAACTCCTGAAACGCATCCGAGATGTATTTGAGGAAGATGATGCCCAGAACGACATGCTTGTATTCCGCCGCGTCGAGGTGGCCGCGCAGCTTATCCGCCGCCGCCCACAGCTTGGCTTGCAAATCGGCAGGGAGGCCGTTTCCATTGGTCGGTTGTTGCGCCATAGCGTTTGATCCGTGCAGTGCTGTGAAAGTATTTCGCTATTATAGCGCAAAATGACGGAATAAAGTTTGCCCAACCACGCACGGGTGCATTTCAAGTTCGCGCAAAACTCGTATTTCATAATTTTACGTGGTGATTACCAGTATGAAACAGCCATTTTCCATGCCTTATTGCTGCAATATTGAGCAGTTTTACGACAAAATCGGTGCATTTTGAGATGGGTCAGAAACTTGAGTTCAGTATTTTGTTATGAGGTCATAGCTATGCACCAAGTTGAAATGCACCCACCACGCACCACGCAGCCCCAACTTGCGTTGAGAGCTTGAGCGCCAACAGGCTAATTGCTGCCTTAGCGTGGGGAAACAGATGTATGCCCCGCCCAAAAGCCCGCCGACAATCTACTCATAGCGTGGTAGGTAGCCACCATGTGCTTCAATCATTTCGTCGACCATTGACCAGATTTGATCGAGAGTGAGTTCAGCTCCTGTGTGCGGATCAAGCATTGCGGCATGATAAATATGATTGCGATTCTTTGTGAGTGCAGCCTCAACCGTGAGAGATTGCACATTGATATTTGTCTGCATCAAGGCCGCTAGATGAGGTGGAATCTCGCCAACATATGTCGGCTGGATTCCATTCGCATCAACGAGGCAAGGTACTTCCACACAACAACCGTTAGGTAGGTTGTCGATAATTCCGGTATTGGATACATTGCCGTAAATAGTACGAGGCGTATTTGT
>CAIPFY010000395.1 GCA_903864435.1 uncultured Chloroflexota bacterium | reverse complement strand
GTGATAATGGCGGCGGATATTTGGCTCGTCCTGCCGTTCGCCATCCAAATCAGAAAAATTCATGTCCGTGTAGAAGCGTTCTTGCACGATTGGCGACATGAGGTCATCGAGGGATGTTTTGCCAAACGAGTAGGTGATGTTCTGGATGTTTCGCAGCAGCAGTCCGCTGTTCTCAAGAGCTTTGGTGACGTGCTTTTCTTCGCTATCCAGATCGGCTTCGCCAACCACTTTGAAGCTGATTTGCCGGATGTCAGGGTGGTTTTTGGCATGTTGGGCATAGCGTTTGACGACATCTATGCTTTGCCCAACGTAGTGTTGGCCATTCTCAAGGTGCAGCACATAGATGCCGCAGACCTGACCCTTGAACAGATCACGGATGTGCGGACGCCCCTGCACGAAATGATGTTTTTTGAAGCCGAGTTTTTCCAATGCCGCATCAACTGGTGACATAAGTCTATTCCTTTCACTTATGTCTAGCGTATGCGCGTTTGGGTGATCGGAGGCTAAAGATTCACGGTGTCGCTAGTACGATTCGAGCGACTCATTCGTGTCGCTTGAGGTGGGGTCGAGGAATAGGCGGTCAGCTAGGTCGAGGCAATGGTTTTCTCCCGTTGGGCAGTAACCTTTTTGCATCAGGCCAAAGTTGAAAAAGCGCATCACCGGCTGCAAGAACAGCGTCAGGCGCATCATGTCGTAAGGGTTGACCACTACCACGCCCAGCTGGTCTTCGCCGCCGACCTTCAGCGAACAGGTCTGGATGCCGATTTCAAGTTCGTGGTCGGCATCTTCGATCTTCCAGTCCGAGAGCATGTGCAGACTCATCTTGTCGTCCACATCGTCTACCGAGAAGGGAAGTATCTGGTTGAGGAGTTCACGGGTGAGGAACACCCAGAATAGCGTTCGGTCGCCGTAGAACTTCACTTCGACGGTCATCTGTCCGCCCACGTTGAGGTGAATCACCGGCTGCATGTCGCCGCCCGTCACGCAGACTGCGCTCCAGTACGACATTTCAGTGCGTCGTGGCGAGGGGATGGTGCTGGTGACATACACCCCCAGCGCGGCGATGATGGCATCAATATCCGGGTGCATGAGCAGTTTGACGTACTGCATGTGGTAGCGCCGCCGCAAGGCGATATTGTCCTGCCGTTCACCTTCCAGATCGTCGAAATCCATATCTTCCAGCCAACGGAACTGGACTTCTCTAGGGATGATGTCATCCAGCAGGTTTTCGGTGTAGATGGGCTGATTTTCATAGACCGTCTGTTCTTCCACAAACGGCTGTTCTTCTTCGGGCGGTGGCTCATTCTCGAACACAACGACTTCTTCGGACAGCCGTGCCACTTCCACCGTTCGGGTTCCAACCTTCACTTCGTAGAAGGTCTGATCGGAGGCGGCATCGTCAAGATCAACAATGCCGACCGGATCACGCATCTTCCAGCCCTCGGCTTCGAGGTATTTTTTCGCTCGCTTGTATTCGACGCTCAACGATTCGGGACGGGCAGCTTTGAAGCTGATCTGCTGAATGTCGTAGTAGTCTTTGGCGTGTTCAGCAAAGGCTTGAATGACATCTTCGGTTTCGCCCAGAAGGTATTCGCCGTTCTGGAAGTGCAGCACATAAATGCCACACGCACCCGAACGGAACAAATCACGGATGCGGGCACGCCCCTGTACCATGAAGTGTTTTTTGAAACCGAGTGCGACCAGCGTGGCTTCGATGCCCTGCATAAACGATACCTTCTTGCCTTCAGATTCTTATAGATTCTATCGTATATAGGCTTGCTTCGCTGGTGCGTAAAGGCTCTCAGGATTCACGCCCGCGCAGCGCCAGTCGGTAGGCTGCGTAGATCAGCGGGTTGTACACGCGATCCCACGCGCCTGCGGAACGGATCACCCGCCCGCCCCAACCGCGCTTAAAGCCATAAACGCCCCACAAGCCATCAGAACGTGTTTCAAATTGCGCTTCCAGAATGCTCTCATCTTCGTCCGGGATGCCCCACAGGTCATACCAGCGGCAGCCCCGCGCTTTCGCCCATTGTATC
This sequence comes from uncultured Chloroflexota bacterium, assembly GCA_903864435.1. Taxonomy (GTDB): domain Bacteria; phylum Chloroflexota; class Anaerolineae; order Aggregatilineales; family Phototrophicaceae; genus CFX2. Next base: position 293 of record CAIPFY010000395.1, on the reverse strand, counting down.
GCTGCCCACTGCACCCCGTAGCTGCCCATGAGGTTGCGCTTGACATCGGACGACGCGCCATAAAGATACTGGGCGCAATCGCCCGCCGCGAACACCATCACGCCTGCCAGCGGATCACTTTCGTGTTCCGCCAAAAACAGCGCGGCATGATCCGGCACGAACAGGTCATAGGCCATGCGGTAGTAATCCGGCGCGTGAACGCCGAAAGCGTTGCGCGTGCCGGTGATCTGCATCATGCCTGTGAAGCGGCTGACTTCGGCTGCGCTGGCCTGCCGATACGCGATTTCATTTTT
>CAIPFY010000394.1 GCA_903864435.1 uncultured Chloroflexota bacterium | reverse complement strand
TCAGTGCCATGCGCCTGATGACCGGGCAGGAACCGGTGGCGGGCAAGGCGCTGGCGCATGTGGGCGCGAGTGGCGTGGACGAATGGTTGTCGGCGGTGCTGGAATTCCCGAACGGCGCGATTGGGCATTTTGACTGCGGCGTGCGGGCGCAACGCACCCACACCTATGAAATTCGCGGCACGAAAGGGCGCATCCTTGTCGAGCAAGCGTTTGTGCCAGAACCGCACGAGCAACCGCTGGTGCGCTGGTGGCATGATGACCAGTACGAAGTTATCACCATGCCTGCCGCCAACCAGTACACGCTGATGATCGAGGACTTCGCGGATTCGCTGCTCAACAACCGCCCGCCGCGTTATGCGGGGCAGGACGGCGTGGCGAATATGCAGGTGATTGACCGCCTACTAGCGGATGCCCGCCGCTAACCTTTGGGACTAAGCGCGGCCAGCAGGATAACGACCAGCGCCAGCACGATGAGAACGCCGACCACCATGCCAAACATGAGCAGGACACGGTTCTCGCGGGCGCTGGTCTTATAGGCCATACGCTGAATCGCCTCGCGGGCGGCGTCATTGTCGGGGTTCACATCCAGAACCCGTTCCAGCCACTTGCGGCGCTCGGCGGGTTTTTCCGCCAGCTTTGCCATCCACATCATCGCCCGTTCGTTGCGCTTGTCTTGCCCCAGAACTTGCTGGAATGCAATGCGCGCCGCGTCTTGATTGCCGGCTCTGGCGGCACGTATGCCCATTTGCAGCAGTTCTTCACGATTGGGCGCATTCTGCTGGCTGCCCTCTCTGCCCGTTCGTTGGGTCATCCCCGGAACCTCTTTCTGAATCCAACGTTGACCGCATGATTGTACATGAAATTAAAATGTGATGCCTGCTATTTTGAACGCGACATAGCATAAGGCAGTCACCCAGATGAGCGAATCGGTGCGATCCAGCACGCCGCCATGACCGGGAATGATGTTCAAGCCGGCAATATGCGAGTCGCCGGCGTGAAAATAACGTTTCAGGCCGGATTCGAATAGATCACCGGCTACTGCCACCACCGGCCCTAGCAGCGCAACGAACACGGTTAGCGCGGATAGCTTTTCGGTGTTCGCCAGCAAGAGCAGCGCCAGTGCCGCCCCGCCGATGATGCCCACCAGCGCCCCTTCCACCGTTTTCTTGGGCGAGATGCGCGGCGCGAGTTTGTGCTTGCCCCACATCCGCCCGCCGAAGAAGGCCAGCGTATCCGTCCCCCATGTGATGAAAAACAGGAAGACGATCCAGATCAGGCCGTCCGGCATCGCCCGTAGTTCGATCATAAAGGCGGGCGGCAAACCGGAATAGATCAGCGCCAGCAGGGTGTACAGGGTGCGCTTCCCGATGGGCGGGCGCTCCGGGGGGCGGCGCAGGATTTCCAGCAGCAGGCCAACCGCACTGACCGCGACGAACAGCGCGAGTACCCAGCCATATTCATGTGCGCTGAAGGCCAGCACCAGCGCCAATACCGCCGGTAGCCCGATGGTGACGATGCCCGCAATTTTGCGATCCGCACCCAGTGCGCTGAATTCCAGCATGGAAAAGGCCGCCAGCGCCAACCCCAAGAGGGTGAACGCCACGCCGCCCACAAAGGTGATGACCAGCACAATTGGGCCGAGTACGAAAGAAGTGAGTGCGCGCACGCGCAAATTGGAACGGGTTTGCGCTTCTTTTTCGGCGCTGGTGTGCAAATTTGTCATGGCATACTCATTTTGAATCGTGTGACCGTAACCCCAATCCTACTCATTGTAACAAAATGCTACCGCTTGCGCCTAATTGTTTTGTGTGGATTGGTCATTAATCAAAACTGACCGGAACGTGTCCGGTCAGTGCTGCGGTTGCGAGAGGGGTTACAGGCCGAGGCCGCGCAGGTAATCGCGGTTGCGGGCGGCGCTTTCGCGGGGGGCATCCAAATCTTCTACCAGAATATCCTGTTCCACCGTCGCCCAGCCGTCAAAGCCCAACTTCTCCATACCGGCGATGATGGCGGGGAAGTCCACGCTGCCTTTGCCCAGTTCGCAGAACACGCCCGCGCCCACCGCTTCAAAATAGTTCAGCTTTTGGGCGGCGCACTGGCTGCGGACGTTCATATCGCAGTCCTTGAAGTGCAGGTGCCAGATGCGCGACCCGTAGGTCTGGACGGCTTCCAGCGCGTCGCCGCCGCCGTACTGGTAATGCCCGGTGTCCAGACACAGGCCGACCAGATTGGCATCGGTGCGATCCATCAGGTTGCGGATTTCTTCCGGCGTTTCCACATAGCCGGCACAGTGATGATGGAAAGCGAATTTCAGGCCGGTTTCCTCGTTCACCTTGCGGGCGATGCGGTTGACGGCGCTGGCAACCACATCCCATTGTGCCGCCGACAGGCGCGAACCCTGAGCGCGTCCCGCCTCGTTGATGAGTTCCGGCACCGTGCCGTTGTCGTCCGCCAGCACAATGTATTTCGCGCCCAGCGCCGCCAGTAGCTTGCCGACCTTGATCGCTTCGGCTTCCGCCGCCGGATGCGCCGAGGGGTCAACCAGCTTGACGGGGACATAGGCCGAAACCATCTGCAAGCCGCGCTTGTCCAGTTCGGGGCGCAGCGCAGCCGCATCTGGCGGGAGGAAACCCCAAGGGCCTAGCTCGGTGCCGACGTAGCCCGTGCTGGCGATTTCATCCAGCACGCGGCTGAAATGGTACTTGGGTTCGATGTCCTTAAATTCATAAATCGCCCACGAAACAGGCGCATTCCCGATGCGAATCGTCATGGTCGTGTCTCCTTAGCAGGGGTTGATGGATGGGCGACGGGCGCTCGAATTGACAGCACAATCACCCCTGATATAATCATGCTATCCAACTGTAGGATAGATTATATCGGCGGCTGGGGAAATTTGGAAGTGAGTGCAAAGGAAAACCATGCCAGACCCGCAATTTCCCATCAAGCCCGTTCAGCAGCGTATTCCCCTGTACAAAGTGCTTCAACAGTCCATCAAGGACTATATTATCCAGAATGAACTCAAACCGGGCGACTCGCTACCTTCCGAGATGGAACTGGCGAGTCAACTGGGCGTGAGCCGCAACTCCGTGCGCGAGGCGGTGAAGGCGCTGGAGATGCTGGACATCGTGGAAGGGCGCTCCGGGGCGGGGCTGTTCGTGGGCAGTTTCTCGTTTAACGCCCTGCTGGAAAACTTCGGCTTCGGCATCATGTTCAACCTCACCGAATTGGCCGACATTCTGGAAGTGCGCTTCCATGTGGAGTAC
>CAIPFY010000393.1 GCA_903864435.1 uncultured Chloroflexota bacterium | reverse complement strand
GCCACCCGGCATCAGGTAGGGCATACGGTATTCCCATGTCGTATCGAGCAAAAGCACCTGCGTGTTGCCATTCGCCATATCCATGCGGAACAGGCCACCGTCCAGCGGCGCAAAGACGACCTGCGCGCCACTCACCCATGTGATTCCCACCGAGGAAGGGATGGCGCTGGTCAGAGTCAAGGCTGTGCCGCTGCGCTGGTAAACCCACCAGACGTTCTGATCGGCTTCGGCGGCTAAATATTCGCCCGTCGGCGACCAGAGCAGGCTGATGAACGGGTCTTCGCCCAGATCGGCAAAGGCCGTGCCCGTCGGGCTGTTGAAAAACACGCGCCCACCCGTCATCGTGGTATAAGCCAGCGCGTCGCCGGAAGCAGTCCACGCCATCGTATCGCCGCGCCCTCTGGCAGCGGGGACGCTGGCGCTGGCTCCGTCAATCAGGGCGGATTGTCCGGTGAACAGGTTGAGCAGCGTCAGGCCGGATTCGGTGCGATAAGCCATCCAGTTGCCATCCGGCGCGATGCCGAAATCCAGCACGAACGCTTCCTGCGGGCTGACGCGGGCAAGGCCAGCCATGCCAATCCCGTACCGCTGCACCTGCCCGCCGTTGGTGAGAACATACAGTTCGGTGGGCAAATCCAGCCCGTCCTGTGCGCGGGTCATCTCGCCAGAAGCCAGCAGCACCAGCAGCAGGAGCAGTAGAGAACGGAACACGCGCATGGCAAACACCCTTGCGAATAAAACCTCACCGCTTTTGCAGCGGGGTGAGGCTTGAAGTATCACTGAGGTTAGCTTATCAGAGCGTATGCGGCGGGGCAAACGCCGTGCAGAGAGGAGACTGCTTTTATTCCTGCATAGGACGCGAATCTAAAACTGCGAGAAACTGAGCCGGGGAGAAAATCGGAATCCCGACATAGACTCTCAATTCAGTCAAATCCTTGTCCCCAGATACGATGCAGTCCACATGTCCGCCGACCGCGCAAGCCAGAATAATCTGGTCTTTTTGATCACGCACACTGTTTTGTGGAATGATCGCAGGCGCAGTAATTTCTGCAAGTTGGCGAAACTCACCCACAACCTGTTGAACGGTTTTCCCTGTGCGGTCTAGCCGAACAGAGAATTTCCGACTACTGATTTTTCGCGCCAATTCGTTCAAAATCTCATCTGAAAGCACAAGATGTGCTTTTCGGGCTGCAATAGCCTCGATGATGCGCCCCGGCGTACCTTTCCAGAAAAGCGCGGAAATGAAAATGTTGGTGTCCAGAACCACTCTCAGCATCAGGTTATCGAACTATCCACATCATCGTCAGCTTCATCAATCCACGCATCAATCATCGCCAGAGCTTCTTCCTCGGTTAAGTCCGGGTATTCTGCGCGAAAACTCGCGGACACCTGATTCATGGTTTCCAAAACACATTGGGCTGCCTCTTGCCGTTTACGCTCCAACTCCGCTTTGATCCATTCAGTGATAGTCTCGCTGGCTAATAAACCCGCATCTCGTGCTTTTTGTTCGATGTCCCGATCTAAATCCAGAATGATCGTCACCATGATCTACGGCCTTTGCTCACTCACCTTGCGCCTATTATAGCGTCTCACGCCGCCGTCGTGCCGAACAGCGACCCGACCAGCGCGGTAGCCGCCATCGCCAGCGCCCCCCAGAAGGTGACGCGCAGGGTAGCCCGCAGCACCGGCGACCCGCCCGCCTTTGCCGACAACACGCCTAGCAGCGCCAGCAGAATCAGCGAGGCCGCCGTAACAGGCACTCCGATGCTGCTTTCCGGCGCGATCAGCACCACCGCCAGCGGCAGCACCGCGCCAATGGCGAAACTCCCTGCCGACGCGAACGCCGCTTGTACCGGGCGGGCGCTGGTTTCTTCGGAGAATTTCAGTTCGTCGCGGGCGTGGGCGGCCAGCGCATCATGCGCCGTGAGCTGTGCAGCCACCTGCCGCGCCAATGCTGGATCGAGTCCCCGCCCCACATAAATTGTGGCGAGTTCTTCCAGTTCATAGTCGCCATCACTCGCCAGTTCGCGGCGCTCCCGTTCCAGATCGGCCTGCTCGGTGTCGGCCTGCGAGCTGACCGAGATGTATTCCCCCGCCGCCATAGACATCGCCCCGGCGACAAGGCTGGCAATCCCCGCCAGCAGCACATCAGGCCGGCTGGCGTTCGCCGAAGCCACGCCCACGATCAAACTGGCGGTGGACACAATGCCATCATTTGCGCCCAGCACGGCGGCACGCAGCCAGCCGATGCGCCCGGTACGGTGGACTTCACGCGATACTTTTGCCATAGCGTTTCTCCCGATTGTTGATCTGGTTGAACGATAACGCCGAACGCGACGCTGAACAATGTCCACAGCGCCGGAATACCCCTTGAAGAACCTCACCCCCATCCCCTCTCCAAGACACGGAGTACCGCTTTGGAGAGGGGTGAAAGACGCATTTGTTGGTCTTACTCCCTTCGCCCTGAGGGAGAAGGGCTGGGGTTGAGGGTTCTGTGCCTTACGCGCTTGCGGCTCTGGCTGCGTTCAGCGCCAGCAACCGCCGCAGCAGGGCTTCCTCGCCGTCGGGCGTGCGTAAGCCGTCCGCCAGATCGTCCCACCCGTAGGCCGCCAGCACCACTTGATCGAGCGCGTCGTGCAGTTCCCGCAGGCGCGGCGCGAAATCGCGGGCGGATTTGGGGATGCGTTCGCTGCTATCCGCCTCCCCGCGCAGGGCGGCCAGCGCGTTATACAGGTTGGTCAGGGTGCGTTCGCGCAGCGCGGGACTATCCGCCGTCGCGCCCAGTTCCGCCAGTTCGGGCGGATGCTGCCACGCGCTGCGTTCGGCATGGAGGGCGGCGGCGGCGGCGCTGATGGCGGCGTAGGCCGGGAGCGCCGTGTCCTCATGACCGGGAGGATAGGGGAAGGGGAAGGTTTCAAAGGTGGTGGTGGGCGTGTAGCGGGGACGATCTTCCAGCGATGTTCCCAAGCGCAGCGACCAGCGTTCGTGCAGGGTGCTGTGCAGCACGCCGAAGAAGTAATCATCGGCACGGGCGATAGCGATTAGTGCATGGTCAGGAATAATGTCTTTAAGCATCCAAACAAACAACCGATGCTTTGATACACACGGTGTTGCAATATATCTTCCAAGTGAAGCAATAGCCTGACGTAAAGATGGACGTGATT
>CAIPFY010000392.1 GCA_903864435.1 uncultured Chloroflexota bacterium | reverse complement strand
GTGCGCGATGGCAAAATCGAAGGAATCGCCGACCTGCGCGACGAATCCGATCGGCAGGGACTGCGGATGCTGATCGAACTTCAGCGCGGCGCAGATGCCAACAGCGTCCTCAGCAGCCTGTTCAAGCTCACCCCCCTGCAAGAAACTTTCTCTATCATCATGCTGGCGCTGGTAGACGGCGAACCGCGCACACTCAGCTTGAAACAGGCGCTTCGTGTATACCTTGACCACCGTATGGAAGTCATTCGCCGCCGCAGCGAATTTGACCTCACCCGCGCCCGTGAACGCGCTCATATTCTCGAAGGGCTGCTCAAGGCACTGGACGCGATGGAAGAAGTCATCGCCACCATCCGCAAATCACAAACTGCTGAGACGGCGCGTACCAACCTGCGCCGACTGCTCAGCATCAGCGAGGTGCAAGCCCAATCCATTCTCGATATGCAGCTTCGCCGTCTGGCGGCGCTCGAACGCAAAAAGATCGAGGACGAACACAAAGAAAAAGTCAAGCTGATCCAGCATCTCGAAGGGCTGCTTGCCAGCCCGCAGCGCATGAGAGACGCAATCGGCGAAGAACTAAGCACGATCAAGCAAACGTATGGGGATCGCCGCCGCACCACCATCGTAGACAGCACCGCCGTCACCACGATTGAAACCGGCGACATGCTCATGCCCTCCGAGGACACATGGGTGACGCTCACCGCCAGCGGCAAACTGGGGCGCAGTTTTGAAAAAACACCGCCCAAAGCCGCCACCGCCTTCACCGACCCACCGCGTTTCGTGCTTGCCAGCAACACGGCGCACGTCCTCTACCTTGTCACGGCGGACGGTCAGTGCGCCACCGTTCCGGTGCAGCAAACCCCGCAAGCGCACGACCCCGGCGAAGGCGGCCTATTCAACACGCTCTGCCCGCTGCCAGCCGAATCGCGCCTAGCGGCCATCCTCAGCTTGCCGCCCAACCTCGAAAGCGGTTATCTGCTATTCGCCACACGCGGCGCAGAGGTGAAGCGCCTTCGCATCGAAGACCTTCCGGGGATTTCGGCAAACACGTTTACGGTGATGAATGTGGAATCGGACGATGAAATTGGTTGGGTGATGCCCACCAGCGGCACCGATGAAATATTGCTCACCACCGCACAGGGTCAGAGCATCCGCTTCAGCGAGAACGATGTGCGTGCCACCGGGCTTCCAGCAGGCGGTATGCGCGGCGTGAAACTGGGCGAAGGGAACGATCAGGTGATTGGCGCGGGGGTCGTCATGCCGGACGAATTTGTATGGACGATCACCGACGATGGCGCAGCCAAGATTTCGCCGATCAGTGATTATCCGGTTCAAGGGCGCGCAGGCAGCGGCGTAATTGCCATGCGCCTGCCGAAAGCCAGCAAGCAGTTAGCGGCAGCGGTCATCGGGCGGTTGGAAGAAACCATCATCATCCTCACCGCCGATAACAAGTATCACATCACCCGCTTCGATAAATCACCCCAGATTCCACGCGGACGCACGGGGGGTGAATACCTGCTGACATTTGAACGTGTAACCACAGCGGTGACTTACCAGCGCCCGTTCAAAATACCAGAGCCGGTCAACGAATAAACAGCACAGCACGGGGGCGAGCGTCTCGTTTGCCCCTTCGCTACTCCCCTGCACCCATCTCCCGCGCCAGTTCTTGCAGCGAACGGGCGGGTTGAATATTCAACCGCCGCTGAAGTTCAGTTTGCAGACGTTGGTACACCATCAGCCCGTGTTCGGGTTTGCCACGATCACGATACAGACGCATCATTTGGTCAACTAAATCTTCGCGGTGCGGGTGGATTGAACTAGCACGCCCGAACAGGTGCAGCGCGAAATCCGATTCGCCCTGCTGAATCCGCCAATGACCGAGCGCACCGAGCGCATCGCCATAGGTTTGCCGGAGCTGTTCGCGGCGCTCACGCACCCATGCAAACTCATCGCCTAGCACCCCTAAAAAATCGCACCGATACAAGGCAATCGCCTGATTGAGCAGTTCCGCCGCCCTCTCCGAAGCAGTGACGGCGCTTTCCTGTATCCACTCCAAAAACAGATTCACATCATAGCGAAGCTCAATATCCTCGGACACCCGATAAAAACCCGCACTATACGACATAAGATCAAAGCCTAGCACTTCATTGATCTTACGTTTGGTCACATGAAAAACATTCGTGGCTTCACGAACGTTCAACTTCGGCCAGAATGTGTCAAAAATCTGTTTGCGCGTAACCATTCCGCGATCAACCAGATAGAAAAACAGCGCACGGGGAAGCGCACCATCCCATTGCTCAATCAAGTGACCGTTCACATAAACGCGACCCGCACAGAGCGCCTGTACTTCGAGCAAAGGCATGCTGCGAGAGCGCGAAAACTCGGTGAGCATCAATTCAGTGGAACACGGCGCCAATTTAGCCTGCGCGGACACAATCGTATCACTGAGCAAATGACCGGGCATGCTGCGGCTAAAAATAAGGATTCGGGCGGTTGTCTCACGCAGTATCGCCTGTACAAGTCTCACGCTCAGGGAATCATTGATGCGGTCATACTCATCCATAATGATGAGTTTTAAATCGCTCAAAGGGCGTCCGTCCCACTGGGAAGCCAACGCATGCCCATAAGCCATATCCATATCTTCGCTAGAAGACGCGGAACCGAACCGCACATAGATCATATTGGGTTCATTAAAAAACGGGGAGGCTAACCATTTTTGTGCATTGTAGCGGGGGTGCAGCACCATCACCCGCGAATCCACACCGTGAAGTTGGCGTGCTAACAACGTCTGCACCACATTGTCCATACTTAGTTACCCACACTCTTTACAGAATTCATTGCTGGTAACTATAACGCACTTACGGGCCTTACGCAACATGATATTAAGAGATACGCCGTTTAAGGCTTAAGACATCTTGCGACGGCGTGCCTCAATCACGTTCTGGATGCGTTCCATCTTGTTCAGAATACGAGTCAATTGGGGAATATTCGCAATTTCCATCGTCAGTTGCAACGTGGCGATATTTTGCCGTGTAGCAACCGAGACTTTCGTCATGTTCACTTTTTCATCCGCGATCACGGTGCTAATATCACGCAGCAGGCCGTCCCGGTCATAGGCGACAATCTCCAATGGCACCGCATACCGCTGTTCGGTGGGCAGTTGCCCCCACGACACATCCACAAAGCGTTCCGGTTCGCTACCGCCCTGCACATTCGCACAATCACGGCGATGCACCGTAACCCCGCGCCCCCGCGTGATGTACCCGATAATCTGGTCGCCATGCAACGGGTTACAACACTGAGCCAGAGAAACCAGCATTCCGCCCATGCCGTTAATGTTGATCCCGTTCTTCTCCACCTGTACCTGAGAAGGAACGGGCTGAGGAGCGTGAATCATGGTTTCGACCAGCGACTTCTGCTGATCCTTGCGTTCGGCCTCCAGAATGCGTGTGGCGATTTGCGGCCCGGTGATGTCCCCCGCGCCAATCGCGGCGAGGAAATCGTCCTGCCGTTCAAAGCTAAACATCCCCGCCACCGTATCAAAAGCAGTATGATCCAGCCCCAACCGCTTCAGCTCATGTTCCAGCATCTCGCGGCCACTCTGAACGTTTTTGTCATGATCGAGTTTGCGGAACCACGCCCGAATCTTATCCCGCCCACGAGTCGTCCGCACATAGCCGAGGTCATTGTTCAGCCAGTCGAGGCTGGGGCCGCCCCGCTTGGAAGTCAAAATTTCGATCTGGTCGCCCGTCTGCAAATTGTAGTTCAGCCCGACCAAACTCCCGCTGACTTTGGCGCCACGACAACGATGGCCTATTTCGGTATGGATGTAGTACGCGAAGTCAATAGGTGTGGCGCCCACAGGCAGGTCAACAATGTCGCCCTTCGGCGTGAACACATACACCCGATCCTGAAACACCTCCGACTTCATGGTATCCACGAACGTCTCGGCGTCTTCCACTTCCGGGCCAAATTCCATCAACCGCCGCAGGAAGGTCAGACGACTCTCGAAGGCTTCATCGCGCTTCTTACGATTGCCTTCTTTGTAGCGCCAATGCGCGGCGATGCCGTATTCCGCATCCTCGTGCATTTCCCATGTCCGAATCTGCACCTCAACGGTTTTGCCGTTGTTATCCACCACAGCCGTATGCAGACTGCGATAAAAGTTATCCTTCGGCGCAGCAATATAATCATCAAATTCGCCGGGAATAGGCCGCCACAGATTATGGACAACCCCCAGCGCCTGATAGCACTGGATCACATCATCCACCAGCACACGCACCGCCCGCACATCGTAGACCTGTGTCAGCGCAACACTCTTGCGATCCATCTTTTTGTAGATGCTGTAGATGTGCTTGGGGCGTCCGGTGATGGTGACTTTGGTGATGCCCTGACTGGCGAGGTTTTCACGCAGGGAACTGATAATGCCGTTCAGGTAGGCCTCGCGGTCAGCGCGGCGCTCATCCAGATTACGGGCGATTTCCTTATATTTGTCCGGGTCGAGGTAGCGGAAGCTCAGGTCTTCCAGTTCCCACTTTAGCTGCCAGATTCCCAACCGATTTGCCAGCGGCGCAAAAATATCCAGCGTCTCCTGCGCCTTCTGCTGCTGCTTGTCGGGAGGCATATACCCCAGAGTCCACATGTTGTGCAGTCGATCAGCCAGCTTGACC
>CAIPFY010000391.1 GCA_903864435.1 uncultured Chloroflexota bacterium | reverse complement strand
ACCCGATGCGCGATCTAGCGGGCTTTCTGGACTTGGCGACGCGCATGGGGCTGTACATCATCGCCCGCCCCGGCCCGTACATCATGGCGGAAACCATCAACGAGGGCATCCCCCAGTGGGTGTTCGACCAGCACCCTCAGGTGGCTTTCATCGCGCAGGATGGCAAGCCGCAGCACATCGTCAGCTACCTGCATCCCGATTTCCTGACCTGCGTCGAAGGCTGGTATCAGGACGTATTCCGCGTGTTGACCCCGCGCCAGATCACGCATGGCGGCAACATCCTGATGATCCAACTGGATAACGAGATGGGGATGCTCCAGTGGTTACGCAACCAAACGGACATTAACCCGGATACGGTGGGGCGGTTCGCGGCGCATCTACAGGCGCGGTATGGCGAAGGCCTGCCGCAGCGTTACCCCGCCGCCAGCCTGACCGACTTCCTGCGCGACCAACTCAGCGCCCCGCAACCGCCGCACGGGGAGCGCGTAATCGAGGATTACCGCCGCTTCTACCGCACCTACCTGCGCGACTATATGGCGTGGTTGTGGGAACGGGCGCGGGCGCACGGCATGGATACGCCGCCCGTCGTCAATATTCACGGCTTCGGCAACGGCGGCAAGACCTTCCCCATCGGCCTGTCGCAACTGGTGGAGGCGATGGCGCTGGACGGCATGGTGAGCGCCACCGATGTCTACCCGATCTTCATCGGTGAGGGCAACATCCATCACCTGCTGCTGGTGAACGAGATGACGAAGGCGCTGCACAACCCGCAACAGGCGCTCTTTTCCATCGAGTTTCAGGCCGGCGGGAATCAGGATTTCGGCGGGGCGCAGACCTCGTTGTATGACCTGCACAGCCGCCTCTCGATCTCGTGCGGGATGCGCGCCATCAACCATTACCTGTTCTTCGACGGCGAGAATGACCCTCTCATCAGTCCGCAAAAGCGCCACGATTGGGGGCATCCGGTTCGCAAGGACGGCACGACGCGGCGGCATTACGCCCGTTATCCCAAACTGTCCCGCGTGCTGGCCGCCTATGGTGACGATCTGGTGCGCTCACGACCCCGCACGGTGACAACCATCGGCTTCCAACTCGACTCGTTCATGACCGAGGTGAATAACACCCTGAGCAAGCCCGCCACCGACATCCTCACCCACCAGCGCGACGTGATTCTGTTTGATCTGCTGGCGCGCGGGCTGACGCTCACCCATCGTCCGTTCGACGCGCTGGAACTGACCCGCGCCCCGCTGAATGCCGCGCACACGCCGGTGCTGTGGGCGATGATGGACAAACAGTGCGACGCGACTACCCAGCGTAAACTGGCGGATTATGTGGCGCAGGGCGGCAAACTGGTACTGGTGGGACGGCTGTGCGACCAAACCTTTGACCACGAACCCTGCACGATTCTACGGGACGCGCTCGGCGTTCAGATCATCCACAGTCAACCGCCCTTCACCCCCGCCCGCATTCGCGCCTTCGACTACCCGGATACGCCGGTTTCGTTCATGGAGACTTACGCGGGAGCATTCGATGAGGTGTTCGCCACCGATGCCGAAGGGCAGGCCGTCGGGTTCATCCGAACGGTGGGCGCGGGACAGGTGATGGTGCTGGGCGCGGCGCTGGCCGCCAACACGCTGGACGATCTGGACATCCTGCACCGCATGGCGGAGCGCATGGGCATCCCGCCGCTGTTCACGCTCAACGATTGGGCGGATGTGCGCGTATCGGAAGGCGAAAAGGGGCGATTCTTGTTCATCAACAATTATCAGGATGACCCGCTGGAAACCACCGTCGCGCTGCAAGGTGCGCCGCTGTTCGGCGGTCATGCGCTCACACTTCCGGCGCGGCGCGGCCTGATTCTGCCGCTGGACTGGCAGGTGCGGCAGGGCGTGGTGGTGCATTACCTCACCTCCGAAGTGATCGGCGTAGACGTGGAAGAAGACGGCGGGCGGCTGCGATTGCGAACCGAGGCGGCGGACTGTGTGGGCGAAATCAGCTTGCAGGGCTGGCGCTGTGACGGGGCGCACGTCACCGGACGCACCGATGCCCGCCTGACGCTGCACATCACGCAGGGTGTGATTGAACTGGCGCGGGTATAGGCCGCTGCCAATAAAAAACCCCTCCCCGCACAATACAATGCGAAGAGGGGCAATTGGTTCAAGGGAGGCGCTCTCGCCCGATCACAGGCTGGACACGTCGGCTTTCATCCGTGAGGCAACGTTTCGCTGAACCGGCAGGATAATGCGGAACGTGCTGCCCACGCCCACTTCGCTTTCCACTTCGATGCGCCCGCCGTGCATCCGCACAATACGCTGGGCAATCGGCAGCCCCAGCCCGAAACCGGGGGTGCTGTGCGCTTCATCTTCCCGCCAGAACGTTTCAAAAATGTGCGGGAGCGACTGCGCTGAAATGCCCATGCCGGTATCCCGAATCGAGAACCACACTTCATCATCCTGAAAACCACTGGTAATGGTGATCGTCCCCTCCGGCGGCGTGTAGCGATAAGCGTTGTCAATAATCTGCGTGAACACCTCGGTCAAATCTGGCGCATTGCCCATCACCTTCGGCAAATCGGGATGGTTTGCATAAACCATCTGCGGTTTTTCGCCATAGGTGGTATACAGGTTCTGGAAAGCCGCGTCGAGCAAATCATCCAGATTCACCGAGTTGAAACGGGCGGACTGATCGCTTTCGAGGCGTGACATCACCATCAACGTATCCAGCAGGCGCGTGGTCAACTGCACCTGTTCGGAAATGAGGGCAGCGCGTTGGGTGCGGCGTTCCTGATCGTTGCTGCGTGCCATGAGATAGGCCGAAGAATTGATGACCGACAGCGGTGTGCGAAATTCGTGCGAGGCCTTTTCGATGAAGTCGCACAACAAATCCACCCGTTCGCGTTCCAGCGCCAGATCCAACTCGTGCTGTTCGGCTCGTTTGCGCTCGGTAATATCCATGATGAAACCGCGTGCGACCTGTTCCCCGTCCGCTGTCTCGGTGATCTGCCCCCAATCGTGGAACCACACCCAATCGTTATTGGCTGCCCGGATGCGATAGTCCACCGCATAGTTAGATTTGCGCCCCGTCAGCAAGTTAGCCAGCGCCTGCGCCGCTGGTTCGCAGTCCTCCGGGTGCATCAAATCAGTCCAGTCCTTGTAGGTCGAGTTGGCAAACACGCTTACGTCGTGACCGATCATCTGCATCCGGCGCGGGTCAAACCACACGTTGCCGGTATACAGGTTCATTTCCCACCACGCCACCCGCGCTGTCTCCACCGTAAATTCCAGCCGGGACTTGGCGGTTTCCAGTTCGTGCTGTGCCCGCCACAATTCGGTCACATCCCGCGAGATGGAAAGCACTTCATCCTTACCAATCGGCACCGAACGCACCTCAAACCGGGACTTCTGATCCCGCATCGGCATCTCGAACTGGTAGGTGGTCATCTGACCGGTTTCAACAGTTTGCTGAAGTTTTTCAACCATCTGTTCAGCAATCGTCGGCGGGAACACATCGCGGATCGTTTTGCCGATGAAGGATTCCGGCGCGGTGAATAACTGCATGGGGTTGGGCGCGTGATAGTCCACGAACGTGCTATCGGCACGCAGGCGGAAAATCAAATCGGGGATGGCCTGAACCATCGCCCGCTGGCGGGCTTCGCTCTGCCGCAGCGCCTCGTCCGCCCGCTTGCCTTCCAACAAATGCCCGAAGATGCTGCCCAATACCGAGATCAACTCGGTTTCATACGGACGTGCAGGCCGCTGGTTGATGAAATTATCCGTCACCAGATAGCCGAGTGCTTTCTGCCCGTTCCAGAGCGCCGTTCCCGCTTTCCAACCGGTGCCAATGGCGACTCCGTTATCGTTCAGCGGCGCATCGTTCCAGAAGCGGACGTGATCGGGTGAGTTCAGCACTTCCAGCGTCCAGTGGTTTTCGGTCACTTTCTCGCGGTAATAATGCTCGTCGCGCATGTCTCCGTTGGTATCCACGCCATACGTACCCGAAAGCTCATCGCCGGCTTCGTTCAGAGCGAACAACGCCACCCCGTTCCAGCCCCAACCACACGCGGGTCATCACAATCATCTGCTTGTAGAGCGACTCCAGATCATCAATCCGGCTCAGTTCCAGATGGATTCGCTGGAGCGCCCGCATGTCTTCCAGAAAGCTCTGCTGCACATTTTCGACTTCTTTGCGGATGGTGATGTCCCCCGCCATGCCTTCCAGCCCGATCGCTTGGCCTTCCTGATTTCGCACCAGCCACATCTGGGCATCTACCCAGCGCACCGCGCCATCGGGATGCAGCACCCGCAGTTCACGGGCGCTGCGGCTGGTGCGCCGCGTTTCGTGAATCATCTGCTGGAACAGCGCCGTATCGCCGGGATGCACCATCCGCCCCCACATGCCTTCGGTGGTGTAGAACAGCCTGCGCGGGCGACCAAAAACGCGCTCGACGGCGGCATTAAAATACACCGGCTTGAAGTCCGGCAGTTCCACCGACCAGACCGCTTCTTGCATCGAGTCCAGGATGTTGTTCAAACGGGCTTCGTTGCGTTGCAACGACTCCTCCGCCCGTTTGCGTTCGATCAAATGCCCGAAGATGCTGCCTAGCACCGAGATCAGTTCGGCCTCATACGGGCGGGCAGGCCGTCCGCTGATATAGTTATCCGTCACCAGATAGCCCATCGCGCCCTGACCGTTCCACAGCGCCGCGTCCGCCTTCCAGCCTTTGCCCACCACAAGACCGTTATCGTAAAGCGGCACCTCTTTGGAGAAGCGCACATGATCGGGCGCGTTCAGCACAACCCGCGTCCAGTGCGTCGGGGTAATCGTTTCCTTATAAGCGGACTCGTCCCGCAGCTTGCCATCTTTATCTATGCCATACGTGCCAACGATTTCTTCGCCATCATCGCTCTGGACAAACAGGGCGAAACGTTCAAATCCCAGCCGTTCGCGGGGTAGCGCCACCATCTGCTTATACAGCGCATCCAGACGGTCTATCCGGCTCAGTTCCAGATGAATGCTTTGCAGCGCCCGCATGTCATCGAGGAAACTCTGCTGGACGATTTC
The DNA here is from genome assembly GCA_903864435.1 of uncultured Chloroflexota bacterium. Classification (GTDB taxonomy): domain Bacteria; phylum Chloroflexota; class Anaerolineae; order Aggregatilineales; family Phototrophicaceae; genus CFX2. Next base: position 11,699 of record CAIPFY010000391.1, on the reverse strand, counting down.
CATCTGTTTGCGGGCGGTGATGTCGCTCACCATGCCTTCCAGCCCGACCACCACCCCGTCCAGATCGCGCACCGGCCACATCTGCAAGTAAACCCAGCGCAGTTCCCCGTTCGGATGCACCACCCGCAGTTCATTGGTACTGCGGCCCGATTCCTGCACTTCTTTCAGCATTTCGCCCAGTACATGAATATCCGACTGGTACACCATCCGCCACCATGCGCCGTCGCTGCTATAGAACAGGCTGCGCGGACGCCCCAGCACGCGCTCGATGGCGGCGTTAAAATACACCGGCTTGAAGTCCGGCAGTTCCACCGACCAGACCGCCTCTTGCATCGAGTCCAAAATGTTGTTCAAGCGGGACTCGCTCTTGCGAAGGGCAAGTTCGGCGAGTTTGCGGGCGGTAATATCCACCCCCACCGCTTGCACCGCCGACACACTCCCGTCCGCAGCGATGATGACGGTATCCGTCCACATCTGCCAGCGCAGACTCCCATCCGGTTGCACCACTTCATGCTCGTAGGTGCTTGTACCCTGTGTCCGCACCAGTTCTTCGTAGAAGGCTTTCACCGAACTGCGGTTGCCTTCGGGAACCAGTTCAAGAAAACTGTGACCGAGAAGTTCTTCCTGTGTTTTGTCAAAGTAACGGCAGTAAGCGTTGTTCACAAAGGTGATCGTCAGATCGGGCGTGTACCGGCAGATGAGTTCGGTCTGCGCCTGCACCACGCTCTGATAACGGGCTTCACTTTCGCGCAGCGCATCCTCGGCGTGCTTCCGTTCGGTGATGTCGTGCAAAATGGTGATCACTTCAACCACATCATCACTGACCGGATCGCGGACAATCGTGCAGTTCACCTCGCACCACACAAAATGACCGTCTTTGTGACGCAGGCGATGAAGGGCGCTGAAATACGGCGTGCGGGTTTCAATCGCCTGAATCAGCTGGCGCATACTGTGGCCTGCATCGGCCTCATGAACATCTTCATAGACTTTACGGGCGACAAACTCCTCTGGCCTGTACCCTAGCAGGTTGAAGCACGATGGGCTGACAAAGGTGCGCGTCCCATCTGGAGAGAACTTGGTGATGACATCATTGATGTTCTCGGTAATCAGCCGGTAGCGTGTTTCGCTCTCGCGCAGCGCCGATTCGGTCTGCTGGCGTTCGCTGATGTCCTGCTTGATGGCGATAAAATGGCTAATCTCGCCATTTTCATCGCGCACCGGGGTGATGATCTGTTCTTCGGTGTACGGGCTGCCTTGCTTACGGCGATTGACAAACTGCCCCTGCCAGTTCTGCCCGCCAGTGATCGTATCCCACATCTGCTGAACCAGACGGCTTTCGACCTGACTGGCCCGCAGCAGTTCAAGGTAGTTCTTCCCCCACACCTCATCTGGCGCATGTCCCGTCAGGCTGGTATAAGCCGGGTTGCTCCATTCAATCACGCCATGCCTGTCTATAATCAGCACCGCGTTGGAAGTCGCCGAAAGCGCCGCACTTTGCAGCCGAATCTGGCTTTCCACTTTTTTGCGGTCGCTAATGTCACGCACAACGCTCTGGATATACATCGGCTGATCGTGTTCATCGCGCACCAGTTCCAGATTGATTTCGACCGGAATGGTATGCCCATCTTTATGACGAAAGGTGCGCTCAAAAACCGGAATATGTTCACCCGCCAGCAACCGCTTGTGCATGTCCCTCGTCTGCGGCAGTTGCGCCGACACATCCGCCATGCCCATCGTCAGCATTTCTTCCTGCGTATAGCCCAGCATGTCGGCAGCACGCTGGTTAATGCGCAGATGTTTCCCCTGCAAATCGAGGTTAAAGACCGCATCGTGCGACTGCTCAAACAGTGAGTAATAGTGACGCTGTGCTTCCCGCAGCGCAGCGGCAGCCTGTTCGCGTTCGCTGATGTCCTGCTTGATGGCGACAAAATGGCTAATCTCGCCATTCTTATCCCGCACCGGGGTGATATTCTGTTCTTCGGTGTACAGGCTGCCGTCTTTGCGCTTGTTAATCAGCTTCCCCTGCCAGTTCTGACCGGCAAGAATCGTATCCCATAGCTCTTGAAAGAAGGCTTTATCGTGTGTGCCAGATTTCACCAGCGCACGCGGATTTTTGCCCCGCGCTTCTTCAATCGTGTAGCCCGTGAGCGTGGTGTAGGCTGGGTTGATCCAGAGAATGTCCCCCTTACGGTCGGTTATCATGACCGCGTTGGCGGTTGTCGCCAGCGCCGTGCTTTGCAGGCGTATCTGGTTTTCCAACTCCTGCTGCGTCGAAACATCCTGCGCCACGCTCTGAACATGCAGCGGGTTCCCGTTCATGTCGCGCACCAGTTCCAAGCGCACGACAACCGGGAAGGTGTGACCATCTTTGTGACGGAAAAGGCGCTCGTAAGGCGGAACCTGTTCACCTGCCAGCAGGCGTTGAATGGCCTCCAAGCTATCCGACGACTGCACCGAAGTCTCACGGACAGTGATGCGCTGCATTTCTTCGAGCGTGTAGCCCAACATTTCGGCGGCGCGGCGGTTCGCCCCCACCATGTGCCCCTCAAAATCGAGGATACCCACCGCATCATTGGACTGTTCAAACAGGGAGTGAAACCTAATCTCGGCCTCTTGCAGCGAACGTTCAGAGCGTTGAAGTTCCCGTGTGCGGGCTTCTACGCGCTGTTCCAGCAGGGCTTCCGACACCACCAGATGATCGTAAGCGGTCTGCAATTCGGATTGTTGCAGGGCGTACAGCGTTCGTTGATGCCGGATGTAGACCAGTATCATGATGCCGGTGGGCAGGATGAACAGAATGCGTTCGGCAATTGCGGCGCTGTTATAGGGGATGAGAATAAGGCCCAGCACCCCCGGAACGACCACCGCCAGCACCGTCACCAGCACCGTCAACTGAAACGAAAAGAAAAGCGCCGTCAGGATCATGGGCAGCACGATAAAGAACTCGGTATGCTGCACTTGCACCAATGCCAACGGCGAAATACTGAACACCACAAACAAGATCGTTACCAAACCGGCGGCGGCCACCGCCGTATGCCCGCGTTTGGCGATCCCATATAGGCTCAAAATCACGGGTATCAGGATCAGCACCAGCAACAAGCTCTCGTCAGGCAGGTTGGTCACACTCAACGCGGCCAACAAAGCATTCCCCAGAAGGCTGCAAATCAAAATCGCCATCAGCAGCCGGGATTGCTGCTGTGCTTTGGGTTCGCTCACCGTGTCCGGTGGACGAACGAGACTCCCGGCAATGGCTCGCAATCGCACGAGGATTGTTTTCCAGAATGAGAACTGCTGACCGCCCATAACGGGTTCCTTGCACTAACGACTGATTCTGGTAGTAAAATGTGCTTACTTCTCGGTTAATATTAATTACAAAAAGTAAAATTTGGTGTGTTCCAACACGCGCACATTCCCCTGTTACACATTATAACCATTAAATCAAATTCGATTCCTTTAATGTTGTTGAATTAATTCTGAAGGAACGATCTGTATTGGATCAAAACGAAGTGCAACCCTAAACATTGTATTGTTATTAAGGCTATTATGTAATGTTATCAGAAAGGTGCGCGGCGGCATCAGTGCGCCCGCACCCCCCACACGCGCAGCGTCCCGTCGTCGCCCGCCGAAACGATGCGCGTCCCGTCCGCGCTGAAAGCCGCGCTCCACACGCTCGAATCGTGCCCGAAAAGGCTGGTCAACGGCGCACCGCTGGTCGCGTCCCACACGCGAATCGTCCCGTCGCGGCTGGCAGAGGCCGCCAGATGTCCGTCCGGGCTAAAAACCACGTTCCACACCCAGTCCCCATGACCGACCAACACGCCAACCGGTTGTCCGCTGGCGGCGTCCCACAGGCGCACCGACGCATCGGCGCTGCCTGAAAGTAGTCGCCGCCCATCCGGGCTGAAGGCCACGCTGTAAACCGAGCCGCTGTGACCGCGCAGTTCAGCCAGCGGTTGACCGCTGCGAACATCCCAAATGGTGATGTCCCCATCAGTCGTCCCCCACGCGAGGCGTGTTCCATCCGGGCTGAAGGCTGCACAAAGGGCATTCGCAGCTTTGAGAGTCATCAGCGGCTCACCGCTGGTCGCATCCCACAGGCGCACCGTCCCATTGGCGATGGTTGAAAGCACACGCTGTCCATCCGGGCTGAAGGCTGCGCTCAAAACCTCAACGCGCTGACTTTCCAGCAGCATCTGTTCCTCCCCGCTAAAGGCGTCCCACACCCGCATCGTGCCATCCATCCCCGCCGTCACAATGCGCGTCCCGTCCGGGCTGAAGGCCGCTGTATACACCCAGTCGGGATGGTGCTGAAGCACCTCCAGCACCTGCCCGCTGGCGGCATCCCACACCCGCACCGCGCCATCGCCGCCCGCCGAAACCATGCGCGTCCCATCCGGGCTGAAGGCTGCATCGCTCAGGGGTTCCATCGCCGGCGTGACCAAGCGCATCAGTTCGGCAAGGCGGCTGGCATTCCCTACCGTGATCGGTTCTAACTCGTCAAGGCGAATGCTGTGGACATTCAGGCTGGCGGTCGCCGTCAGGATGCGCCCGCTGTCCTTGTCCGCCTGCATGTTAAACTGGGCGGCGGCGGGACGGGCTTTCGGCGGCGTCGCCAGCGGTTGCGCCCACTCCACCACCGGCGGCGCGGCGTTCGGGACGGTAGGTGATATGCCGGGCGCACTCGCCAGCAGCAGCCCACTCACCATGAGCAGCAGTTGTCCCATCATAAAACGACTCGTCGGTTTCTGAACCACCCCGCACCCCCCCCGGCAGAATCTTTACGTAGTATCTTTTAATTATCAGGGTTTTTTGCGCAATATTACATAAGCGTTTTAGCTCGAAAATTCATTTTAGCGCGTTCCAACGGCTCATCTTTGAATAACTCATGAAAAATGTGAGTCAGCACGGTTTTGCCTTCAAAAAATAGATCATTTGTGCTATATTTGATCCTCACTGGCAGCTTACATTCCGTAATAGTACAATCGCTACAAGATACCTGCGCACCAACGCGCAGAGAGGAGCGCAAATTGGTGAACTTCTCGGCACCAAAGCTATCGCTGGACGACTATCTTGCCGATCGCTCGATGACACTAGCGGAACAACGCCTCGGCGTGGTGGTGGGCGGCTCACTCAGCAAAGGGCTGCTGGTCAAGCTGGATCGTGGGCAATCCGTCGAATCGCTGGCAGTTGGGCGCTATGTGGTGGTGCGCGGTCAAAGCGAGAAGGCCGAAGAAGCCGTGCGCTACTTCTGCATGGTGACGGATGTCGCGCTCAACAGCACCAACCCCGCCATCCAGAATAACCCGCCGGAGATCGAAGGCAATCCTTTTTTGCGCGATGTGTACATCGGCACAACGGTTTACGGCACGGTCAACGTCGCCCCCACCCTCTCGATTGACAAAGAAGGCAACAAGCCCGTCAAGACCATCCCCGGCCATTTCGCGGCGGTCTACAACGCCACCGCCGAGGATGTGAACCGCGTCTTTGGCGCGGAGGACGAAGGCCACTTCAACATGGGGTCGCCGCTGGAACTGTCCGACACCCACATCAACCTCGACCTGAAGCGCCTGACCGAACGCTCGGTGGGCGTGTTCGGCAAAAGCGGCACCGGCAAGAGCTTCCTCACGCGGTTGCTGCTGGCAGGCGTGATTCGCTGGGGGAAAGCCGTCAACCTCGTGTTCGACATGCACAACGATTATGGTTGGGCGGCCACCAGCGAAGGCGGCACGCACGTCAAGGCGCTCAAGCAGTTGTTCCCGCATCAGGTCAGCATCATCACGCTCGATGGCGAATCGTCGCGGCGGCGCGGCGTGCAACCGGAGATGGAAGTCAAACTGAGCTACAACGACATTGACCCCGAAGACATCGCCAACCTGCGCGCCACCATGAACCTGTCGGACGCCATGATTGACGCGGCCTACACCCTGCGGCGGCGCTGGGGCAAAGGCTGGATTCACATGCTGCTGGATGACCAGAACAACCAGCTTCAGATCGAGGAGATTGTCGAAAACACCAACATCGGCGCGGGGACGCTGGCGGCTTTGCAGCGCCGCTTGCAGCGGTTTGAACGCTGGGACTTCCTGACGGCGCAGCCCGCCGATGACAGTGTGAAGCGCATCATTGATCTGCTCATCACTCAGCGCAAGCATGTGGTGCTGGAATTTGGGCGCTTCGGCAACGAGTTGGAAGCCTATATGCTGGTCGCCAACTACCTCACCCGCCGCATCCGCGATCAATATGTAGATATGGTCGAAAAGGCGCTAGGCGATCAGGCGATGATGCCGCCGCAACTGGTCATCACCATCGAGGAAGCGCACAAGTTCCTCGATCCCGCCGTCGCCAGCCAGACGATTTTCGGCGTGATCGCCCGCGAACTGCGTAAGTACAACGTCACGCTGCTGGTGGTGGATCAGCGCCCTAGCGGGATTGACGAGGAAGTGATGAGCCAGATCGGGACGCGCATCACCGCCCTGCTGGATAACGAGAAGGACATCAACGCCGTGCTGAACGGCGTGAACGGCGCACAGGGATTGCGCGAAGTGCTGGCGCGGTTGGATACCAAGCAGCAGGCCATCATCATGGGTCATGCCGTGCCGATGCCGGTGGTGGTCAAAACCCGCAGCTATGACGAAACGTTTTACGCGGACATGCAGGCCAACCGCCCCGGCACGACAGCTGTACGCGGCGCACTGGGCAGCGGCAACCGCGAACGACGCTTATAAGAGGAAGGGAACTTAAGAAAAAGGCATGGCGACTCTGCGCTATATCAGCGAGGATTTATACCGGTACGCACTGCTGCTAGGGGATGGACACGGCGGTAAGCTCGCGCCTCTCCAGCAAGGCCGCGTGAACGAAATCATTCAAGCCTGCGGGTATCTGCAAGCCGCCGTCCAGACCTACGAAGCAACCCTCGCCACCGGAAACACCGACTACGATGCCCCGCGTGCGCGGCTGCTGTATGCCGGTCGCGTCCCGCTGGAGATGATCGCCATCGCAGCGCATCTGCTGCGGTTGTACCACGCCCGCAAGACGGCGCTGCTCACGAACAGCCAGCACAACGCCCTGCGCCAGATTGAAATTGACTGCAACGGACTGATGCAAGAGATCGAACGGTTGTGGAAGGCGGTGCAAACCAACCGGCAGCAACGCGACACCCTCAGACCAGCCACTTAGGAAGCGGTTAGGGAGTAATCCAGCGGCAGATGAACGACGAAGGTGGTGCCTTTGCCCATTTCGCTTTGCACTTCGATGCGTGCATGATGACGGCGCAGGTTGTCGCGGACGATTTTCAGCCCCAACCCCACGCCCGGAATGTGGCTGACGCTGCTCCCCCGGAAGAACGTGTCGAAGATGCGCTCACGGTCTTCGGCGCGAATGCCGATGCCCCGATCAATCACCCGCAGCGTGATCTCGTTCGCGCCGCGCACCGCTTCTAGCCGCACCACATTCCCCACCGTCGAATACTTCATGGCGTTGGAAAGCAGATTCCACAGCACCGGCTTGAGCAAATTGGGGTCGAACTGCACATCGCTCAAGCTGCCCTCGGTATAGAGCTGAATCGGGTAGCTCCGCCCGCCTTCGATATACATGCTGTCCACAATGTCGCTGCAAAAAGCGCGTAAATCGCCCGTGTGCGGCGAAAACAACGTGGACGACTGTTCAACATCCAGTAAAACCCAGATGTCATCCAACATTTTCTTCAGGTGGCGTATCTGGCGGTTGATGGTCGCCACCGCCTCGCTACGGCGTTCGGCAGTCATGCGCTCGTAATAGCGTTCCAGCAGTTCCGCCGAGGACATGATGATCGAAAGCGGCGTGCGGAACTCGTGCGAAACCGTCGTCATGAAGCGGTTCTTCAGCGCCGAAAGTTCGCGCTCTTTTTCCAGCGCAGTAGCGATCCGTTCGCGTTCCAGCACACCGGCCTGCATCTGCCGCAGTTCGGTCACATCGCGCATCACGCCTAGCACCTGTTCGAGCGCCCCGTCCGGCCTGCGCGAGAACGCGCTGATGCGGGTGTGCATGATATGCCACACTCCGGTGTGGTCACGCAGGCGCATCTCACTTTCGACATACCCCCCGTTCTGCAAACCGGCGATGCCCGTGTTGAGCGCAGCGCGGGCTTCGGCGTCGTCAGGATGTACCAGATTCACCAGTTCGGCGTAGGTCAGCGCCGATGTTTCAGTCGGCTTGTAACCCATCAACGGCACAATCGCATGATTCACATACAATATCTGGTGCGAGTGGATGTCGAAAATGAAAATCAAATCCGTCGTCGCATCCGCAATGCGCTCTGCCAGATAAGCAGTGTTCAGCCGGGGATGGGAAGAAATCGAATGAGCGTCAAATTTAGGATCGTTCATAAGAGGGGGACAGGGATTCAATGACCCCGCGTTTTCCCATCTCCTTTAACTTTCAATTTAACATTACAACAGCCGCGAGGGATGTAGGCCTCCCGTACTATAGGAAGTGGATTTTACGAAATTTACATTTTAATGCAAATTTTATCGCCATATTGATGAACAAATAAAGAAATCTTAGCAAAATCCCCCCTCCAACGCGGTGCAAATGCTTTTCTGATACTGCTTTTATATGCCGCTACTACACTGAATTGTAATTCTGAAAATAGTGCGGGGATTAAACGATGGATTTGAATCGCTTTACCAACCGTGCGCAGGACGCCATCTTGAGAGCGCAGCGCAGCGCCACCGACTATGGACACCCGGCCATCGAACCGCTGCACATCCTCACCGGCTTGATGAGCCAGAAGGACGGCGTGGTGCCGGAGATCGTCGCCAAGATCGGCGGGCGCTCTGCCGCGCTGCTGGCGGAACTGACGCGGCAGGTGGAGAGCAAACCGCGTGTCAGCGGCAGCAACGCCCAACCGACCCTCAGCCAGACGGCACTGGCAGCACTCACTCGCGCCGAAAAAGAAGCCGCCCGCATGAAGGACGACTACATCAGCACCGAACATATCCTGCTGGCGCTGACCGAGGAAAAGAGCCTGTCCGCGCTGCTGGAACGCTATGGCGTCACCCGCGACTCGGCGCTGCAAGCACTGGCGGCCATTCGCGGCGGACAGCGCGTCACCTCGCAAGACCCGGAAAGCACCTACCAGAGCCTTGAGAAGTACGGGCGTGACCTGACGGCGCTGGCGCGACAGGGCAAGCTCGATCCGGTCATCGGGCGCGAGGACGAAATCCGGCGCGTGATTCAGGTCATCAGCCGCCGCACCAAGAACAATCCGGTGTTGATTGGCGAGGCCGGCGTGGGCAAGACCGCCATCGTGGAAGGGCTGGCGCAGCGCATCGTCAAAGGAGACGTGCCGGAAGGTCTGCGCGACAAGGTGCTGATCTCGCTGGATATGGGCAGCCTGCTGGCCGGCGCGAAGTTTCGCGGCGAATTTGAGGAACGCTTGAAGGCCGTCCTGAAGGAAGTGACCGAAAGCGATGGGCGCGTCATCCTGTTTCTGGACGAACTGCACACCATCGTGGGCGCGGGCGCTGCCGAAGGCGCGATTGATGCCAGCAACATGCTCAAACCAATGCTGGCACGCGGCGAACTGCGCTGCGTGGGCGCGACCACGCTGAACGAATACCGCAAATACATCGAGAAGGATGCCGCGCTGGAACGCCGTTTCCAGCCGGTGTTCGTGGATGAGCCAAGCGTGGAGGATACCATCAGCATTCTGCGCGGCCTGAAAGAACGCTACGAGGTGCATCATGGCGTGCATATTCAGGACAGCGCCGTGATCGCCGCCGCCACCCTCAGCGACCGCTATTTGCCGGATCGCCAGTTGCCCGACAAGGCGATTGACCTGATTGACGAGTCGGCGGCGCGGCTGAAAATGGAGATCGACTCCAAGCCGCAAGCGTTGGATCATGCCGAACGCCAGATCATGCAGCTCGAAATCGAACGTGAGGCGCTCAAGAAGGAACGCGACAGTGCTTCCCGCGAACGCTTGCAGGCCATCGAAGGCGAACTCGCCAATCTGCGCGAGGATTTGAACGCGCTCAACGCCCGCTGGCAGGCCGACAAGCAGGCCATTGAGTCCGTTCGCGCCCTGAAAACGCAGATAGACGACGCCCGCGTGCAGTTGGAACAGGCCGAACGCCGCAGCGACCTCGAAACGGCGGCGCGTCTGCGCTACGGCACGCTGCTCGACCTCGAACGCCAGTTAGCCGAACGCGAGGCCGCGCTGGAGGCCATGCGGCAGGATGGCACGATGATGCTGCGCGAGGAAGTGGACGCCGACAGCATCGCGGAAGTCGTGTCGCGTTGGACGGGCGTGCCGGTATCGCGCCTGCTGGAAGGCGAAATCGAGAAGTTGCTACGGATGGAAGACCGCCTGCATCAGCGCGTGATTGGTCAGGAAGATGCGGTGAGCGCAGTAGCCGCCGCTGTGCGCCGCAGCCGCGCCGGACTGCAAGACCCCAACCGTCCGGTGGGGACGTTCCTGTTTCTGGGGCCGACGGGCGTGGGCAAGACCGAACTAGCACGGGCGCTGGCGCAATTCCTGTTTGACGACGAGAACGCGATGGTGCGCATTGACATGAGCGAATACGGCGAACGCCACAGCGTCGCCCGTTTGATCGGTGCGCCGCCGGGTTACGTGGGCTACGAGGAAGGCGGTCAACTGACCGAGGCCGTGCGCCGCCGCCCGTATGCGGTGGTGCTGCTGGACGAGGTAGAAAAGGCGCATCCCGAAGTGTTCAACGTGTTTTTGCAGGTGTTCGATGATGGCCGCCTGACCGATGGGCAGGGGCGCACGGTGGATTTCACCAACACGGTCATCATCATGACCAGCAACGTCGGCAGTCACTTGCTCAAGAGCATGGTCGGCGCGGACGCGAAAACGCTGCGCTCGGCGGTGATGGGCGAACTCGATCAAGCCTTCCGCCCGGAATTCCTGAACCGACTGGACGAGATCATCCTGTTCCGCAGCCTGACGCAGGACGACATCCTGCGCATCGTGGATATTCAACTGGAACGGGTGGAGCGTCTGCTGGCGAACCGCCGCCTGACCCTCTCGCTGACGGATGCCGCCAAGTGGTATCTGGCGCAGCAAGGGTACGATCCGGTCTACGGGGCGCGCCCGCTGAAACGCGCCCTTCAGCGCGAGCTGCAAGACCCGCTGGCGCTGGTCATCCTCGAAGGGCAGATGCGCGAAGGCCAGCATATACAGGTGGACTGTGCGGAAAACGGCGAGTCGCTGGTGTTCACAGGCGCGGAGTAGTCCTCCCCCCCTGCGCCCCTCTCCATCACGCGGAATACCGCTTTGGAGAGGGGAAAAGCAGGTGCGGCGCGAACCGTGTCCCCCGCTGACGGTGGCTAAATGGTGTAGCCTTTCACCGCATGCTCCAACCGCTTCGCCATCTCGTTCAGTTCGCGGATGCTCACCTCGGTCTGGCGGGTGCTGGCGGCGGTTTGCGTAGCTGCCTGCTTGATCTGGCTCATGGCAGTCACCAGTTGATTCATGCCCACGCTCTGCTGGTTGGTGCTGGCCGCGATCTGCGAAGCCGCCTGCGCGGTTTCCTCAATGGTTCCCGCCAGATTGCGGATGACCTGTCCGGCATTTTCAGCCATCTTCATACCGCTTTCGGCTTCCTTGCTGCCTTCTTCCGTCACCATCACGGCGCTGTTGGTCGCCTGCTGAATTTCGCTCAGGATTTGCCGCACACGGCTGGTCGCCTCGCGGGATT
>CAIPFY010000390.1 GCA_903864435.1 uncultured Chloroflexota bacterium | reverse complement strand
GTACGGGTGCTGCTGGCGGCAGGGCTGGACGCGCAGGGACTCAGCGGCGTAGATCGCGGCGTGGTGCGTGCTTCCCCGATGACCGGCATGGCGGAAGATATGGGCTTCACGGGCGCGGTGGGCGCAGTGCGTGCCGAGGTGCTGCGTGGCCTGCTGGCGGAGGGCGTGACTCCGGTGCTGTCGCCCGTGTGCTTGGGGCCGGAGAGCGCATTGAACGTGAACGCCGATCATGTGGCGGGTGCAGTTGCAGCGGCGCTAGGGGCGCGGCGCGTGATCTTCCTGACGAATGTGCCGGGGGTGATGGTGGGCGGCGTGGTGCAGTCGGTGCTGTCGCCGCAACAGGTGCAGGCGCTCATCAGCGACGGCACCATTTTCGGCGGCATGATCCCCAAAGCGCAAACCGCGCTGACCGCGTTGAGCAACGGCGCACGCGAGGCGGTCATCACCAATCTGGAAGGACTGGCTTCCGGCGGCGGCACGGCCTTCCGCGCTGGCGAGTGAACGCAGAATCCGCCCCCTGTATGGGGATAATCTGAGGCGGCGCGAGTCTCTGTACACCTGAGAGCATTTCCCGTAGGGACACGACGCATGTCGTGTCCACTTGGTTTTTACGAGGAACAAAAAGACACGACTCGCGTCGTGTCCCTACAAAAGCTCAAAAACCAACCCTTGAAAGGGGTGTTCGTTAATCGCCGGATTGCGGTTCGGGCAGCGTGGGCGTGGGCTGCAAACGCGGCAGCAGCACTTCTTCGCCATTTTCGATCAACGCCGGATCGGGCGTGTACAGCCCGAACTGGTCGAAGAAATCGCGCACCTCGTCCGCCAGTAGTTCTTCTTTTTCCAGCAGGACAGCCACCAGCGCCTCGACAATATGACTGTTCTGGCGCAACGCCTCACGGGTTTCGCGCAGAAGCATCTGGTAGGCTTCTTCGACCGCTTTGGCCTGATCGGGCGTGAGCTGCGTGGTGGGGCCATACGGGTATTCCCACGTCACCTGCATGGTTGCGCCCATCGTCCCGAACATCCCCGCCGCCACCATGCGCGTGAGCATGTTGAAGATGCTCTGGAAATCGCCCGCTACGCCCAACGTCTGATTATCCAGCCCGCAGAACTCGATTTCGGCGGCCTTACCTGCGATGGACACACGCAGACGGTTGAGCAGTTGCGGCTTGGCGCGTAACCCCATGTAGGTGTCTTTGGCGGGGTAGTGCCACACATGCCCGAAAGCCGCGCCCTGCCGCACAATCGTGATACGGGCGATGCGGTTTTCCGGCATGAACAGGCGCACCGCCACCGCATGACCGGCCTCATGATAGGCCAACCGTTTGCGGCTCTCCTCCGCGATGTGCTTCAGCGGGGAGCGCAGCCCCATCTCGTGTTCCGGCTGCGCCATGCGGAAATCGCGGTAGTTGATGTAGCGCCGCCCGTCGAACAGGGCATAACGCAACGCCTCGTTCAGCAAATACTTGATGTCGGCAGGGCTGTAACCGGGGGTTTCCGTCGCCAGCACCGCCGGACTCATGGTGTTGTCATGCGCCATCTTGGTCAGGTAATACTCGAAGATGTCGCGCCGTCCCGCCATATCCGGCACATCCACGCGAATCTTCTTGTCGAAGCGACCGGGGCGCAGCAACGCCGCGTCCAACGCCTCCATGCGGTTCGTCGCGCCGATGGTCAGCACGCGCTTTTCCGGCTTGGGCGGGTCGCGCCGCAGGAAGGTGCGGTACAGCCACGAGCGCAAGCGCGGACGCCAACCGTGTTCCTGCCCGAAGCCACTCATCTCGATCAGCAGGGTACTCAGCAGCCCCATATCGCCGCCGAACATGCCGCCCATCGCGCCCATCCCCCCGGTGCCGCCATTGCCGCGTGAGTTGCTCACGCCGCCACGCGAACCCACCGAGTCGATTTCGTCAAGGAAGATGACCGCTGCGCCGTACTGCTTGGCAGCCTTCCGCGCCTTGCTATACATCTGCCCGACTTTGAGCGAACTGGTTCCCATGAACATCCCTTGCAGGGATGAGGTATCCACATAGTAGAAGGGCACGCCGGCCTCGGTGCTGATGGCCTTCGCCAGCCACGTCTTGCCCGTTCCGGGGGGGCCTTCCAGCAGCAAACCGCTGAGGGGTTCGCCGCCCGCGCCCTCGAAGGCTTTCACGCCGCGCAGCAGCGTCACAATCTGTTGCGCCTGTTCCAGCAGTTCCGGTTGACCGCGATAATCCGCGAAACTGATGCCTTCCGCACCCGGCATGACGGTATACATGCGCGAACGGCTCATGAACCAGAAAATCGCCACGAACTGCAAGATGGCGATGGACATGAACAGCGCGATTTGCACCACAAAGCCCATCACCTGCAAAAAGAGCGCCATCACCGATGGGACGAGCAGGCCGATGATGAAGAACGTCAGAATGGCTTTCCACCACAAACCGCCGCGCAGGAAACGGGAGATGCGGTTGGGCAGCCGGTTGCGGCGGTCAACGAGGGTTTCCTCGGACTCCCAGTTCCACTTGCCAGCGGTATCCAGATACGGTTGGTCGGGCGCGTTCTTGATGCTGCTCACGATGCGCGGACTCCTGCGGCGGCTGCCGTCGTGTTCGGGGTGGGGTCAAGGTTGACTTTGGGCGTGAACAGGCCGTACTGGTCAAAGAAGGCTTCCACCTCGTTCGCCAGCAGTTCGTCCTTTTCCATCATGAGCTTGATGAGCGCCTCGCCCATCTCGTGATGGAAGCGCAGCGCCAGCCGCACATCGTTCAACACGGCGAGGAACATCTCCTCCATCATTTGCTTCACCTCACGGGCTTCCGGTTGGCTGACGCCAATCGCGCCGAACATCCCCGCGCCGGACATGGCGTTCAGCACCGCACGGATGTAGGCGAAATCGCCGCCTACGCCCAGTGTTTGCATCTCGGTGCCAGAGAACTCCATCTCGCCAGCCTTGCCAGCCACCGCCACCCGCAAGCGGTTGACCAGCTGGCTGTAGGTCTGAATGTACTCGTATTCTTCGGTGGCGGGGCGGTAACTGACATGACCGAGCGCCGCGCCCTGCCGGATAATGGTGATGCGCGAGATGCGGTAGGTGGGCATATACAGCCGCACCGCAATCGCGTGACCGGCCTCATGCGCCGCCAAGCGATATTTATCCTCGCGGGTCATGTTCTTAATGGGGGTACGCATCCCCATTTCGTGTTCCGGTTGGGCGCGGCGGATGTCATCGTAGGTGATATGGGTGCGGTTATCGAACAGCGCGTAACGCAACGCCTCGTTCAGCAGGTACTTCAGGTCGGCAGGCGTGTAATATGGCGTTTCGGAGGCCAGCACCAGCGGGTCAATGCTTTCGTCGTGCGCGATCTTCGTCAGGTAATACTCGATGATGTCGCGGCGGCCTTCCATATCGGGCGGGTCTACGCGCACCTTCTTGTCGAAGCGTCCGGGACGCAACAGCGCCTTATCCAGCGCCCCGATGCGGTTGGTCGCGCCGATGGTCAGCACGCGCTTTTCCGGCTTGGGCGGCTTGCGGCGCAGGATGTACTTGTAGAAGGTGCGGCGGTAACGCGCCCAACGCCCGTGTTCCTGACTGAAGCCGTCCATCTCCACCAGCAGGGTACTCAACAGCCCCGAACCGCCCATGCCCATGAAGATCGGCAGGCGGTTGCGGTTGTTCTCGCGGTATTCTTCTTTTTCCGCCACGCCGCCGCGTGCGCCGATGGCATCAATTTCGTCTATGAACACGATGGCCGCGCCGTAGTCTTTGGCGGCATTCCGCGCCTTGCGGTACAGGTTGCCCACTTTCATCGGCGCGACGCCCATAAACATAGATTGCAGCGACGACGCATCAATGTAGAAGAACGGCACACCGGCTTCGGTGCTGATAGCCTGCGCCATCCACGTTTTGCCCGTACCGGGGGGGCCTTCCAGCAGCAAGCCGTTCAGCGGTTCGCCGCCGGACTCCTCGAACACGCGCACGCCGCGCAGCAGCTTAACGATCTGCCGCGCCTGTTCTAGCAGTTCCGGTTGACCGCGATAGTCCTTGAAGCCCACGCCTTCGGTGGTGGTTCCCGGCCAAATGGTGTACATACGGGCTTTGCCCAGATACCAAAAGATCAGCCAGAACTGACCGATGGCAATGAGGATGACCACCAGCGCCCGGATAAGAAACTGGAGCAAGCCTTGAATGTCGAGCGTGAAACTCTGCGCGAACACATCGCCCGCCTGTTGCACAATGCCGACGATGCCGCGCATCACATCCGCGTTGAACAGGGCGGCAATGATGAACAGGGCGAGTACAATGCGCCACAGCGAGAACCAGCGTTGAATGCGGTAGCGCAGTTTTTGCCGCTGCTGCACCAGCGTTTCGTCGCCCTCCCACGCATAGCGTTTGGTGGAAAGGTTGCGTTGCTTATCATCCGTTTTCATCAAACTCATACGTGAAATCCTCGGTTGGTTGATGGACGGGTGCGGTCAGAATCCCTGCGTGTTGATCCCCGCGCCCCGCCAGCCCCTTCCCGAATACGGGTTCAGGGGACTGCGGGACAGGGTGGCCGTGCCTAGCCGCCGTTCTGGTTACTGCGCTGGGCTTGCGCCTGCGCCGCCAGATCGGCCAGCATGAACATCGGGTGATTGGGTTCACCCTGATAGAATTCGGTCTGTTCGGGCTGGATCACATTCAGCTTGCCCTGTGCGATCAGGTCAATGAAGTCCTGCGTGTTGTTCGGACGATCCGCGAGATAGGCCACAATCTCAGGCCGCGCCATCTCGAAGTCGAACGACACCTGCCCGATGAAGCTCAAGCCTTTGTCGAGGGTGGGAACGAGGCCGGGGCTGAGGACAATCACCTTTATCATGTCCGACCCCTGACTCTGGTTCATCGTGCCTTGCCACGTCAGTTCGACGGCGCGGCGAATCTGCGCCACGAACTCGGCCTGCGTGGTACTCTGGTTGGTATTGAGTAGCATGTAGACGTTGAAGGTGTCGGCGTTCAGGTCTTTGCGGATTTCGATGATGTCCACATCGCCCGTTGCCGATTCGATGCGATCAGCAGCGGAAGACAGCGCCGGATCGGTCACGCCGGTTTTGTCCGCCATGACCAGTTCAGAAAGCTCCGCCACACGATCCGCCGAGGCTGGCGTATCCTGTCCGGCGAGGACTTGCAGACCGGGCAAGGCGCTGCACCCCGCGCCGAACAGCAGGGCGATCACCGCCAAAAGAAGCGTTGCACGTAGGCCAGTGTTGTTTCCCATTACACCCGATCTCCCCACACAGGCTTTAGCTGTATCATACCCCGAATTTTGTTCTGGTGGTTCACCGCAGGGTGTACACCGGCGAATCTGGAAGGGCATCCCCCCCCCGAACCACTGCGAATGCTAAAATTCATCCCTTTATTATGGATTCAGGCATGATATTTAACAATCGTGCAACTTACTTTACCGCACGATTATGAGTGGGAGATTGGTCGCAGCTAATGAGGATGCAGACTGTTTCGACGCCTCTCCCTCTCTGTGGGTGACATTTAGCCGATCACATGCTGTAACACGGGGGCAATATCCTGTGGACAGGTTATCTCATCGCTACCAAATAGGGTTTCCATCCACCATGCTTCACTTTTTTGTCCTAAATGCCGATTTAACACCTTCACCACCACCTGCTTAAAGAAGTTTTTGCCGTGAATATGCCGGGTGTAGTGGTGTATTCCGTTGGCGCGGAAGGTTTCCACCATCTGCTGATAGTGCAGCAGTACATCTTTGGGCTGAAGGTGGGCGTGCCATGCGTCAAACTGCGTTTGTATCTTCGTTTCTTCCGTGACAGGCGTATGCAGCAGCGCCATCGGGTATCCTTGCTCATGTCCCCGGCAAAACTCAAACGCGCCCGATTGATGCAGCGATTGCCATAGCGCCCCGTTTTGTACCCACAAATCCCGTTCCGCTTCGATGTCGGCACGCAGGTTCGGGAGGCGTTTTTTAGGCGGGAGCATCTGTTCCACTTCCTGCGGGTCAATGCAGTAGTTCTCGATCATGATTCGCGGCAGCACCCGTAAGCGGGGATACTGATTTTGCCAACTCGTGAGTTCGTTGTCCGTCCGCCAATCGCGGTCAATTAGCCCCCACACACGGGAATTATCCAATTGCATTTCGCTCAGTACATGATCTAATTTTCCCGCTACTTTGACTTCAATCCGCAGTCGCCAGTTTTGCCAGAGTCCCTGTTTTTCGCCAGTGTTCAGAAACGCCTCAATAATCGCTTTGTCGTCTTTGCCTTCTACCGCCAGCCCTTTTTGCGATTCGCCGAGTGTTGACCAGTCTATACCTCTGCTATTCATAATCTGTACGCCCCAATTTTCTGCGCTGCCGTTCGCTGTATTCTTCCCACATCGTCGGGGAATGCGAAGTCACGATCAACTGCCCGCCCCGCGCTTCCACAACCTGTTCAAGCGCATGGATGAACTGACGCTGTAACGACACATGCAGATGTAGGTCAGGTTCATCAATCAGGACGATTCCACCCGGCATCAACCAGCGCGACACCATGAACATCAAAATTAAGCACTGGCGTTCACCGGAACTCAGATCATCAATGGTGTGGTTGTTGCGGCGGTTGTTGCCAATTTGCACCTGCAAGCGCAGGTTATCATCGAAATCGGTGATTTTTTTGTCGCCACCCAAAAATAGGCTGATCTGTTTCACCACCTGCTTGAAGGCTTCGGGGTCGCGGATTTTCAGGTTACGCAGCATCGTTTCGATGTGACCTTCCCAGCGGTCACGCGGTTCATAGGTCACAACCCACTGGTACAGCGACTCGGCATACACTTCACCGCCGCCCCGTTTCGGGGGCATGGTGATGATGCGCGTTTCGGCTTCCAGAAACAACAAATTCGGTAGCGGTTGTGCCTGTGGCGCACCCACTTGCAACCGTTCTTTGTTGGCCTTCAACTGCATCAACCAGTCCGGTTCATCGCGGGGTTCAAACTGCGGACGGCCTTGCATCCCGCGAATCTCCCCGACGAACTGCGCGGTGGGGTCACTGGCAATTTGGCGCAGTTCGTCCCGATGTTCGGGCGTGGAAGCCGTGAACAGCCAGACGGGGCATTCGAGCAAACCGCGAATTTCGACTGCGGCTAATCCCGCGTTGACCAAGAGATCACGCTGCGCCAGTTGGTCGGCGTTCAGCGTGCGCCGCAGTCGTAACCATTTTTCAAGATTTTCCCACAGGGCGGCGATCACTCTCAGCAGGGTCGTCTTGCCCGTGCCATTCGGCCCGGTGAACAGTACGGATTTTAGCGGTTCATCAGTCCAATCGTTTCGTAGTGTGATGTCCAGCGCCTTGAAATTCCGCACTTCACGCAAGATGACCCTGTTGATATACATGGATCGCACTCCTTATTTCTATCTTGTCATTGTATCTTCAACAATTTCCACATCAACTTGTCGTGAATTTCTCCGGGTACAACTGCTTCGCCAGTGCTTCTTCCTGTTCGACCAGCTTTTCCAGCGCCGCCAGCCCGTGATTCCAGAAGCCCAGATCGCTCAGATCAACGCCCACTTTGGCAAGAATCTGCTCCGGCCAATCCGAGTCGCCAGCCGCCAGCACCGCGAGGAATTGCGGCACGAACGCCTCACCGCGTTCCTGATACAGGTTGAACAGCGCCAACACCAGCAGTTCACCGAAAGCATAGGCATACACGTAGCCGGGGGTGTTCAGAAAGTGCGGGATGTAACTCCACCATCTGCCGTAATTGTCGGTCAGTGTCAGGCTGTCGCCGAACATGGCCTTTTGCGTCTGTATCCACAACTCGCTAATGCGCTCGGTGGTCAGTTCGCCCTCGCTCCGGCGGGCGGTGTGCATGGCATCCTCGAAACGGTTCATCGAAATCTGCCGGAAGATGGTGGCGAAACTGTCCTCGATTTTCTTGGAGAGCATCGCCAACTGCACTTCGGGGTCGGCCTCTTTGCCGCGTAGGTCGTTGAACACCAGCATTTCGCCGAAGGTCGAAGCCATCTCAGCGGTGGTCAGCGGCGTATTCAGGCCGAAAATGCCATGCTCTTTGCCGGCGAGATAGGCATGAATGCCGTGTCCCAGTTCGTGCGCCAGCGTTTGCACATCGCGGGTTTTGCCTTCGTAGTTCACGAACACATACGGATGCGCCGAAGGCACGGTGAACGAGCAGAACGCGCCACCGCGTTTGTTGGGCAGGACGGGCGCATGAATCCAGTTGCCATCGAAGAACATCTGCGCCACTTCGCGCAGTCGCGGGCTGAAGGCTTCAAAGGCGGTCAGGATGATGTCCTTCGCATCCGTCCATGTGTAAAACACATCACTCTGCTTGAAGGGCAGCGGCGCGTAGCGGTCATAGTCGGTCAGTTCGTCCAGACCGAGCAACGCCCGTTTCAAGCGATAATGACGGGCGACCAAATCGTAGCGGCTGGTGACGGACTGCACCAGCGCATCCACCACCGCGTCCGGCGCTTTGTTGGCGAGGTTGCGCGAGGAAATCCACGACGGATAACCGCGCCGCCGATCATCGGAGGCTTTGTCCGCCGCCAGAATGTTATAAATGAAGGTCAGTTCCATGCTTTTTTCGCGCAGGCCAGCGGTGATGGCTTCGGCGGCCTTGCGGCGCGTGTCGCGGTCGCCGCTGTGCAGCAGCGTCAACACCTGTGTCATGGTGGCTTTGCCGCCCTCCCAATCTAGCCGGATCGCGCTGACCAACTGCGTGAAAAAGCGATTCCACGCCAGTCGTCCGGTGACAGCCTTCTCGCTCAAAATCTGTTCTTCCGATTCGCTCAACAGATACGGCTGGTAACGGCGGGTGGCTTCGAGCAGGTGGCGGTAAGGGGCGAGTAACGGCTGCTGCACGAGGGCTTGTGCCGCCGCTTCGTCCACCTTGTTCCATTCGAGATCGAAGAACACCATCTTCTGCCCCAGTTGCGAACCGTACTCGGTCAGCTTTTGCACCAGCGCTCCGTACTGCGGGTTGATGGTGTCGGTGGCGTACAGCAGTTCAGCGAAGTTATCCAAGCGTCCGGCGCGGTCATAGATCGTTTCCAGCGCCTTGATCGCCTCGTACATTTCCTCCGAATCCAGCTGTGCCACCCGCCCGCGATAGGCGCTGGCGAAAGCGTCCACCTCGGCGGCCACGCTCGCCATGTCGCGCTCAATCGCCGGATCATCTACGCTGGCATAAAAAACCGATAAATCCCAGAGGACGTTCTCTGCCCCGGTGGGTTTGGGTAACGTATTCGCAACCACAATTTTTCGCTTTCCCCTACCCATTCATGGGCGGAAATACTTTACAGGTCGAATATCACCATTGAATCCTAACGAAAAGCCGCCCCCGTTTCAACGGCGGCGGCTTTACAGCGATGAAATTAGTACGATTGACCTACTGCGCTTGCTGCTTGGCTTCCGGCGGGATGACCAGCGACACCAGCTGCGTGAGCAGCTCGCGGAAGGCCGGTTCGGGCAGCGCACCCGGTTGGCTGAACACCAGTGTGCGTTCTTTAATGCACATGATGGTGGGAATGCTCATGATGTTGAAGGCCTGCGACAGCCCCGGATTCTCATCCACGTTCACTTTGGCGATCTTCACTTTGCCGTCAAATTCTTTTGCCAGCTTTTCAAGTGTCGGCGCGACCGCCCGGCAGGGGCCACACCATTCCGCCCAGAAGTCCACCAGTACAGGCGTTTCGGAATTCAAGACTTCCGTCTCGAAGGTGGCTTCGGTCACAACAACGGGCTTACCAGCGGTCATTGGCAGGTCGTTCACAACGATACTCCTCATTATCACAGCGGTGGCTGCGTCCATACACTATCCTATAGACACCGCATCTGCGCCGGTCATTACCTCTGCTGCCGCAGTTGGTTTTCCGAAGGGGACGCGCCTAGAATGGAACAAATAACACAGGGTCAAAGACTATGCCAAACATGATTTCGCTCCTGCGCGGGATTAACGTCGGTGGCAACAAGCGCGTGCCGATGGCCGATCTCAAGCGCCTGTACGAGTCGTTGGATTTCACGCAGGTGCAAACTCTGCTCCAGAGTGGGAACGCCGTGTTCACCACCGACCAGACCGACATCCCCGCGCTCACCCGATTGATTGAGGACGGCATTCAGCGCACGTTCGGCTTCGAGGTGCGCATCATGCTGCGCACGCCCGAACAGTGGCGCACACTGATGCACGCACACCCCTATAGCGCCGCACAGATGGAAGCGCCGGATAAGATTCTGGTACTGTTTCTGGCAGACGCGCCCGCGCCGGAAGGGATGGCGGCGGTGGCAGCGGGGGTGAAGCCGCCCGAAACAGTGGCCTTCAACGGTGAGGAAGTCTACCTGTACTTTGGGGAAGGCATGGGGCGCAGCAAACTCTCGACGGCATGGATTGAAAAACAACTTGGCACAGCGGGGACAGGGCGCAATTGGAACACACTGGTTAAACTCAGGGCGCTGGTAGATGGCGACTGAGGTCTCGTTGCAATATGGCACTGCACTTGCCGGGTTTTCCCGATTTTATGACGTGGACATGGGATGACATCGCTCCGTTCTACGCCGAACTGGAAGCGCGTCCGCTGACCGCCGCCACGCTGGACGACTGGATGCGCGACTGGGGCAGGTTGGGCAAACATCTGGACGAGGCTTACTGGCGCGGGTGGTGTGGCATCACGCAGGACACCACCGACGCCGAAGTTGAGCGCCGTTTCGATCATTTCTTGACGACGATCAAAGAACCGGCAGATGCCGCCGAGCAACGTCTGCGCCACAAACTGCTGGCAAGCGGCTTACAACCGGCTCAATTCGCGGCTCCGCTGCGCCATATCGCGCTGGAAGTGGGCGCGTATTCCGCCGCTAATCTCCCCCTGCTGACAACGGAACAAACCCTCGGCAACCACTACGACCGCATCCGCGCCGCGCAAACTGTGTCGTGGGACGGCGTGGAGCAACCGCTGGTGGCAGTAGCCGCCGCTGCCCTGAGCATAGATCGGGCGCGGCGCGAACGGGCATGGCGGCTTTCGATGGAACGCTGCCTGCAAGATCGGGAGGCGCTCAACATGCTGTGGCGTGACCTGATGCACCTGCGCCGTCAGCAGGCCGCACACGCCGGACTGCCGGATTACCGCGCTCTGCGCTGGCGGCAGATGACCCGCGCCGATTACACGCCGCAGGACTGTATGCGCTTCCATGAGGCGGTGGGGCAGGTCGTCGTGCCGGTGGTG
>CAIPFY010000389.1 GCA_903864435.1 uncultured Chloroflexota bacterium | reverse complement strand
CCCTGAGCGCCGACATCCGGTTGCTGGGCAATCTGCTGGGCATGGTGATTCGAGAGCAGCATGGCGACGGGGCGCTGGAACTGGTTGAGGATGTGCGGGCGAAAGCCAAAGCCCGCCGCAGCGAAGAACCGGGCGCGGCGGCTGAATTGGCGGCGCGGATACACAGCCTCGATCTGGATGCCAAGCGCATCCTCATCAAAGCCTTCAGCAACTACTTTCAGCTTATCAACATCGCCGAAGATTTGCAGCGCATCCGCACCTTGCGCCAACGCGAAATCGAAGGCCGCGTGAGCGAGTCCATCACGGATGCGGTGAGTACACTGCACAAGGCCGGATTGAGCGCCGAACAGGTGCGGGCGCTGCTGGATAACATTTCGGTGCGGCTGGTGCTGACGGCGCACCCTTCCGAAGCCAAGCGCAAGGAAGTGCTGATTAAGCTGCGGCGCATCGCGCAATTGATGTCCTTCCGTGACCGCGAGTCGCTGTTGCCGCGTGAACAAGCGGAGTTGGAAGCAACGGTGTTGGGTGAAGTGGAATCGCTGTGGCAGACCCGCCCGACCCGCGCCTCCCGTGCAACGGTGGCGGACGAAGTGGACTTCGGGCTGTACTTCATCACCTCGGTCATTATGGATGTGGTGGTGGATGTGTACGACGATCTGCGCCTCGCCCTCGAAGCGCACTACCCGGATGCCGATTGGTCGGAACTGCCGCCCTTCCTGCGCTACGCCTCGTGGATTGGCGGTGATCGAGACGGCAACCCGAACGTCACGCCAGAGGTCACGCTGGATACGCTGCGTACCCTGAGCGCGGCGGCGCGGCGCGTGTATCTGGAAGAAATCGCGTTCCTCAGTGACCACCTGACGCATTCTGCGGACGAGTCGCCCATCTCGGACGATCTGCGCGAGAGTGTGATTGCAGCGGGCGGGCTGGATGAACGCTTCCCCACCGAGTTTTACCGCCAGCAGATGAACCTGATACGCGGGCGGCTGGAGCGCGAAGAATACAGCGATTACCTTGAACTGTACGATGACTTGAAACTGGTCGAGAGCAGCCTGCGCCGCAACCGGGGGCGCTACACCGCTGCCGGTGCGCTGCGGCGGCTGATGCAGAAGGTGCGTCTGTTCCGGTTGTATCTCGTTCCGCTGGATGTGCGCGAGGATTCGCGGTTGCACGCGGCGGCCTTCGATGAGATGTTCCGCAGCTACGGACGCACGTCCAGCTACAAAGGGCTGGACGAAAAAGATAAGCAAACGCTCCTGACGACGGAGATTGCCAACCCGCGCCCGTTCTTCCCCGCCGAACCGCGCTTCAGCGAGAGTACCAACAAGATTATCGCCACATGGCGCATGATTGCTGCGGCGCATAAGCGGTACGGCAAGGATGTGATTGATACCGTGATCGCCAGCATGAGCCAGCAACCGAGCGATACGCTGTCGCTGCTGCTACTGGCGCGGGAAGTGGGCATCCAGAATGATATTGACCTTGTGCCGCTGTTCGAGACGATTGACGACCTGTTGAACGCCCCTGCTGTGATGACCGCGCTGTTCGCCAACCCCGAATATCGCAAGCATCTGCAAGCGCGGGGCAATCGCCAGCAGGTTATGATTGGCTACTCCGACAGCGGCAAAGACGGCGGCTATCTGGCTTCCAACTGGAATTTATATACCGCCCAGCAAAATCTGGCGGATATGTGCGCGGCGCAGGGCGTCCGGTTGGAACTGTTTCACGGGCGCGGCGGCAGCATCGGGCGCGGCGGCGGCCCCACCCATCAGGCGATTCTGTCGCAACCCCCGCGTTCGATGCAGGGGGACATTAAAATCACCGAGCAGGGCGAAGTGATCGCCTATCGCTACAGCAACGAGCAGATCGCCCGCCGCCACTTGCATCAGGTGACGAACGCGGTGCTGCTGGCGCTGGGCGCTCCTCAAGAAAAAGAGATTCCCGCTGATTGGCGCGAGGCGATGGATCATCTGGCTGAAAGCGGTCGCAAAGCCTATCGCAAGTTCGTCTATGAAACACCCGGCTTTGTCGAATACTGGCAGCAGGCCACGCCCATCAACGAACTCGCCAACCTGCCCATCAGTTCGCGCCCTGCCAAGCGTAAAACGGGCGGCGGGTTCACCGATGTGCGTGCGATTCCTTGGGTGTTCTCGTGGATGCAGAGCCGCGCCATCATTCCGAGCTGGTATGGCGTGGGCTTCGCGCTGGACTCGTACTGCGACACGCACACGACGGGCATGGTGCTGTTGCGCAAGATGTACGCCGAATGGCCGTTTTTCCGCGCTTTGATGGAAAACGCGCAACTGGACTTGGCGAAGGCCGATATGGGCATCGCGCAGTTGTATTCGTCGCTGGTTCACGATTCCACTTTGCGCGAGAGCGTGTTCAACGAGATGCAGGAAGAATACATTCGCTCCCGTGCCATCGTGTGCCGCGTGACCGGACAGAGCGAACTGCTGAACAATTCGCCCGTGATGCAGCGTTCGATTGAGCGCCGCAACCCGTATGTAGACCCGTTGAACTTCATTCAGGTGGAACTGCTGCGCCAACTCCGCGCTGAACGCTCGGATTCGGGCGATTACCGTTCGATCATGCGGAATGTGCTGGCGGCGGTGAATGGCATCGCGGCGGGCATGAAAACCACCGGATAACCCGCTGACATCTAAAGGGGCAGGGAGTGAGGTTCGGGGCATGACACACATCATGCCCCTGATTATTTGTAGGGGGACTTGTGCCAATGCCGATGCTTGTTCGTGTTCGCCGTCCGCTACTCATCGCGGCGGTGGTGATCGGAATCGCCGCCGCAACGCTCGACCTGCTGCGCCTGACGCCCGGACTGGGGGCGCAGGTCGCGCCGCTGTTGATCGCCGTGCTGGGTGTGTTTGTGTTGACCGACCCCGCGCCGCGCCGCCAGCGCAGTCACTACAAAACGCTTTCGCGCCAGATCGAGGCGCTCTCCCGCCGCGCCCCGCCTGCCGAACCGGAACGCGCCTACCGTCCGCAGCGTGCCGCCGACGACTACCGGGCGCTGGCGTGGCACGGCCTGACGCTGCGCTCGCAATCCGAGGTCAAAATCGCTAAGGCGCTTGACCAGCGCGGGTTGCTGTTCACGGCGGGCGTGAAAGTGCGACTCGCGGCGGGTGATTATCATCAGACGCGAGAAGTGGATTTCATGGTGTATCACGCCGGACGCTGGACGGCGCTGGAAGTGGATGGGCCGCAGCACGAACGCGCCGCCGCCACCGATCAGCAGCGCGACAAGTCGCTGCACGCCGCCGGACTGAACGTGCTGCGTTATCCGGCGGATCGCTGTTCGCGTGCGCCGGAGGGCGTGGTGGAGGAGTTTCTCGCGGCGGTTTCGCTGAGAGACTCGTGATTGTTTGCGCCTGAGCGTAGACAATAGCCCCCTGACTGCCGCATAATCATTTTGTTATGCTAGGTGTTATCCCTGAAGGTGCTTCTTGGGACTCCTCTTGACTGTTGCAGGCGCGTTGTTCGCCCTGTTGTATGTGTTGTATGCGTTCATTCAAACGCTGCGCGGCAGTGCCCGTGCCGGTTTTCGTGGGCTGCTGCTGGCGTTTCTTGCCGCGCTGCTGCCGTTGGCGGGATTGGTGGCGGGTTCGCAAAGTGCCGCGCCTCATCCGCTGCTCACTGTAGGGACGCAGGGCGTGGGCGCGGCGCTGGCGGTTGTGAGCCTGCTGGTGCTGTTGCTGGAACTGCGCCGCCCGGAAAAGCTGAAGGGTTCGCGGGGGGGACTGGGTGCCGGCATCGGCCTGCTGCTGTTGGTCGCCTCGGTCACTGTTCCCATGACGGCGACCAATCTGCTTGTGCCCGCGCTGGCAACCGCGACTCCCATCCGCTTGACATCGGTTGCCAATGTACAGAGCAGCGGTGGCACGCTGGCGCCCACGTTGACCGCCACGCCGTTCCCCACTTTCACGCCCACGCTGACGCGCACCCCGCGTCCAGAAGCGACCGCTACCGCCACCCGTTTCGCCTTTGCCACGCGCACCCCGCCGCCCACCGTCACCGCGCCCACGCCTTGCATGGCGCTGGCGCTGTATAACGTGAATGTGCGGGCGAAGCCGGATACGGGCGCTGACCTGATCGTTACCGTGCCGTTCGATTCGTCGCTGATGCTGGTAGGGCGCACCGCCGATTCGTCGTGGTGGTACGGCAGCGTAGGCGACCAAGAAGGGTGGGTGAAGGGCGAATACCTGCGCTTGAGCGCGGCGTGCAGCAGCCTGCCGGAGCGTTCCAGCCGCTAACTGTAAAAAGATATAATGAATGTTGAAATTCGCTAGATTCGCGTCGCAGGGTAATCGCTTCAAAATGAAAGGAGGGGGATAATCGGGAAAAAATGAGGAACAAGTGATGTCTAGCGATATGCCAACTAGTCTGGAAACCTGTTTCAGTGACCTACCCGACCCTCGTGTACAGGGG
>CAIPFY010000388.1 GCA_903864435.1 uncultured Chloroflexota bacterium | reverse complement strand
GGGCTGCATCCGCCGATCATCAATCTGCTGGAGCAGCAGTTCCATCTGCCCGTTCTGTTCAATCTGCTCGAAAGCCGCCACCGCATCTTCGCCCCGCGCCCGCACCACCGTCGGCGCAGAAGGATCCATGTTGTACATCCAGACCAGCGAACGGGTGACGTTCGGTATATCCTCCACCAACTGCTGTAGATGGGTCGCCACTTCGTCATAGCTTTTCAGGTTGATGAACCGCTGCCATGCGCGGAGAAGGTGCTGACTGGATTGCCCGCTGATGCGCTGGCTGTGGTAATGACGGGAATTGTGCAACGCCACTGTGAACTGCGACGAAAACAACTCGTAGATCAACAAGTCGTCATGGGTAAGCGGAGCGCGTCCAGTGCCGAAAACTGCCATCGCGCCAATCTTGTGTTCCTGATAGGTCAACGGCAGGAAGATGGCTGACTCCGGGCTGGGCAGTGCAGGAATGGGCACATAATAGGGATCACTGACCACATTCTTAGACACCTGCACAATTCCGCTTTGAATCACGCGGCGGAACGGGTCGTAATCCTTCAGGTACACAATGCTCTCGGTCAGGTTCCCCGCCGCTGCATCCCCTTCTTTGCCAGCATAAAACTGGTAAGCATCCCCATCGGTCAGAACAATCGCCATCCCGTACAGCTTGAAGGTGCTGCAAGCGATTTCAATGGTTTCCTGAATCAACGCGGGGGGTTCGGTGGCGCTGTGCATCCGCCGCGACAACAGCGTGATCGCCTGCAAATTCTGGTTGCGCTGCATCAACAACTGGGCACTGCGGCGCTGGCGCAAAATCAGCTTGAAGCGGCGGTTGAGTTCGTCGGGAACAGTGGCGTTGGTCAGGTAATCATCTGCGCCCGCTTCCATCAAGTCGTTGTAGTAAGCGGTGTCGTCGCTATTGGTCAACACCAGAACCGGCACCAACGGCACGCGCCGCTTGATCTCGTATACCACGGTCAGAATATCACCGGGGAACATGCGGTCATCTAGCAAAATCAGATCAAAGCGCGAATCGCGCAGCGTTTCCATCGCCTTATCCGGCTCACCCACCATTGTCACACGGTAGGTATCAGCATTCAAAGCCTTGACGAACGCCTTTCCATCGGCGCTCACCAGCAACGTTTCCATCAATTGGGCGGCCATCAGCATTCTCGCTCTCGGTATGCGAAGTACAGACCTCACTCATTATAGCAACACTATGCCCATGACGTACCGTTGGAATTACGATACATATTGCAACCGGTACACAAACGTGCCGTATGGCTGCTGCGCGAACCGCTATCCCAGATACCCGCTGACCAGCGCCAACAGGATACCGCCCGCCATCACGCTGCCCAGTTGTCCGGCAGTATTCGCGCCCATCGCGTGCATGAGGATGAAATTGTCGTAATCCTCGTTCTGCGCGGTCTGTGCCGCCAACCGCCCCGCCATCGGGAAGGCGCTAATGCCCGCCGCGCCGATCAGCGGGTTAATCGCCCCGCCCGTTAGCCGGCACAACAGCTTGCCAAACAGTAAGCCGGCCACCGTATCTAGCACAAACGCACCTAGACCGAGTACCAGAATCAGGATCGTCTGACCGTTCAAAAACTGCGCCGCGCCCATCGTGGAACCGATGGTCAGCCCCAAAAACAGCGTGGCGATGTTGATGAGTTCGTTCTGCGCCATCTTGTTCAGGCGTTCCACCACACCGCTTTCGCGCAGC
The DNA here is from genome assembly GCA_903864435.1 of uncultured Chloroflexota bacterium. GTDB lineage: Bacteria > Chloroflexota > Anaerolineae > Aggregatilineales > Phototrophicaceae > CFX2. The sequence goes on along the minus strand of CAIPFY010000388.1, from coordinate 41,290 downwards.
AAGTTCCCCAGCATCAGCATACTAATCAACGGCGTGGCATCTGGAATCAACAGCCCGACCGCCAGCGTGACCACAATCGGGAAGGCCACCCGCACCGTTTTTGACACCGGACGCGGCGTATAAACCATGCGAATGCGCCGTTCGGCAGGGGTGGTGAGCAACCGCATCACCGGCGGCTGAATGATCGGGATCAAACTCATGTACGAATAGGCCGCTACTGCAATCGGGGCGAGCAGGTTGGGCGCGAGTTTGGTCGCCACGAAGATCGAAGTGGGGCCGTCAATCGCGCCGATCACGCCAATCGAGGCAGCTTCATTCAGCGGGAACCCCAACCACCGCGCCACGATCAGCGTGCCAAAAATCCCGAACTGCCCCGCCGCGCCCAGCAGCACCATGCGCGGTTGTGCCAGCAACGGGCTGAAATCAATCATCGCGCCCACGCCGATGAAGATCAGCAGCGGGAACAATTCGCTGGCGATTCCTGCCTGATAGAGCGTATCGAACAAGCCGCCGGGTTCGGTCATGCCGGTCATCGGGATATTCGCCAGAATGCAGCCAAAACCAATCGGCAGCAGCAGCACCGGCTCGTATTCCTTTATGACCGCCAGCGCGATCAAAACGACCCCGACGAAGATCATCACCGCCCGACCCGCATCGAAAGCCGCCAACCCTCGCGTCAGTTCCGTCACCAGTGCGCTACCGTCCATACGTCACCAGCACATCGCGGTGCTTCACACCCTGCCCGTTGCTGACATGGACGGCTTCCACCGTCGCACTGACCGTCGCCCGGATGACATTTTTCATCTTCATCGACTCCAGCACGATCAACGGCTGACGGGGTTCCACCCGATCACCGGGCTTCACCGCCACTTCGACCACCACTCCCGGCATGGGAGCCAGCACCTGCCGCACGTCCGCGTTCGCGTTCGCGTTCGCCGGCACAGACACGCTCCCCGCCGGACGAGCGACCACAGGGGGGGCGCTGCTGGCCGCTTCCGCCTCTGCTACCTCGACCGCGTAGCGCATCCCATCCACCACCGCCACCACCGGGCGAGCGCGAACATCTTCAATTTCCACTTCAAACCGTTCACCGTCTACGGTGACGAATAGCTTCATCGTCGGCCTCGTTTCAACTGATTGGTACGCAACACCGCCTGCCACGCGCTAATCAACGGCAGCGAGTGCGGGCGCGGGGTGGGCGGGCGCAGGGTATCCAGCGCCACCGCCGCCGCGACTGCCAGTGCAGCAGCTCTGGCACGGCGGACAGAGCGAGTGTCCTCGTCGGCGGCTTCCGGTGACAAAACCGGATCGGCGGGGCGCTGCAACCGGGCATCAATGCCCATCAAAAGCGCGATAAGCCCCCATAGCAAAATGATCCCAGAAAATACCAGCCCCATCCCCACCACCGTAATCAGCAGCACATCACTCATATCGCTCATAGTGGGATGTTCCCATGCTTACGTGGCGGGTTGGTGGCGATCTTCTCGCGGATTGCGCCGAGTGCGACAATCAGTTTGGGGCGGGTTTCACGCGGCTCGATCACATCGTCCACAAAACCCGCTTCAGCGGCGCGATACGGGCTGCCCGTCTGCGCACGGTACTCGATCACCAACCGCTGCCGTTCGGCTTCGGGGTCGGCGGCCTGCTGAATCTGTGACTTGTACAGGATATTGACCGCGCCTTCCGCGCCCATCACCGCCACTTCCGCGCTAGGCCATGCGTAGTTGATGTCCGTCCCCAGATATTTACTGCTCATCACCACATACGCGCCGCCATAAGCCTTGCGCGTAATCACGCTGATCTTGGGAACCGTCGCCTCCGAATAGGCATACAGCACTTTCGCGCCGTGCCGCAGAATGCCGCCATGCTCCTGCTGAATACCCGGCAGAAACCCCGGCGAATCCACGAACGTGACCAGCGGCAGGTTGAACGAGTCGCAAAAGCGCACGAAACGGGCGATCTTGTCGGCGGCGTCAATGTCAATCACGCCAGCCATAACGCTTGGTTCCTGCGCCACCAGCCCCACACTATGCCCGCCGATACGCGCCAACCCGATGATGGCACACCGCGCATACAACGGCTGAATTTCCAGAAACGAACCGGCATCCACCACACGCTCGATGACTTCGTGCATCTGATAGGCCACCGTCGGGTCTAACGGCACAATGCTGTTCAGCGCCGCATCCATCCGCGTCGGGTCATCACCGCTGTCGAAGTGCGGCGGGTTTTCGGCATTGTTAGAAGGGAGATACCCCAGCATAGTCCGGCACAACAGCAGCGACTCGCGCTCGTCCCGTCCAGCCAGATGCGCCGTACCGCTAATCTCCATGTGTACCTGACAGCCGCCTAGCACATCCTGACTGATGCTTTCGCCCGTCACCGTTTTAATGACTTCCGGCCCCGTGATGAACATATACGAGGTTTTTTCGGTCATGATAATCATGTCCGTCAGCGCCGGGGAATAAGCCGCGCCGCCCGCACACGGCCCCAGAATCACACTGATTTGCGGCACCACGCCCGAATACTGGGCGTTGCGCCGGAAAATCTGCGCGTATCCGGCGAGGCTTTTCACCCCTTCCTGTATACGCGCCCCGCCCGAATCGATCAGGCCGATGATCGGCGTACCATCGCGCAGCGCCAGATCCATCACCCTGCAAATCTTGTGGCTGTGCATCTCGCCCAGCGTGCCGCCATATACCGTGAAATCTTGCGCGTAGACGTACACCGTGCGCCCGTCAATCTGTCCGTAGCCCGTGACCACGCCCTCGCCCGGAATCTTCTCGCCAACCGGCATTCCGTCGCCGCCTTGATGGGTGATAAACGGCTCCAACTCCTGAAAAGTGCCCGCATCCAGCAAAATTTCCAGCCGTTCGCGGGCGGTCAGTTTGCCTTTTTCGTGCTGCCTGCGGATGCGTTCTTCACCCCCGCCCAAACGCGCACGCTGACGCCGTTCGCGCAGTTCCAGAATACGTGGATCATCCACCCTGATGCTCCTTCTCGGGTATCGCTACCCCCTTATGACCAATTCATGCTTACATCATTCTATAAAGACTTGTAGCAGAACCCATCTGATGTTGTTCCTCAAAATCAGGTGACACCATGCGAAAAATCGCCCCGCCGCATTGCAGCGAACAAGCGGAAGCCGGAGGGGGGGTCATCCGCATATAAAGATTTTGTACGGACGAATTGGTAGACAGGAGGGGGCAAATGCGTATATTATGGTGAATGTAATCTAGTCTCCACACTTGAATTTATCGTGGTCAGGAGTCGCTTTTATGTCCGGCAAGACCCGCAAACTTGACCAACCCCGTGCGGTGGCGGCTACCGCCGAACCCACGCTAAAACCGATTGACATCGGGATGCCCCGGCCGTGGCGCATCTCATTACGGCTGATGCACCTGCAAACCGAATTGATTTTCGACCTCACCAACCAGATCACGGTGGGACGCGCCAACCCGGACACCGGTTTCTTCCCGGATGTGGATTTAGGGCCGTTCGGCGGTGGCGATCTGGGCGTTTCACGCGAACACATGCACTTCAAGCTGGATGGCGAACGGGTGAACATCGAGGATAACAACAGCGCCAACGGCACACGGCTGAACGGCGAATGGATGAAACCCGGCGAACTGTATCCGCTGCGGCACGGCGATGAACTGACGCTTGGCCTGATGAAGATTCAGGTGGAACTGCTGGTGAATCCCTTCTTCTAGCTTCGGCGGCCATTTCGCTGGCGGCTGTTTCTGCATGAGAATTTCAGGAACAGCGCCGCATGCTTCCTCAGACCTGCGCTATAATGAGCCTCAATTTCACCTTCGTCCCTGCCCAACCGCGCCCTGCGGCGGTGGGCATTTGAGCAAGGATGGTACTTCTGTGGATTTTCTCAAACGCCGCAAACAGGAAGAGCAGATCAAAAGCGAAGGCCGCCTCCCTCCCGGTCAATCTCTAACACAGAAATTCCCGGTTCTCACCTACGGCCCCAACCCACCCTTCAACCCTGAAACATGGGATTTGCGCGTGTTCGGGGAAGTTGAAAAAGAGATGCGCTGGACATGGGCGGAATTTCAACAGCTTCCTACCACCACCATCACCACCGACATCCATTGTGTCACCCGCTGGAGCCAGTTCGACATGGTGTGGGAAGGGGTGCTGTTCCGCGATTTCGTCAAATTATTCGGGGTGAAGCCCAGCGCCAAATATGTGATCGCGCACTGCGATTACGACTACACCACCAACACGCCGCTGGAAGCCATGATGGATGACAACGTACTGCTGGCCTATAAGTACGATGGAAAGATGCTCGAACTAGATCACGGCGCACCGCTGCGCACGCTCGTCCCCAAGCTGTACTTCTGGAAAAGCGCCAAGTTCCTGCGGGCGCTGGAATTTAGCACGGTGGATAAGCCCGGTTTCTGGGAAAACGCAGGGTATCACAACGAAGCCGACCCCTGGAAAGAAGAACGGTTCCAGCGGCGCGGCTGGTTCTAAACCGCAACCTGTGAATCAAAAAGGGGGCGCATCGGCCCCCTTTTGTTATCGCCGTCCGTCTTTCGACTTACGGCGTTTGCAGCACCGTCTGTATATCTGGCCCCACGATGATCGCAATGTCATCGCTGGTGATGCCATCCGCGCCGGGGCGCACCCGTTCCGGCGGCAGTCCCATCAGCGCCGCCAGATATTTCGCCGTCCAGATTTTGCCCGTATACACCTGAATAACCGTATCGGCATTGTCGGGTGTGGGCGGGTTGCCCACGCTGTTCACATTCACCCCGCGTCCCGCCAGCCAGTCGCGGGTTTGCCCCGCCAGCCCCGCCACATCGGTATTGTTAAACACCGCGATAGTCGCCTGTTCGGGTTCCGAACGGGTACGCAAATCGGAAACAGTCAAACCATCTTCCGGGTTGAACACCTGTTGAAGCAGCAGGCGCACCGCGTTCGTCTTGAGCAGAAGCACCTGCTCACCCGTGTTGGTCGTCGCCAGATCAACATACAGGTTGTCAATTTGCCCGAAATGAATGCTCTCACGGGGGATTTCCTGCACCAGTGACCCCAAGCGCAGAATTTCATCCATCGTCATATTGGTGTTAAAACTGCCGGCCAGTTCATTCCACAACACAGGCGCTTGACCGATGAAGTTCGTGATCCCGCCCACGTTCAGCACGCTCTCGCGCAGCGCCTTCAACACCTCTTGCTGACGGGCAGCGCGGTCAAAGTCCGAGCCAGCCGTAGCGCGGGTGCGGGCATATTGCAGCAAGTGTTCAGCATCCAACACCTGACAACCGGGTTCAAAATGCACGGCAATTGTGCCGTATCCCGCGTCAGGATAATCGGGGTCGTCAATCATTTCCTTCACGCATACTTCCACGCCACCCGGCGCGATGGTGTTCACAATCGTGGTGAACACGTCGAAGTTGATGAGGAGATACTTATCAATGGAGATGCCCAACACCTGCCGGACAGTTTCCGCTGCCAGCGCGGGGCCGCCGCCGGGATAGCCACTGCTATCGCCTAACGAGTTCGCGGTATTGATTCGCCCCTGCTTGAAACCGGGAATGCCCACCCACAGATCACGCGGGATTGAAAGCAAGCCCGCCGTCTTTTTGACCGGATCAACGCTCACCACGATCATCGTATCGGAACGGAAAGGGCCGGGTTCCTGCACCGAACGCCGCTGGTCAATACCGAGCAGCAGCAGCGTGAAGCGGTGCGGGTCGTTCCACATGTACTGCGCTGCGGGATCAACCGTCGGCGTGGGGACGGCAGGCACGATCGGGGTTGGCACTGCCGCATCGGTCAGAGGCGTCGGGGTTGGCAGTACCGCCACCGGCGCTGGCGTGGACGTAGGCGTGGGCAGCGAATTGACCGTTAAGGGGACAAACTGAACGCCCGCGTTCCCCGCATCAATGGCAACCTGCCGCGCCACCGAATAGCCCACCACCGATCCTAGCGCGGTGAATGCCACCAGCACCAGCACACCCACCACGAACAACCATCCCGGAATTCGCATCAAAAACCCTCTCCTCACGAAGCACGCGGAACCACCACGTCCTCCGCCTGACCAACACAAAACGCGGGCGCATTATAGCGCAGCAGCGGCGGCTGTATACCCTGCGGTTCGCCTACGAACCGTTCGATTGACCGGGGCGTAGCTTATCCAGCCCGAAGATCGAATTGCCCGAAAGCGCATAAATCATCTGCTGATTGGCATCCGCCACCACGCTGGCCAGTGACGCGAAATCGTCTTCATTTACCACGCGATAGCTGGCGCTAAACGTCCCCGCCAACGTGGTTTCGTAAATGGTGCGATTCGCGCTGCTCACGATGAAAATCCCCTGTGCGATAGGGGCGCTGTTCAAATACATACCGTCGGCAGAGGACATCTGCTGTCCATCCGGGAAATTGGCGAACGAGAACGAAGTCAAGCTGCCCGATACCCACTTTGTAATTTGTCCCTGCGCGGTGAGAATGTACACGCTGCCCTTGTCATCAATGCCAAAATCCACCGTGTTGCGAATATCCGGTCGCCCTGTTCCCACAAAATACTCACTGGGGGAGTTGGCATACGTGCCGCCGGAACTTTCGTAGCGCCAAATCTGGTTCGCGCCCACATCGAGAATGTACAAACGCCCCTGCCACAACCGGACATGCGTGGGCGTCACCCAGCGTTCGGCGGCCAATAACTGCTGGGCTTCGCAGCTTTGCAAGAAGCGCGGTGAACACGCGATCAACAGTCCCGTCCGATCCAGCGCGAGAATCTGGGTGGTTTCTTCCGACCATGTGATATCCACCAGTTCGCCCACCCGGAACGCGCCCACCGTCGCCCCCAACCGCATCGAAGGAATGGCGATGCGCGAGTTCGGCACGGCACTCCGCCCATCTTCACCGAGAGTCACGCGGTAAACCAGTTGATTTTGCGAATCCAGCGTGTACATATCCACGCCCTGCAACACCACGCGGGTGAGCATGGCATTCGGGAAGGATTCGATCAGGTAGGTTTCGCGGCGCTCCACCTGAAACAGCAGGTCAATCACATTTTGCGCTTCACGGGTCAGCGCCGCCAGCGCCGGATCACCGGCGCGAATATCATTGCAGCGATCCACAATGCTAATCACCGCGTTCCATCCGGCCAGCGTGCCGTTGACATCGCTCGAAGCGATACTACGCGCCACCACTGCCGTCTTGCTGGCTTCCTGTACGCACAACTCATATTCGCTCTGTCCGGTGCCGCCCACGCCCAGCACCACCACCAGCCCCACGATCAGCACCGGAATCAGAATGGTGATGACCAGCGCGGTGGGCGTGCGTAACCAGCTACGCTGGCCTTCGGCGGGCTGCGGAATCAGCCGATCCAGCATCCGGTTGATTCCCGTCAACACATTCGCCAGAAATCCAGCCACCGACCCGACCAGACGGCGCAACCCCACCAACGGAACCCGTCGGGGGCGGGTAGCAGGCGGCGGGGGCGGGGGCGGCGCTGCGGCAGGCGTCCCCTCTGTCGGCGGCGCAGCAGCCACGCGGGAAGAAGTCCGGTTCTCTTTGACGCTGACCGGAGAAGGCGCGTCTGGCGGCACAAATTCCGCCGCCAGCAGGGTGATTTGCGGCCCCGAATAATCCTTCAAAGCCGTCAGCATGTCGGCGATTTCTGCCGCCTTCAATCCAGCGGCCAGATGCACACTATCCATATCGGCAAGGCGCATATCGCCCAGCACCAGTCGGGTGCTGGCTTCCACCTTATAGCGAGACATTTTGATGTCCGGGACAGGATGCACACCCAGCGGCGGGCCAACCAGCGCCTCATCGTTACTAAAATCTACCGGAAACGAGGTGATTTCTTCCCCGGAGCGAATGACCGCCACGCTCGACCCGACCCGCGAGACAAACACCTCGTTCTCATGCAAAACGGCACACACCAGATTGGCTTCGTAGGGGCGCTTGCCGCTTTCGTTATGCTCGATCAAATCCTGATTCAGCGAGGTATAAATCGTCCGCAACCCCGCTGTCACGCTGCCGGTGCTGTTGAAATAACGTTCGGCGGCCAGTGTGGACATCTGCTCATAAAATGCAGCCGGGGCTGTCGCATCCCCTGAAGGTGATACCAGCACAAAAATCGTGTCCAGTTCGCGCCCTCGCGCCGATTTCTTCGGAGCCACTTCCACCAGCATACCGGGCGGTTGGGCATTAATCGCCCGCCCCCCGACCACATACAAATGACCGACCAATGCCTCAAAATCAAATGCCATAACCTTCACTGCTCCCACATGAGTCAGTAAAGGATTCTACATGATTTGAAGAATAGGGGCTATGTGAAGAAGATCAGACAGGTTGTTGAGAAATGGCAAATTCAGCGGCGGTGAGAATTTCTTTCGGGCGCACCGGTTTTACCAAATAAACATCGGCGCGGGGCATGGGAACGTTAAAATGGTACGGGTCATGGGCACTCACCACCACCACATACATCATTTTCAAATGCGGGGCGCTGCTGACGTAGTTCAACACATCAAGCCCGCTGATACGCGGGAGCAGCAGATCAAGAAACAGAATAGCAGGCGTAGACTGCTGCAAATACGCAAGGGCCTGCTCGCCATTGGCGGCTTTCAAAATTTCCAACTGAAGTGGACGCAGCACCTGTTCGATGAAATACAGGGTATGCTCATCGTCATCCACGATCAGCGCACAATGTGACATACTCAAATCCCCAAACGCGCCATACCACACGAGACGGCTCTCGCCCCCCCCCAATGCGTTGCAAGCGCATCAAAACAGGACGAGCGAAAAACATACATCAAGTCGTCTACTATACCTTAATCTAAGTATACATCATCTCGCCAGTCGCTACTGAAGCACGCACAGGCGATTTACGACGACTTGCTGATGCCAAAACAACCGATCAAAACTGGAAATGATCCACGTACCGGACGACTTTACGCGCATAATTGCGAGTATAGCCCTTCAAGCGCGACTCCAACTCTTGCCAACGTTCACTCTCAAATACGTCATGCAGCGTTTCCAAACGTTCAGTCACAAAGTCAACCTGACGTTGAGGATACTGCCCGTAAGCCGTGTGCCATACCGCCGTCATGTATATCCCCAGATTATGCAGGCCGGGGACAAACTCATTCATGACGAACTGGTAATATGCCTCGTACTGATCGGCTTTAATGCTGTATGAAAGGATCAAGCGATACTGAGGATTGATTCGAACCGACACGTGTGAATGACCTTTTTTGACTAATTCCATTCTATCACAGGCGAAACCCTGCGCAACAACGCAACATCACCCTTGCCCATCCCTGCGGAATACGGTAATTTCAGCACACAGAGAAGGGAAAAAAGCGCATGGCGAATCTGCAACAGCGGTTGGATGATCTGCGCCGTCAGCTTCAAATGCTGCCCGAAGAACCGGATAGCGGTTCAATTGCCGAATTGGAACGTGCAGCACGTACCCTGCTGGCGGATGCAAAAAATACACCTTTTGAGGCCACCGCACAAGCATTTTTTGGCGAACTGGCAAGGTTGAGCAGCCCCACATCTCCGAATGCCGCCGCCGTGCGCGGGTTGGTGCGCCGCGCTCGCATCCGAATCGAGATTGCCGGCGACAACGACGATATTGACGAAGCGATTGATATTCTGGCGGAAGGCTTGGCGCTGCAACCGCAGGATGCGGATATTATCGCTCTATTGTGCGAAGCTGCCAGCAAAAGTGAGCAGGCCGCGCAACGGGTGAATGACCTGTATGCGCGTTACGGCGTCCGCCCCCCGGCTGCGCCCACCCGCTCCGCGCCCTCCCGCAGCACCCCCGCGCCACCGCCCGTTGCGCCGCCGCCGCCGGCCTTCCCCACCTCTGCCGGATACCCGCCGCCCGAAGAAGAAATCTATCAGGAACCGCCTTCGCGCCGTATGCCCGGACGTGGCGCAACCTACGGTAGTTCCCAACCGGATGTGGAAGCCCTTCAGTCCGAACTGACAGCCGCCTATTATGCTGGCGAGTATCAGCAATCCATTGACCTCGCCAACCGCATCCTGTCCCAGCAACCCGGCAGCGCGATGGCGCTCGATTATCGCCAGAAGGCCGAAGATAACCTGATTCGCGGCGTCGTGCCGGATCACCGCATTCCGTTTGATGCGCGTGTGGCCTACAACCGTGCGAACTCGCTGGTGCGGGCGGGCAACTACGACGAAGCTGAACGGCTGTACCGCGAAGCGCGTGATCTGGCAGAACGTAGCGGCATCCTGAGCTGGAAAGATGCTGAACAAGCCCTGCTGGAAATTCAAGACCTCGCCCTCGCCCGCGAAATGCTGCTGGAAGGCGACCGGCTGATTAAGATTGACAATTGGAGCGAAGCCCTACGCAAGTATGAAGGGGCGCTGCGCGTCGTCCCCAACGACCCACAAGCTGAAGAACGGATCGAGTCGGTGCGCCGGGTGCAGCAAGACGCCGATCAAATCTCGGTCAAGCTGAGTATGCTCAGTGGGCCGCTGACCGAACAGGTAGCCGAACTCCAGAACGTGAACAATATGCTCATGCGCGTGCGCCAACTGCTGCCCGACAGCCAGCGCCTGAGCCAGCTTGCCCAGACCGCCAACGCCCGCCTGACGGGGATAAAAACCCAGTTGAACGATCAGGCGCAGTCGGCGCTCAATCGTGCCAGCAACGCCAACCGCCTTGAAGAACGGTTGATGCTGACCAACGAATCCCTGAACCTGCTGGAACTGGGCATGAAGCTCGATCCGGGCGACACATCGCTGTCCGAAACGCTGCTTTCCACGCGCACTGCCGCCACCGACATGCAGCGGGCGCGGCAGGTCATCGAACGTTCGGCGGCGCTGGTGGCGCAGAACTTCGACAACGAACTCTCGCAAGCGCGTTCCATGCTGGCAGGTCTGAAGGACTACGCACAGGATGAACGCTACCGCAATGTCGTGACCGATTTGATGGCACGCTATCTGGAACGGGCTGAATTTGCGGTGGAAGAAGGCAACGCGAGCGAAGCCGAATCATGGCTGGAGACGCTGCGCGAAGAACCGTTCCGCATTCTGGGTCGCCGCACCGAACTCATCCGCCTAGAAAACGCCATTCGCAGTCTGCGCCGCCGCCACACGCTGAGGTTGGGTGTCACGCTGACCGGAATCGTACTGGTCGGCTTGGTCAGTCTGGTGCTGTCACAGCCGTTGTGGTCGCCGGTGTTGTTCCCGCCGCCCACCGCCACCTCCAGTAGCACCCCCACCGCCACCATTACCGCCACGCCCAGCAATACGGCTACGCCTAGCAATACGCCCACCGCGTCGCTCACGTCCACATGGACATTTACCCCATCGCCAACGGTCACGCCTTCGTTTACCGTGACCCCATCGCTCACCCCCACCGAAACGCCGACGCCAACGCACACGCCCACGATCACGCCCACCTTCACCCCCTCGCTCACCCCGACGGTGACGGACACACCAACCATCACGCCCACGCCGCCGGTGCTGTGCCGCGTGATTAACTTCGGGACAGACGCGATTCGCGTGCGGTCGCAAGCCTCCACTCGACAGGAATCAGCCATCATCGGGTTCTTGCCCGTCCGCGCCGCCGCCGATGTGCTGCGGCAGGATCGCAGCGTGGTAGATGGCCGCGTGTGGTACTTCATCAACGCGCAGATCGAAGGCGGCAGCAGCATCGCCGGCTGGGTACGCAACGATACCGTCACCCCGCTGGACAACTGTCCCGCGCTGGATGGCTAAATAGCCGCACGACTCATCCACTACACAACGGGAGGCCATCTGCCTCCCGTTGTGTTTTCAGCTTCCGGCGCAAAGTTAAGAACAGACTCACGCCGTTCTCATGGATTGGTATTAACCTGAAAAATGTCAACGAACAACCGCCGAAGATGCGGTCAACACTAGAGGAAACTAACGCTATGTCCAATTATAATCGGAAGCGTCTCGCGCTCTTGATGACGGCTATCCTCCTCATCGCCTTTGGATTCATCCTCGGCACCACCGCGCTGCGTACAACAGCCGGTTCCGCGCTGTTCGTCGCCCAACCGGATGCCCAGCTACACATCCCCGACCCCATCACCGAGAACGAACGGTTCTTCGCCAGTATCTACAACCGCGTCAGCCCGTCGGTGGTGTCCATCAGCGTCATCGGAACCTCGCAGGGGAATAGCTTCTCCGCCAGCGGCACAGGCTTTGTCATTGACCAGCAAGGTCATGTCGTGACCAATAATCATGTGGTAGACGGAGCCGACTCGAACGGCATTCAGGTGAATTTCCTCGACGGCACCATTGTGCGCGGACAAATCGTTGGCCTCGATCCAGACTCTGATCTAGCCGTGTTGAAGGTGGACATGCCCGCCGAACGCCTGAATCCGGTGCAACTGGGCGACTCGGACGCGCTGTTCATCGGCGAAACCACGCTCGCCATCGGCAGCCCGTTCGGTCAACGCTGGACGCTGACCAGCGGCATCATCAGCGCCCTTGACCGCACCATTACCGGCCTGACGAACTTCAGCGTGGGCGCAGTCATCCAGACCGATGCGGCCATCAACCCCGGCAACAGCGGCGGCCCACTGCTGAACTTGCAGGGGGAAGTCATCGGCGTGAACTCGCAAATTCTGAGCGAAAGCCGTTCCAATTCAGGCATCGGTTTCGCCATCCCTAGTAATCTGGTGAAGCGCGTGTCCGCTGAACTGATCGCTTCCGGTGTGGTCAACTACAGCTATCTAGGTATTAGCTCGGTTTCGGATGAACGCGGCATGACAATGGATATGATCGAAGCCTACCGCCTGCCGAACAACCTGCGCGGCGTGGTCATCAGCGACATTGTTCCCAACGGCCCCGCCGACCAAGCAGGCATTCACGGGGCGACGAACCGTTCGGTGGATGTCATCACCGCCATTGACGGCGTACCCCTGAATGGCATGAGTTCGCTGGTATCGTATCTGGCGAATTTCACAAAACCCGGACAAACCGTTACCTTAACCGTATACCGTGACGGGCAAACCATCATGATCCCGCTGGTACTCGGCGAACGGCCTTCCCGCTAAACCGCGAACAGATTGCCGTTTTGTCACAAACTTCATCCCGACGGAACATAACGTCGGGATTTTTGTTATACTAAGTCTAGCAACCCAAGCATCATGAGTGAAAAACATATATGAGTGAATCGGAATGGATTAGCCTTCGTCAGGCAGCAGAGATTCTCGGTGTTCACCCTGCCACTGTTCGCAACTGGGCAGATAAAGGTGATCTGGCTACGCGCCGCACCCCCGGCGGACACCGGCGCTTTCGCAAGGCGGATTTGCTGCAATATGCTGAATCGCAAGGAGAACTGCAACCCCTCGAAATTCAAGTCATTATTCAGAATGCGCTTGGACAAACGAGGATGCAGGTGGGCGGCGGCGCAATGGCACAACTTCAATGGTATGAAAGTATCACCGAAGAATCCAGAGTACAACTCCGACAGGAAGGGCTGCGCACGCTGGAAGGGCTGCGTGGGTATCTCGCTTCCGGCGCGCCGGACGATTTACTCGGACGCGCCATCAACACCGGCAAAAATTACGCGGCGCTCCTCAACCGTGAAGGTCTGAAACTGCCTGATGCGATACGCGGCTTTTTTTATTTCAGTGATTTCATCATCAACTCTATCCTCACATGGTCAGAAATCACGCTACCCCGCACCAACAGCGCGGACTGGGGAACCCTGCTCCGGCAGGTGAACACCTTCACCAACAGCATCCTGCTGAGTATCGTTGAGTACTACCAAGAAGAATGACCATTCATCCAGCATGGGTCGGGCTGTCGCTGGTGGGTCATCTCGGAGCCAAAACGTTTAGGGCGTTGCTGGCGCGATTTGGCACGCCTGAACACGTGCTGACCGCCGACGAGTCCAGCCTGCGCGCCATCACGGGCATCGGCCCCAAAATCAGCCAGCAAATTCGTGCGGTGGATGTGCAGCAGGTGGAAGCGAACCTGCGCCGCTGGCAAGCGCGTGGGGTGTGCGTCCTCACATGGCAGGACGACGCCTATCCTGAACCGCTGCGCCCGCTGGATGATGCGCCGCCCACGCTGTTTGTGCGCGGCGAGCAGCCCATCAACCGCCCTATCGCCATCGTGGGAACACGCCATCCCACCGAAAGCAACCGCCGTTACGCGCAAAATCTGGCCTCCACGCTAGTCGAAAAAGGTTGGTGCATCGTCAGCGGGCTGGCACTGGGCGTGGATGCTGCCGCGCACATGGGTGCATTGGCGCTGCCCGCAGGGCGGACGCTGGCGGTGCTGGGTGGCGGGGTACTCAACATTTTCCCGCCCGAACACACCCGCCTCGCTGATGTGGTACTGCGGCAAGGGGCGCTCCTGAGCGAAACGAACCCCGAAGCGCCGGCCAGCGCGGGGCAATTGGTGGCACGCAACCGGCTGATCTCTGGCCTGAGCGAAGCACTGATCGTCATCCAGACAGAAGCGGATGGCGGCGCGATGTATGCGGCACGTTTCGCCCGCGCACAGGGCAGACCGGTCTACGCGCTGGACATTGACGCCGGGGGCAATCGCCTGCTTTTGGAAACAGGCGCTCACCCGTTGCGCCCTGATCTGAGCGATTTGCCCTTCTAAACCAGCCCCACCCTACCCGCCTATACCGTCCAACCCGTATAATCAACCCATTCAAGTCCGCATTACTGATGGATGAAAATCACCTATGTTTGAAAAATTGGCAGCCATCGAAGCACGTTATGATGAACTGGAACGCCTGATGAGCGATCCGGCGAACGTGAACGATTACGCGAAAGTGACCGAGTATTCTAAAGAACGCGCCACACTCTCGGAGCTGGTTGACCTGTTCCGCGATTACAAAAAACAGTCGCAGGAATTGGACGACGCGCAAAAACTGCTCGAAGATGAATCCGACCCCGAATTAGCGGCGATGGCGAGTGAAGAAATTGCCAGCCTGAACGCCAGCACAGTGGCGCTAACTGAGCAGTTGAAAATCCTGCTGGTTCCCAAAGACCCCCGCGACGAAAAGAACGTCATCATGGAAATCCGCGCCGGCGCGGGCGGCGACGAGGCCGGCCTATTCGCTGCCGATCTGTTCCGCATGTACAGCTACTACGCGCAGAATCGGGGCTGGAAAGTGGAAGTGATTGACCAGAGCGATACCGGCATCGGCGGTTTGAAGCAAATCACGTTTGAAGTGAAGGGCAAGGGCGCATACAGCCGCCTGAAATACGAAAGCGGCGTTCACCGCGTCCAGCGTGTGCCAGAAACCGAAGCGCAGGGGCGCATTCACACCAGCACCATCACCGTAGCGGTGCTGGCTGAAATGAATGAAGTGGATGTACAGTTGCGCCCGGAAGATATTCAGGAAGAATTTACCCGTGCCAGCGGCGCGGGCGGTCAGCATGTGCAAAAGAACTCAACGGCGGTGCGCGTCGTCCATATTCCTAGCGGCCTCGTGGTCGAAGTGCAGGACGAACGCAGCCAGCTTCAGAACCGCCTGCGCGCCCGTCAAATCCTGCTGGCACGGCTGTACGATCTGGAAATGGAAAAGGTCAAAGCCGAACAGGAAGGCGAACGCCGTTCGCAGGTGGGTACGGGCGACCGTTCCGAGAAAATCCGCACCTACAACTACCCGCAAAACCGCGTCACCGACCACCGCATCAACGTGAGCAACTACAACCTGCCCGCCGTGATGGATGGCGACCTTGACTCGTTTGTGGATGAACTGGCACAGCGCGACCAAGCCGACCGGTTGACCAGCGGCAACGACGAGGACTAAACAACAAAAACGGGCTACCCGTACACACAGGCAGCCCGTTCGTTCACACTCGAAACCGTCAAC
Organism: uncultured Chloroflexota bacterium; assembly: GCA_903864435.1. GTDB lineage: Bacteria > Chloroflexota > Anaerolineae > Aggregatilineales > Phototrophicaceae > CFX2. Next base: position 25,473 of record CAIPFY010000388.1, on the reverse strand, counting down.
CCGGCCTAGCGGCGACTGCGACCAAACAGGCGCAGCAGGTACAGGAACAGGTTGATGAAGTCCAGATACAGGCTCAACGCGCCGTAGATGCTCACGCGCATGGACATGCTGCCATCGCTGTTGATGGCGGGATCAGCGGCCATCCGCTTGATCTTCTGGGTGTCATAGGCCGTCAGCGCCACAAAGATCACCACGCCGACCATGCTGATCGCCATATCCAGAATGGGACTCTTGAACAGGATGTTGACGAAACCCGCCACGATCAGCCCAATCAGCCCCATGATGAAATAGGTACGATACTGCGACAGGTCAAGCTGTGTGGTATAGCCCACCACCGACATCGCAAGGAACGCGCCCGCCGTGCTAAAGAACGCCAGTTGGATCGTCCCCAGATCGTAGGCGAGGAAGATCATCGAAAACATGACGCCCGTCACTGCGGCGTACAGGAAAAACATGGCGATTGCCACTCCGGGAGCAAGGCGCATCAACCCTGCCGTCAGCCCGATCACCAGCACAAATTGCAGAATGACCGCGCCGATGAGCAACGCGGGATTGGTGGCAATCTGCAACCCCACTTCCGTCCCGGCCAAAACCCAAGCGATCACGCCGGTTACAGCCAGCCCCAGCGTCATCCACAGATACACCATTCGCATGATCGGATTGAACGTTTGAACGCTCGTCTCCGGTATTGAACTACTGCCAAACCCAAAGCCAGTCATGCCCATTCTCCTTTTATCGCTTGTGATGCGTAAAACCCTACTCTATCTTACTCCTAATTCACGGTTCAACACCCCTCAAAATACGGGGGAACATCCGTACACAGCCCTCTCCGCACATCACAATCGCCCCTACAAATCCTGATTTTGCGGCAGCATCACCAGATCGCGGATGGTCACATGCGGCGGTTGTGACAGCATGAAAATCGCCGCCCGTGCCACATCTTCCGAGCGCAGATAGCCGCGCTCCTGATACGACAGGCGGTCAATCTCGGCGGGATCGTGAATGCCCCACAGTTCATTCGCCACTGCGCCGGGAGCAAGTGACCCCACTCGAATCCCGTACTTCATCACCTGACGGCGAACGGTATGCACAAACCCCTGAATCGCGTGTTTGGAGGCGCTGTAGACCGGCTCCCAGTGAATATCAATGAAGCCGGAGATCGAACTCGTCACCAGAATATCGCCTGAACCCTGCGCCTTCATCTGCGGCAGCACGGCATGGGCGCAGCGCATCACGCCGTCCACATTCACGCGCATCAAATTCTCCCACGCATTCGGGTCGCCATCTTCCATCTGTCCCGGAATGTACACACCGGCATTAGCGAACATCACATCCACGCGCCCGAACTTCTGGATCGTCTGCTCCACCATCGCCGTGATGTCTGCCCCGACGGTCATATCGGCCTTCACGACCAGCGTTTCAGTCGCCAATTCCGCCGCCAACGCCTGCATCTTCTCCACCGAACGGGCGGCCAGCGTCAGCTTGCAGCCTTCTTCTGCCAGCAACCGCGCCGCCACCGCGCCGATGCCCGAACTCGCGCCCGTAATAATGACTACTTTTCCCGAAAGTGCATTTGCCATGATGAACCTCTCAACCCACGACTGAACTATGGCGGCAAATCATACCGTATTCAGGCGGGTTTGACCTGTCGTTCGCGTCCAGCGATGAACGCTTTAATGAACCCGCGCAGATCGTCCTCCGGCGGCTGACCGGATTGCGCCTGCGCCGCCCGCAGGATGACCGCCTCATCCGTCCCATAGGCTGCGACCAGTTCACCCGCCCGCCGCATCTTCACGCAACGCGCCTCAAACTGCGCCCGATTCATCAGCGGGGTATGCCCTTCCACGTAAACCTGCGCGTCGAAAGTCAGCACGGTATCCAGCAGCGGAAACAGCCGTTCGGTGTAGTACCACACGGGCGCGTAAATGTCTTCGTACAAGCAATCGCTCAAGAACAGCACCCCATCCGGCTCGATGAACATCACACACGAATCGGCAGCATGGTCGCCCCCGACATGCCGTATCGCGCAGTTCACCCCGCCCAACCGCACATCCAGCGCCCCGTTCAGAACCCAATCCGGCTGCACCACCTCAATCTGACGGGGGGATGGAAACTCCAGTTTGAGGTTGTCGGCGCAGAACACGATTTCCTCACCGCTGCTCACCCGTTCGTCCAGCGCCGCGTCATCCCACGCATACGTCGCCAGCACCGCCATCTGACGGGCGGTGAGATCATGCGCGATAGTCGGCACGCCCACTTCGCGCATCCCGAACACATGATCCCAGTGCCAGTGCGTGAGCGCGACATAGTGCGGTGCAGGCACGCCCGCCTCGCGCAGCGCATCCAGAAACAACCGCGCATGAGCCGCCGAAGCGCCCGCATCCAGCATCAACGTGTGCGTTTGCCCGACCACCGCACACAGCGAGGGGCGATCCGGCAACCCCGGCGGCATCCAGTAAACATGGTCGCTCAGGCGAATTAGTGTGTTGTCGGTCATCATCTCATCCCCTGCTACGGCTTCACCCATTAAGCATAATCCGCCGCCGTCCTCCCGACAACGAACCATCGTACCCTCATCCCCCGAAGGAGCAACAGAGGATTACACGACTCTTAAATCCCTCGCCATCAGGGAAAGGGACAAGGGTGAGGGTCTTGGACGGCATTTCGCGGTATCATGGGCGCATGAACACCTTCACCATCCGCCACCCCACCCTGACCGCCGCCCTGTTCCTGCTGCTCGTCGCTGCGGCGCTGTTCGCGCCCTACTGGACACAACCCGACTCGCTCATGTGGCCGCGTTCCGGTTTGGGTACAGACATGCTCGCCCACAACTGGCCGTCTGTCACCTATTTCCGGCAGGCATTGGCGCAGGATGGCGAAATCCCGCTGTGGCGACCCGGTTCAGCGGGTGGCGTGCCCATGATCGGCAACCCCGGTGTGCGCGTGTTCTACCCGCCGCAACTGCTGATCGCGCTGTTGCCTGTCCCGCAGCAGTTGGGCTATGCGCTGCTGAACGTCATCCATTTCTGGTTGGCGGGCATCGGCGCTTACGGGCTTGCCCGCCGTGTCGGGGGCTTGAGCGAACCCGCCGCGCTGCTGGCCGGCGTGCTGGTCATGCTCACACCGCGCCTCAGCTCCAACGTGGTCGGGGATGTGGGGTATACGCATGGCATGTGCTGGTTGCCGCTGTGCCTGCTGTGGACGCGCTTGGCCTTTGATCGCCGTTCGTGGCGCTATGCGCTGGCGGCGGGGCTGGCACTGTGCTGCATCTACGTGAACAACATCCAGTTCATCCTGTACGCGGTGTGGCTGGTGATTCTGTACTTCGCCTTTCGCAGTGTCGAACACCTGCGCCGCCGCGACGGACTGCGCGTGTGGCTGGCGGATGCGGGCATCCTCGCCCTGATCGGCGCGACCACGCTAGGCTTCTCGGCCTATCAAGCCTTCCCGTTTGCCAGCTACCTCCCCTATCAAGCCCGCAACGCAATGACGCTGGACGGCTCGAATTATCTGGCGCTGCCGCTGCCCTTGCTGATGAACAGCTTCTTCCCGATGGCGCAGAAATTCCCGGAATGGGAGATTTACGCGGGATTACTGCCGCTGCTACTGCTACCGCTGGTCGGCCTGCATCCCAACCGCCGCGAACGCCGCTGGTGGGCGCTGCTGCTGATCGTGACCGCCCTGTTCGCGCTAGGCAGCACCACCCCGCTATATACACTCCTGTTCTACCTCGCGCCCGGTTTCAACCTGCTACGCGCCCCCTCCCGTATATGGACGGTCACGCTGATCGCGCTGGCGCTGCTCACTGCACTGGCGGTGGATGTGCTGTGGCGCTACAAAGACCGGATTTCGGGACGGACGTGGCACAGGCTGACCGCATGGGGGGTGCTGCTAGGCATCATCACACTGGCAGGGCGCATCCTCACCCGCCAACCGGACGAACCGGACTGGTTGATCGGCTTCAGCGCAGCGGGCGGCTTGCTGCTGGCGCTGGTCGCTCTGTGGCGCTGGCGACAGGGGCGCATCACCTCTCGCGCCTTTAGTGCCGCGCTGGTGCTGTCTGTCCTGCTCGATCTGTTCCCGACGGCTGTCGCCTTCGGGACGCCGCGCCCCATCAGCGATTTCCTCAACCTGCCCACTGTCGCCCAAACTTTGCCCGCAACCGAGGCCATCCCGCCGCCACGCCTGTACAGCCTGCGCCACGAAATCACCGATGCCTTAGCAGTCGCCCATCAGATGCAAACTGCCGAAGGCTTAAACTCGTTCCAGTTCGCGGACTATTCCCATTTCATGCGCCTCGCCAGCGGTTGCCCGCTGACCGGACTCGCGGCAGCCATCCCGCCCTGTGTCTCCAACGAGATTGACGCGACGGCCTACCAGACGGCTCGTCCGAATCCGCTGCTGCTAGGGTTGCTCAATGTGAAATATATCCTCGCGGATGTGGCACTACCCGCCGATTCACGGCTGAAGCTAACCGATGAAGCCGACGGCCTGCGGCTGTATACCAATGCGGATGTACTGCCCCGCGCCTTCGTGCTAGGCGCGGCGGAATGGGTGGACGGAGTGGAAACGATGGATGCGCGGCTGCAAGCGTTGACCGTCGTAGATACCGCGCTGCTGACCACCGGACAGCCGGTAGACACCCCGCTACCGCAATCGCCGGGGATGGATGCGGTTTCGATTACGCGCTATACCGCCAACGAGATACAGATGCAAACCGACCGACCGGACGCCGGAATCCTCGTTCTAGCCGATCCGGTCGTCCCCGGTTGGCGTGTCGAGGTAGACGGGCAGGCGCGTCCGCTGCTGCGCGTGTTCGGCACACTGCGCGGCGTGGCGCTGGAAAGCGGCGCACACAGCGTCCGCTTTACATTCCGCCCGCCTGCCCTGATCGCTGGCTTAATCGTCAGCCTGCTCGCGCTCGGCCTGAGCGCGGCGCTGCTGCTGTGGGGACGCCGAACGCGAACCGCTGCTACGACGCCGGTTCACTCAGACTCTTGAGCAAATCCGCCGTCGCTTTCACGGTCTGGTCAAGCTGCTCGGCGGCGCTGATTCCGGCAGCATTGTCGCCCGGTTGCAAACCATACGCCCCGAACTGGCTATGATTGCCGCCTTCGATGGCGACGAACGCGGCATCGGCAGGCAGCAAGTTGTGCGAGTTCTGGATACCGTCGCTTTTTGCCACCGCGTCGCTCGTGCCGTAGATCGAAAGCGCCTTTAAGCCGGATTGCGACAGGTCAATATCGGGGTACGAAGCCCAGAACACCAATCCCTGCATCGCAGTCGGGTTGCCCTGCACGAACCGCGCCGCCATCGAACCGCCTAGCGAATGTCCGCCAATCGCCCAGTGCTTGACGTTCGGGAAGGCTTTGACGACATCTGCTGCGCTGTTCAGGCCGAAGATGGCGAGGTTCAGCGGCATGGGGATGAGAATGGTCAGGTAGCCTCTGGCGGCGATGGCGTGAAGTTGCGGCGCATAGGCTCGCGCATCCACCCGCCCGCCGGGGTAGAAAATGAACCCCGTCACCGGGTCGCCCGCCGTCGGGGTGAACACCGTCCAACCGTTCTGCTGGCTGACGATCACCTCGGTATCCGGCAGGAGTGCGGTGAGCGCCTCCGGCGTGGGCGCAAGCGGGTTATTCGCCCACACCACGAACCCAACCACTACCAGCACCAACACCAGCGCCACCGCACCCAGTAACCACTTCCAACGAATGCGTCGCATGACAAGCACCCCTTTGTCGTATCAATCCCGCTTAAACAGCGTCAATTCATACCACATCCGGCGGCCTATCCGCACAATTTCTCAGCGAGGTCTTAACCAGCGCCACGCAGTAGCGGCTCATACTCCATGATCGAAGTGCGCCAATCGTCCGGGATGGCAACAGAGTGCTTGGCTTCGTAGTTGTAGAACACGCCCACGATCACGCCCCGCGCCGTCACCGCGCCATCGCCGGGGCGCAAAATCACATGCTCCATATCGAGGCTCTTGGTTCCTAAACGGGAGCAGCGGGTGTAAACTTCCGCCGTGCCATCTGCCAAATCCAGCGGCAGCACATAATCCACTGTCACTTTCGCCATGATCGGGCCAATCCGCACCGGCAACCCGCCCCACGACCCGACATCCGTCAGGTACACCACCCGCCCCACTTCCATATAGGTCAGATAAACGGCATTGTTGACATGCCCGAACGCATCCAAATCCGCGAACCGGATGGGGATGCTGGTGTGATGCCGGTAGCCTTCCGGTACTGCAAACGTCATCGTGATTCACTTCCTTTGATTTCCCACAACACAATTTCGGGCGGACACAGGAAACGCGCACGCGGCGCACCCAGCCCTTCCAGCCCCACGCCCCGCGCTGTGTATAGCGTGGTGCGCCCTAGTTCGTAGCGCCCCATGATGAAGCGGTTGCCCAGATGACTGCTCGAAAACAGCGCCCCGATCAGCGGCAGGCGGATCTGCCCGCCGTGCGTGTGTCCGCACAAATACAGGTCAACACCCAGTTCGTTGGCCTCCGGCGCGATGTCCGGCGGGTGCATGAGGAGCAAGTGCAAGCCGTCCGGCGGGGCGCTCAACATCATCTTCCGCAGCAAATCGCGGTCACGATCCATATCATGCGTCACCACCAGCCCTAGCAGATTCAGCTTGCCGGAAGGCGTCCCCACCGTCAACCACTGGTTCGGCAGCAGTTTGAGGTTATCCAGATCGCGCACGAAGGCTTGCACGCGCTCCAGCGGCTCGACCAGTGGCGTACCCGTCACGCAGTACACGCCCTGCGGCGCATGCCACGCGCCAATCACCTCGCGGATGGCGGCCTCCGAAACCGGATCGTCAGTGTTCGACAGGTTCACGAAATCGCCGGTATAGACGATCACATCCGGCTTCAGTTCGCTGATGAGGCGGTTCAAATGTCGTTCACGCGGCGTCACCCGTTCGATGTGCATATCGCCCACTTGCAGCACCCGCAGCGGCGGCGCGTTGGACGACCATTTAGGCGTGGTCAACTGCTGATACGTCACGCCCAAACGGAACGGCTCCACCCACGTCGAGTAGTACACAATTGCTGTGATGACGGCTAAGAACAGTGCCCCCACCCAGACCGGCAACCCGACCACGCCCAGCAGCGCCAGCGCCGCCATGCCCACTATCGCCAGCGCCATCACCGAGGGGCGATCCGGCCCGTAGCTCAAACCGCGCCGGGGCAGTTCGCTCAACAGCCACCAGTTCCCGACAATCGCCAGCCCGTACAGCGCCACCATCCACAGGCCGGCAGGCAGCGGCAACCAGACTAGCGCCACCAGCGCCGCATTGAACACGATCAGCGCGGCCACCGCCAGCGCCGGCGTGCGCTGCATCCGGGCGGTGTTCACCAGCAGTTTGTGCAGCAGCTTATCTTCGAGAGGGTCAACATAGCGTGGTTCAGGTGTATTTCCGGTTGGGGACATGCACAGACCTTTGCATTTAAAATGCGATGAACAACAGGATACGGGGAGCGATTGTAGCCGCTGCACTCCCCGCTGGCTAGTTCGTACTCGGAGGAAAGATCAGCGTGAAGCGGCTACCTACGCCAGCTGCGCTCTGCACCTCGATGTCGCCGCCATGTTGCAGCATGATCTGACGGGCGATGCTCAACCCCAACCCCGTCCCCTTCACCTGCTGGCTGACGCGATAGAACGGCTGAAAGATGTGCAGCAGTTGTTCCGGTGACATACCAATTCCGGTGTCCTGAACATGCACGCGCAGCACAGGCGCACTCCCGCCAGCGGAAACCGACTGCTCGACCACGATGCGCACCTGCCCGGACTCCGGCGTGTAGTTGATGGCATTCACGACCAGATTGGTGATGACCTGCGTGATGCGCTCGGCATCGGCCTGAATGAGCAGCACATCCTCCGGCAGAACCGATTGCAGGCTAATCCCCTTCTTGTCGGCTTCCAACCCCTGAAGTTGAATGACCGACTGGATAATCTCGTTCAAATTCGCCGTTTCCACCTTCAACGGAATCAACCCGCGCTCATAGCGGGAGAGATCGAGAAGCTGTTCGATCAGGGTTCGCATCCGCAGTGACACACCTTCCATCACATCAATATGTTCGGCTAACCGTTCCGGTTGGCGGCGCAGCAGATACAGGCGCGTCATGATGTTGGTCAGCGGCGTCCGCAGTTCGTGGGACGCATTGGCGACAAACAACGATTTCGACTCTTGCAGCGCCTTTTCGAGGCTAATGTCGCGCACAATCGTCACCGCCCCCACCCGCTTTCCGGCAGAATCCTGAATGGCAGACACCACAAACTCCGCATCAAACTCGCAGCCATCTTTGCGTTTGGCCGTTCCATGACTGCGCCACACGCCCTCTTTATCCAGCACACTCTCGCGGTACAGCATGACCGCCTCGTAATCCTCATCGCTCATCTCCGGCTGCCGCAAGAAGCTGTAGTCCCACTCATCCGCCTCATAGCCGAACATCGCCAGCAGCCCTTTATTCACGTACACCGTTGGCGTATCCCCGCCGATATTCCCCAGCACGCCCTCGTGTATCGAATCCAGAATGGCACGCAGTTGCGCCCGTTCGCGCATCACTTCGGCAGCACGTTCCGCCACCCGCGTCTCCAGTTCTGCCGCGTAGCTGTGAATTTCGGCGAAAAGGTTGGAGTTGCGAATGGCAATTCCGGCTTGATCGGCAAACGCCTGCAAATGCGCGGCGACGACCGTCCCGAATCCCCCCGGCTCTGCCGAGTCGAGATTGATGAAGCCCATCACGCGGTTTTCCACCCGGATCGGGGCGGCCACATACGAGTTAATCCACGCGGTTTCAGGCACTTCTAACCAGTCGGGGTGGTCGCGGGTGTTGCTGATGATGATCGGCTGACCCGTCGCATACATCTCGCGCAGGTTGCTGTGCTTGGCAATCGGCAACCGCAGCGCCAGCACATCCTCCATCCGCAGGCCGCGCTTTGCGAACCCCCGACCATGCACCACCCGTGCCATATCGCCTTCCACCAGCATGATCGAGGCCGTATCGTATGGCAAAATCTGCCCGATGGACACCAGAATCCGATCCAACACTTCATCTAAATTCAAGGTGCTGTTAATGGCAGCAGCGGTATCGCGCAGCGCCTCCGCCAGCACCCGTTGTTCGCGTTCGGCGGCTTCGGCCTGCTGACGTTCCTCGATCTGTTGTTGCAGCGACACGTTCGCCTGTTGCAATTCGATAGTACGTTCCACCACGCGCTGTTCCAGCGTGGCGTTCGCCTGTTGCAACGACATCTCGTACTTTTTTCGCTCGGTGATGTCGTGCGAAATGCCCACCAGTCCGTTCACCTGACCATCGGCATCCCTCAACGGGATTTTGCTGGTCAACAGCCAGCGATTTTCGCCAGACTTGTCCACAAACAATTCTTCGTCGGAAAGCATCTGCTGTCCGCTTTCAATCACGAACCGATCACCGTCATCAAGATTCCGCGCAATGGCTGCGGGCATCACATCGAAAACGGTTTTGCCCACCAGCGATTCGGGCGAGCGACCATTGATAATCTCGCTGTGCGCGGGATTGGTCATCAGGTAGCGGCGCTCCCGGTCAAGGATAAAAATCATATCCGGCAGGTTGTTAATCAGCGTGGTCAGCAGGTTGCGCTCCGTCGTGAGTTTGTCTTCGGCCTGCTTACGTTCGGTGATGTCATGGCCTATTCCGACCAGACCAATCACCTGACCCGCAGCATCCCGCAGGGGAATTTTGCTCATCAGGTAGTAGTGCATCACACCCTGCCAGTCCTGAATCTCCTGCAAAGCATTGATGCTCGAAACGCCTGTCCGCATCATCTCCTGTTCTTCGCGGTTATACTCGTCCGCCAACTTCTGCGCGAACACCTCATGCACATATTTGCTGATGACGGCCTCTTGGTTGCCAGTGCTGCTCACCATAAACGCATGTGCCGCATTCGAGAGGATGTAACGGCTCTCTCGATTAACCACAAAGACCGGATCAGGCAGATTATCCAGCAGCGTGCGCAACAGGTTGCGTTCCTCCGCCAGACGGTGTTCCGCATGTTCGCGTTCGGCGATTTGCTGAATCAAATCGGCGTTGGCCTGCGCCCAATCCTGCGTGCGCTGCATCACCCGCTGTTCCATGTCGGCGTTATCAGAACGCAATTCATCTTCACGTACCGAAAGCCGGATTTTCCAGTCCGTATCCAGCACCCGCTGATGCAGCAGAATCAAAAACGCCAGTATAGAAACCAGCAAATGCGCGAAAATATAGTCGAACATCAGTGGCCCGCGCTGTCCGGCAGGAATCGCCAGCGCCAGCACGAACAACGCCAGATTTTGTGAAACACCCAGCAGCGCCGCGCCGCGCACCGAGAACATCACACTGGCAAGCAACATACTCATAATGAGATAGGAGGAGGAGGAAAAGTTCACCGGCGGCGTATCCAGCGCAATAGACAACAAAGCGGCGATCACCAGCACCCCGATGGTAATCCCCGCCGCAATCCGGTAATACGAAGTGCGAATGAGAATCACCAGCATCACGACAGTAAACACAATCGCCAACGGCACAAAGCTGGGGTGATGCCTCCACCCATCCTTCATCGAAATTGCCGAAGTCATCCATTCTCCGAGGATGACCAGCGGAGCCAGCAACCCGAAAAAAGTGAGCATGAACTGTGCGCGGCGGGTATGGTCGGAAGGGGTGATTGGAACCAACGGCGCGACCAGATGCCGCGCTAAGGCCGCCAGATAGGACTTCATACCCGTATTGATGGTCACTTCCATCAACCTTTATCTCCTTACACAAACACAACGTGGTGGATGGTGCGGTTCAAAACACCCATGTACGACTGACCGCATAAAAAGGCGAGGCATAGGCAAATAGATGCTTCTCTACTATCATCACCGCAATAAACAATCACAAAACGCATTGATCTCAATATCCAGCGAAAGTGACGACCCATGTTCAGCATCAAACTTCAGCGAATGCTCAAACGGCTCAATCCCATCCGGGGCATTCGGTGGGCAGCATTTTGGCTGAGTAATTGGCGACGACAGCGTTCCAAAATAGATTACATCACTATCTTGCTGCCCGCGCAAATGCCGCTGTTACCGGAACGGCGCAGTTGGCTGCGCAAGCGCGTGCTGGGTGCGCCGCCTGTCAGCCTCGTGGAGCTAGATCGCCTGCTAGAACGCATCGGCAACGACCCCCGTCCCAAAGGCGTTATCCTGCACCTGCGCGGGCTGACGCTCTCGCTGGCAGATTTGCAAACCCTGCGCGGCAGCCTGCTGCGCTTACGCGCCAAAGGCAAGCGCGTAATCTGTTTCGCGCTCGGCTACGACAACGCCACCTACTACCTCGCCAGCGCCACCGATGAGATCGTGCTGCAACCGGGCGGCGAACTGAATACCATCGGGATGCGCCGCGAAGCCACCTTCCTGAAAGATGCACTAGCCCGCGTGGGCGTGGAACTGGAAAGCGTCGCCATCAGCCCCTACAAAGGCGCGTTCGACCAGTTCACCCGCAATGACATTTCGCCCGAAGGCCGCGAACAGTTGGAATGGCTGCTGGACTCGCAATTCAACCAGTGGGTGCAGGGTATCGCTGAAGGGCGCAAGTTGAGCGCCGACGCGGTGCGAGCGATGATTGATGCCGCCCCTTATCTGGACGAGGAAGCCTTGCAAAACGGCTATGTGGATGCCGCCGAAACAGAAGAGTCCCTGTTCCGCCGCCTGAAGGCCGAACACTGGCTGACATGGGAAGCCGCCAACAAAAAGCTGCTGAAGAAGTGGCGCAAATCTGCCGATAAGGTGGTAGGTCTGCTGCGGATTGAGGGATTGATGGTGGCGGGAACCAGCGGCAAGCCGCCTATCGAGCTACCCATCCCCTTCATCGGCGGCGAACGGGCGGGCGACCTGACAGTGGTGGCACAGGTGCGCGAACTGATGAACGACGACCGCGTTGGGGCGGTCATTGTGTATGTGGACAGCGGCGGCGGCGCAGCGGATGCCGCCGAAGCCATGACCTCCGCCCTGCTGGAACTGGCCGCCAGCCGTCCCGTCGTGGTCTATATGAACGCGGTGGCGGCTTCCGGCGGCTATTACGTCGCCACGCCCGCGCAGTGGATCGTGGCGCAACCGGGGACGATCACCGGCTCAATCGGCGTCATCAACGCCAAAGCCGTCACCAGCGGCCTGTATGAACGCTTGAGCATTCACCGCCTCGAATTTACACGCGGAACCAATGCCGCTTATCAGAGCGATTTCGCGCCCTTCACGCCGGCGCAGCGCGAACGATCCCGCCAGTCCATCGAACGCATCTACCGCCAGTTCGTCGGGCATGTGGCACGGGCGCGGCGCATGGACGCGGCAGCGGTGGACGCAGTGGGCGGCGGACGGGTGTGGACGGGCGTGCAGGCCAAAGAACACGGCCTTGTGGACGAGCTAGGCGACCTGTGGACGGCGCTCCGCAAAGCCCGCAGCCTTGCCAATCTGCCGGACGATGCGCCGCTAGTCATCATGGGCGATGCCGACAAACCGCTGCCGCCTCAACTGGCGGACAAGGCGAATCCGGCGGCGGCGTTGGCCTATCTGAACGAGAACTTAAACACGGTTGCAGGCGGCAAATCCTGCGTGCTGCTGCCGCTGGAATGGAAAGGCTAACACAATGGCTCTGGCGCTGGTCACGGGCGGCACAGGTTTCGTCGGCTCTCACATCGTCCGCGCATTGAACGAAGCCGGACACCGGGCGCGGGTACTGCACCGCCGTTCATCCAAACTGGACGCGCTGGAAAGCACAGATTACGAGTCCGCTATCGGCGACATTCTGGACGCGGACTCGCTGCGTGCCGCCTGTGCAGGCTGCGACTGGGTGTTCCATGTGGCTGCCGTCGCCGATTACTGGCGCGCCGACCACAGCCGCATGTTCGAGGCCAACGTGGAAGGCACGCGGCGGGTGCTGGAAGCAGCGCGAGCAACCGGCGTGAAGCGCGTGGTGTTCACCAGCAGCGCCGCCGCCGTCGGGCTGCGTGCCGATGGCACACCCGCCCCCGAAAGCGAACCGTTCAACCTGTCGCCCGAACGCTTCCCTTACGGCTATAGCAAAGTGCTGGCGGAAAAAGTGGCACAGGAAGCCGTCGCCAACGGGCAGGATGTGGTCACGGTCAATCCGGTGGTGGTGATGGGGCCGGGCGATTTGAACATGATTTCCGGCTCGTACATCGTGCAAGTCAAGCGGTTGGGGGCGCTGGTTCCCGTCACACCGGGCGGAATCGCCGTGATTGACGTGCGCGATGTGGCGCGGATGCACCTCGCGGCGGCGGAACGCGGGCGAACGGGCGAACGCTACATCCTGTGTACCGCCAATTACACCCACCGCGAATGGTTGGGGATGATCGCGGATGTAGTCGGGGTGCGCCGTCCGTTCCTGCCGCTACCCGGCGCGATACTGCCCGCCGCCGCCACGCTGGTCGAACTGGCACGCAAACTGGGCATCGAAACGCCGGTAGACAGCGACCAGACCCGTTTGGGCGCACGAAACATCTATTTCGACGGCGCAAAGGCATGGGCGGAACTGGCACAGCCGCAGGTGGCGATGGAAACCAGCCTGCGCGACACCTATGCATGGTATCGAGCGAGGGGGCTGGTATAGTGCCACCTCTGACAAAATCGTTTTTCGATAGTTGACAGTCGGCCTATATTTTCGTAGAATGCTCTTTCGCGGTATTCCCGTTTTTTATTGTGATTCGCCGTCGGCATGGGCAGCCAAAACCAGCAACCATGACCCTTCCCCGACATATTCAACTCCGAAACGAACCTACGGATTCGCACGTCCTGTTCAGAAGCGGTTGGAATAAGGAGTGACGCAATTGCAACGTCTAACCCATGTGAAGAACTACGCCCGCACGCCCGACGTGCAAGAACTGCCGTCCCTCATTGATGTGCAGTTGCAGTCCTTCAAGTGGTTTCAGGAGCACGGACTGGCTGAACTCTTTGACGAGATCAGCCCGATCGAGAGCTTCAACCACAACCTGAAGTTGTACTTGCCGGGAACCAGTAAAGAGGCGCAAGAACTCGGCCTCCGCTACTGGTTCGAGGAACCCAAGTACAGCGAAGAAATTTGCCTCGAACGCGACATGTCGTTCTCGGCGCCCCTGTACGCCCGCGTGGCGCTGGTCAACCGCGAAGCTGGCGACGAGGTGATGATCTCCGACATCTTCATGGGCGACTTCCCGCTGATGACGGCCAAAGGCACGTTCATCATCAACGGCACCGAGCGCGTGGTGGTCAGCCAGCTCATTCGCTCCCCCGGCGTGTATTTTGATGCCGAAGAAGACCGTACCACCGGGCGCTTGCTCTCCAACTCCAAGCTCATTCCCGATCGCGGCGCGTGGATGGAATTTGAAACGCGCAAGACCGATTACCTGACGATTAAGTTCAACCGCAAGCGCACCATTCCCGTCACCATTCTGCTGCGCGCACTGGCAGCGGTCAACGACGGAATGCCCGCCGAACAATCGCCGATTCAGACCGGTTCTGATGAAGAACTGCTGGCACTGTACGCCGGGGTGGATAACAACCCGGATCACACCTATATCGCCAGCACCTTGAAGATGGAACCCGCGTGGGAACTGAAGAAGGAACAGACCGTCGCAGAAGCCGCGCTGCTGGAATTCTACCGCCGCATGCGCCCCGGCGACCCGCCCACGCTGGACAACGCCCGCGAATATCTGTACAGCCAGTTGTTCGACCAGCGCCGCTACGATCTGGAGCGCGTCGGTCGTTATAAGCTCAATCAGCGTCTCGGTCTGGCGACCACCATCCCGCAGCGGGTGCGTACCGTCACCAAGTCCGATATTGTGAAGCTGATCGAGCGCATGATCCTCATCAACAACGGTGAGGCCAAAAAAGACGATATTGACCATCTGGGCAACCGCCGCGTCAAGACGGTGGGCGAGTTGATCCAGAACAAGCTGCGCGTGGGTTTACGCCGCACCGAGCGTGTGGTGAAGGAACGCATGTCCATCCGCGAGGCGGATAACCTGTCGCCGGTCACGCTGGTGAACATCCGTCCGGTGGTGGCTGCCATCCGTGAATTCTTCGGCTCGTCGCAATTGTCGCAGTTCATGGAACAGACTAACCCGCTGGCAGAACTCACGCACAAGCGCACACTGTCCGCGCTCGGTCCCGGCGGTTTGCGCCGTGAACGCGCCGGTTTCGATGTCCGTGACGTGCATCACAGCCATTACGGACGTATCTGCCCGATTGAAACGCCGGAAGGCCCGAACATCGGTCTGATTGGTCGTCTCGCCAGCTATGCGCGGGTGAATACCTACGGGTTTGTCGAAACCCCCTACCGCGAAATTATCAAGTTCCTCGCCGTGAATGACCCCGACTTGATCGGGCGCATCGTCCGTGAGGACATCGAAGACAGCAAGGGCAAGGCCATCATTGAAGATGGCAACCCCATCACCGAAGACATCGCCGCCAAGCTGGAAAAAGCCGGCGTCGAAAAAGTGCCGGTCATGCCGTTCGTCGGCAAAGGCATCATCTACATGTCGGCGGATGTGGAAGACGGCTACATCGTGGCGCAGGCCAATTCGCCCGTAGATGGGCGCGGTCAGTTTGTGAACGATCGCGTTTCGGTGCGTTTCAACCAGAAGTTCATGGTGATGACCTCGCGCCGTGTGGACTACATGGACGTAGCACCTCGGCAGATCGTGGGTATCAGCGCGGCGCTCATCCCCTTCCTTGAGCATGACGACGCCAACCGTGCGCTGATGGGTTCCAACATGCAGCGTCAGGCCGTTCCGCTGCTGCGCCCGGATGTGCCGATTGTCAGCACCGGCATGGAAAGCCAAGCCGCGTATGACAGCGGTCAGGTACTGGTGGCAGATCGTGCGGGCGAAGTCCTGAGCGTACAGGGCGACCGCATCATCCTGCGCGACGAAAAAGGCGAAGAACACATCTACCGCCTGCGTAAATTCAATCGCTCTAACCAGAGCACCTGTATTGACCAGCGCCCGATTGTCTACAAGGGACAGTACATCAAGAAGGGCGATGTCATCGCCGATAGTTCGTCCACGTTTCACGGGCATATCGCGCTCGGTCATGACGTGTTGGGCGCGTTCCTGTCATGGGACGGCGGTAACTACGAAGACGCGCTGCTTATCAGCGAGGAAATGCTGCGTCAGGACAAGTTCACCAGCATCCACATCGAAAAGCATGAGCTAGAAGCCCGCGACACCAAGCTGGGGCCGGAAGAAATCACCTACGACATTCCCAACGTGGGCGAAGACGCGCTGAAAGACCTCGACGAATTCGGTATCGTCCGCATCGGCGCGGAAGTCGGCCCGAACGATATTCTGGTCGGCAAGATTACGCCGAAGGGCGAAAAAGAACTCAGCCCGGAAGAAAAGTTGCTACGTGCCATCTTCGGTGAGCAGGCGCGTGAAGTGAAAGACTCCTCGCTGCGGTTGCCGCATGGCGAGAAGGGTAAAGTGGTGGATGTGAAAACCTTCACCCGCGAAGAACACCCCGATCTGCCGGCGGGCGTGGAAAAAATGGTGCGCGTGAGCGTGGCACAGAAGCGTAAGCTGACCGTCGGCGACAAGATGGCAGGCCGTCACGGGAACAAGGGTGTGATCTCCAAGATCGTCCCCATCGAAGATATGCCCTACCTTTCGGATGGTCGTCCGGTGGAAATCATCCTGAACCCGCTAGGCGTCCCCGGTCGTATGAACATCGGTCAGGTACTCGAAATTCACCTCGGTTGGGCGGCGGATCGCCTCGGCTTCCGCGCCATCACCCCGGTGTTCGACGGTGCCAAAGAAATCGAAATTCAGGCGGAACAAGGTCGTGCGTGGATGATTGACCGCGCATGGCACGACATCAGCCAGCGGGCATGGGACTGGATTCAGGCTTACGATGAATTCAACCCGGACGAAGTGGAAGACGACGACGAAGTGCGCCGTCTGTACCTGTCCGAAACGCTTGGCACCAACGAACTCTATGATCTCGATAAGCTGAACACCGACAACACCTATGCCCGCCGCACAGTGCTGGCGGAGTGGTTGCGCGAAAAGGGTTACAACGCCGACAGAGTCCTGCTCTGGGACCCGACCGGCCTCTCGCTGGACGAACGGCAGGAACGCGATCAGGAAGCTCTGGACGCCGCCCTGCGCGAGTGGTCACTGTGGGCAGACCCCGATCTCAGCATCCCGATGGAAATGACCGGCAAAGAACTGCGCGATGTAGCCGATCAAGCCATGTTCAAAAGCGGGCATCCGGTGCCGATTTACGGCAAAGTCAGCCTGTACGACGGGCGCACCGGCGAACGCTTTGACCGCGCTGTAACAGTCGGCCTCATTCACATGCTCAAGCTGGCGCATCTGGTCGAAGACAAAGTTCACGCCCGTTCCACTGGCCCGTACAGCCTCGTCACCCAGCAACCGTTGGGCGGTAAGGCACAGTTCGGCGGTCAGCGGTTCGGCGAAATGGAAGTGTGGGCGCTGGAAGCCTACGGCGCGGCCTATACCCTTCAGGAAATGCTCACCGTCAAATCGGACGATGTGCAGGGGCGCGTAAAGACTTACGAAGCCATCGTGAAGGGCGAACCCATCGAAGAACCGGGCATCCCCACCAGCTTCCGCGTGCTGGTGAAGGAACTCCAAAGCCTCGGTCTGGCGGTGGAAGCCATTTCCGAATCGGGCGAGGTTATCAAGTTCGGCAAGGACGAAGAACGGGCGCGTATGCCCAAACTGCCCACCGGCTTGATGGACATCGGCAGCAACCACATGGGCGGCGAATAAGCGCCGACCACCCACAAACAGAGTGCAGCAGGGGACGCGAGTCCCCTGTTTTGTTGTCTCAATCCGTCATTGACGGCCTGACAAACGATGCACTACACTGGCATGGATTCCGACAGTAGGCTGCAATCCTGTGCAGCAGGGAGCAACTTTCATGAGCGATTCGCGGTCTTATCTCATCACCGGCGGGGCGGGCTTTCTGGGGATCAACCTCACCCGTTATCTGCTGGCACGCGGTCACAAAGTCACCACTCTGGACATCGCCGATTTCACGTACCCCGAACGCGACCAGATCACCGAAATTAAGGGCGACATCCGCGACCGCGCTGCGGTAGATCGCGCCATGCAGGGCGTCCATATCGTCGTCCACACGGCGGCGGCGCTGCCCCTGTACAGCGAAGCCGACATCTTCTCCACCGATATTGACGGCACGCGCAATGTGCTGGACTCGGCCTTGCAGCACGGCGTTGAACGCTTCATCCACATCTCGTCCACAGCGGTTTATGGCATTCCTGACCATCACCCGCTGATCGAAACCGACAAGTTGGACGGCGTAGGCCCTTACGGGAAAGCCAAAATCGCCGCCGAAGAAGTGTGCTTCGGTTATCGCCAGAAGGGGTTGTGCGTCCCGGTCATCCGCCCCAAATCGTTCATCGGCCCGGAACGGTTGGGCGTGTTCGCGCTGTTCTATGATTGGGCGAAAGATGGTCACGGCTTCCCGATGCTCGGCAGCGGCAACAACCGCTATCAACTGCTCGACGTGGAAGACCTGTGCGAAGCGATCTACCTCAGCGCCACGCTGGATAAGGCCATCGTCAACGACACCTTCAACATCGGCGCGAAGCAGTTCACGACCATGAAAGAGGATTATCAGGCGGTGCTGGATTACGCGGGCTTCGGGCGCAAAATCCGCCCGCTGCCGGCTGGCCCGGCCATCTTCACCCTGCGCGTGCTGGAGGCGCTCAAAATATCCCCGCTGTACAAGTGGGTCTATGAAACTGCCAGCAAGGACTCGTTCGTGTCCATCGAGAAAGCGGAGCGCGTGATCGGCTACGCGCCCAAGTATTCCAACAAGGACGCGCTCATCCGCAACTACAAGTGGTATCTGGAACATCTGCACCAGTTTGAGGGGCAGTCAGGCGTATCGCACCGCGTCCCCTGGAAGCAGGGCATCCTCGGCTTCGCCAAGCTGGTGTTCTAAACCAAGCCTCGAAACCCTCACCCCGCTGTGAAAAGCGCAGCGGGGTGAGAATGCTCCCCCTACGCCCGTAGGAAGCGATCGTACAACGGTTGCTTGGGCTGGTCGCTCACGTTCACCAGACCGTAACCGTTGTGCATACTGTCCGCCCAACCGTACCAGCAGCAGGTCGCCACCTTGCCGCTGTAGATTCCTTTCAAGCGACTGATGAACCCTGTCGCATAATCCGCCACTTCCGTCGCGCTGGCGTTCGGCACATCCAGCACGCCCCACTCGGTAATCCACACCGGCGCACCGGGCAGCAGCGCCCCGTAAGCATCCACATCCTCGTCAATGCTCCCGAACGGGCTGAACTTATTCCCCACTGGCCCGCGCCCATACGAATGACAGGCAATTCCATCCGGGCGCACGTTAGAAGGCATGGCCGCCAGCGTGTTGCGGGCGTAAGTCGCGCCGTTGCCGGGGCCGCCCACATGCCCGCCCGTGATGATGCTCACTGCGCTATCGGCGCTGCGGATCGCTTTGATGGCCTCGGTCAGCATGTAGGCGTAATCCGCAAATGGCAGCGGAACCGCCGCATGTGCCACACTGGGCGCGGTATCCTGCTCATTCCAGATTTGATAAGCCGTCACCAGATTGCGCCCCGCAAATCGCGCTGCAATCCGGCGGGCGAAATCCACATAACGGGTGGTCAGTTCGCGCCACGAGCCGGTGTTCATATTCGGCCAAACGTAGCCCTGTCCTTCCCCGAAAGTCTGATGCGTCAGGACGAGAATCACCTTGAGTCCGGCGGCGGCATACCGTTCGATGTAAGGCGCGTAAAGGTTGTAGGCCGCGTCCAAATCCGTCGAACCGCGATCCATAGACACGTTATACGGGAAGCGCACCCAGCCCGCCCCCTTCATTCGCGCCGCGTCCGGCTTGCCCAAGCGGTGCAGGATGTCGAGGTTCAGACCGGACATATTCAACGCCTGTATGCCGCTGGTTTCGTCCGCCAGCAAAAATTCCGCCGCCGAATAGCCTTCCACACCAGCGGGCGAACGCAGTTTAATCCACTGATTCTTCTGCCCGACCTTCAGCAAGGTGCGCCCGTGTGGTTCTAGCGGTTCGGAACGGTCATACAGACGAAGCTGCCCTAGCACGCGGAAATCCGTCCCCGGTTTCTCGCGGATGCGCAGTCCCGTATCCGAAGGCCGCAACCGCAACGCCTGCCAGTAGATCATCATGGTCGGGTCAACCACATCCGGCAAAATATACCCGGTCAAGCCCGATCCCGGCTGCTGTACCACCAGTTTGATCGAGTCCCACGCGGACTCGGCCATCACATCCCCCGCCTGCACCTTCTGCCCCATGCTCACGCGAATATTCTGAAGTTGAGCATAAGTCACCAGATAAGTCTGTCCGGCAAGGACGCACGACACCTGTATATACTGCCCGTAACCGAGTGACGTGGGCTGACGGATGATCGTCACCACCGTTCCGACCACCGCAGCACGGATCGGAGTCCCCTGCGGCGCGTGAACATCCACGCCCTCGTTGCGCCGTCCGCTGCTGGTATCGTTGAACGCCCGCGTCAACCGCGCCGGACGTGCATCCGAAGGCCAATCCAGTGTGAAGCGATCATACAAATTGCCGGGTGTGATCGTATCGCCGTAGCGATCGTTCAGGCGCACCCGTTCCTGCAAAATGCGCCCCAGTTCCGTCGGCGTGCTGGCGCGGATCAAATCCACGCGCACCACCATCGGGTACACACGGCGGATATGGGTCACGGCTTCGTTGTTTTGCCATACGCCGGGAGCTTGTACGGCGGTCACATTCCGAAAACGGTTCAGATCGTTGCCCGAAGGCGACCGGATGATGGCAACCCGTTCAAACGCTTTGGTATAGGCTTCGGCGGATTTGTACCATGTCATGAAATCGCTGTCGGGCAGAACCAGAGCATGAGAAATCGGCTGAGTCGCCATCAGAACCTCCGAATGCGGAAGCTAAACTATAGGGAAAAACAGGATGATTGCAGCCGGACGGAAGGCGCGTGTAGCACCTAGCTAAAGGTCTTTTCCGTCAGAGCGCGCTGCGGGAATACAAACCGATCAAGGGAGCGTGTGCCGCGTTCCAATGCCCTGCGATTGGCACGCTCGAAGTCGCCATGCAAATCGCGGACAAGGTTGGTCTGTTCGGTGGAAGGTTCCAACTGGAACAGCACCATCGTCACCGCATACTCCCCCAGTGCCAGCACCAGCCATTGACCGTTGCCCATCTCCTTACGCGCCAGCCCACCCTTCGGGCGATTCGTCATGCCCCACAGCGATTTAAGCACGCCACTGATGCGATCCATACTCGGCTGCTGACTGCCGCCCATCATCAACGGCGTGGGAATATTGTGCTGATAGACCAGATAGAACAGCAGCTTGCTCTCGAAATGGTCGCGCAGGAAGGAGGTGTGTCCGGGAGCAGCCGCATGTTTCCACGCATCGGATGAGGGGTTGCGCTGCATAAGCTTTTCGATGATCGTGCGCTGTTCGCTGTAGCGTCCGTAGATGGCGTTGAACTGCGCCCGGTTAATCTTGCCCTGCCCGAACTCGGTCGCCACCACTTCCATCTTGCTACGCAGCGCCTCCAGTGCTTGCGCCGGGTTAGCATCATGCCCTTCGGCGGCGGGTTCAGCAGGCGGCGCGGGCTGCGGTGCGTCCTGCTGCATCGCCCGCGCCAACAAACCGGGGCGCGGCGCGGCATCCGCGCTCGGGTTCACCGGACGAATAGGCGATTTCAGCGTGACATCCATATCGTTTGTCGGCTCAGGGGCAGGCGTATTATCCGGCAAATTGTTCACAGTCGCTTCCCCAAAAGGCTCCTGAAAATTGCTAATCATTTTATCCTATCACACAATTTTCAAGCGCGGAAATAGGCTATAATGGCGCTTGCATCTCTAACAGTGGCTGGATAGGCAACATGCCCCGTTACTCGCACTTTGGTTTATATTTCACCCCTGAACAGGTTCAATCTGCCCGTAAGAATCAGTCCCGCGAACCGCTGGCTGGCGCATGGGCGGCGCTGAACAACCTGCATCCCGCCGAACCGCTGGCGGCAGCAGTAGCGGACGGGCTGCGCTGGCGGTTTCAGGATGCGGCGGGCGAGACTGCCGCCGCGACTCTGCTCAACGGCACCGGACTATCGGGCGGCGGGGACTACCTGACGGCGCTCATGGAAGCGGTAGCACTGGCACAGGCCGCCGAACTGGTGCGCGACCATCCGGCGTTCGCCCCCCATGCGGAAAGCTGGCTGCACACATTCTCGGAACGGGTCGCATTGCTCAATCTGCCGCCCGCAGGAACGGGGTTTGTGGAAAGCCTCTGGCTGGGGCTGGTGAACCTGCTGACCGGCATCGTCTTGCAAGACGATACGCGCTTCGGGATGGGCGAAACCGTTTTTCGGCAAACGATCCGCGATGAAGTGCGCCCGGAGGGTTACTTGCCCCGCGCTGTGGAAGGCGGGGATGGCGGCAGCCTGTGGCGGCAAATTCTGTCCGCCGGGGCGCTCACCCTGATGGCGGAAGCCGCCGCCCATGTGGATGTTGACCTGTGGAATGTCGAGTCGCGGGGGATTTCAGCCATCACCGCCGCCTCGTACAGCCTGTACTATTTCTATTACCCGACCCAGTGGCGCTGGGACACCATGAGCGAAGAACAGGCCAAACCGCTGTTCCGCGAGTGGGGCGGGTTCATCGAAATTGCCCACCGCCGCACCCGCTTGCGCGATATTCAACTGCTCATGGACGAACTGCGCCCCTTCAACAATCCGTACATGGGCGGGCTGACCACGCTTTCACACGGGCAGGCCGCACGGCGCGGATTGTTCGGCTAACCCCTAACCCGTCACCGCTTTATCGAAGGATGGGCGCAGTTTGAATATTGTCCACCTCACCCCTTACTATGCCCCGGCCTTCGCCTTTGGCGGCGTGGTGCGCTCGGTAGAAGGCATGGCGCGGGCGCTGACCCGGCGCGGGCATACCGTCACCGTCCTTACCACCGACGCGCTGGATACCGTCACCCGCTGCGCCGACTCTGCCGACACCCTGCGCGATGGCGTGCGGGTGCTGCGGGCGCGCAACCAGTCCACGCTTCTACGCGGACGGTTGAACCTCAGCACGCCCTTCGGGTTGCGAGGCTTGGCGGCTGATGTGCTGCCCGCCGCCGATATACTGCACGTTCACGAGTTTCGCACCGTCGAAAACCTGCTGGTTGTGCCACTTGCCGCACAGCTTGGCCTGCCAGTGGCACTCTCGCCACACGGCACGCTGCCGCTAACGACAGGCCGCAGCGCCTTCAAAACGCTGTGGGATCGCTGGATCAGCCCGCGCATCGCGCCGCACATCGGGGCGTTAATCGGCCTCACGCAAGACGAAGCAGCCGAAGCTCGCGCCTGCTGGCAATCTATCGGACAGCCGCCCGCCCTCGAAAGGATTGTGCCGAACGGCGTGAATCCGCAGGAATTCGCGGCACTCTCCGGGCGCGAGTCCTTCCGCGAACGTTTCGGGCTGGGCAACGGGCCGGTATGCCTGTTCATGGGGCGGCTGCATCCCCGCAAAGGGGCGGCTGTGCTGGCGGAAGCCTTCACGCAACTCGACCTGCCGGATGCCCGCCTCGTGATCGTCGGGCCGGATGAAGGGCTGCTGGAACAGCTGCGAACCTTCGCCGGAGAGCGAGTCGTCCTCACCGGCTATCTGGGCGGGGCGGATCGGCTGGCTGCGCTGGCCGCCGCCGACCTGTTCGCGCTGCCTGCCGTCGGTGAAGGGCTGCCGATGGCCGCGCTGGAAGCAATGGCGGCGGGGCTGCCCGTCATTCTCTCGCCCGAATGTCACTTGCCCGAAGCCGCAACCGCAGGTGCAGGACTCGAAGTGCTGCCCGCCGTCGCCCCCCTCGCGCAGGCGCTTCACACGCTGTTCAGCGATGCGACGCGGCGGCAAACGATGGGCGCGGCAGCCCGTCAACTGGTGAACCAGCACTTCACATGGGATGCAGTCGCTGAACAGCTTGAAACCGCCTATATCCACTTCATCGAACGTAATCGAACACAAACATAGAGGAACAGTCCATGACGTTTGATTTTTCCATGAACGCGCTGCTGCTGGCGCTGGTGATTTTCGCGCTGCGCGTGTTCAACAATGCCATCGGCACAGTGCGCGTGGTGATGATTACCCGCGACATGCGCTTCTGGTCGGCAACCCTCGCCTTCATCGAGGCGCTCACCTTCGCGGTGGTTATTTCCAGCGTAGTCAAAGACCTGTCCAACTTCATGAACCTGATGGCCTACTGCGGTGGATTCGCCATCGGGGGCTATGTGGGGATGGCGATTGAGGCGCGGTTCATCACCAGTTATGCGGTCGCCACCATCATCGCGCCGGGAACCAACCGCGACATCGCCAACGGCCTGCGCGAACACGGTTTCGGCGTCACCGAAACACTGGGCGAGGGCAAAGATGGCACCGTGAACATGCTACGAAGCGTCATCCTGCGCCGCGAGGTGAGCGATTTCATGGGAACTGTACACCGGATCAATCCCAATGCGTTCGTTTCGGTAGAAGAAGCGCGTGCCATCCAGCGCGGTTGGCTGCGCGATGCCCGCAACAACAACGACCAGCGCACCTAAAAGTGCGTTCGGCCATCCGGGAACTTTTTAGAAACAGGCAACGTCTTAGGATTGACAGCGTGACGAACACGCGATTAACTATCTACAATCAGTCACATTAGGGAGCATATCATGCGAAAGATGACACAGTTTAGAATTTTCGGCGCAGCACTGGCGCTGTTGGCGGTTGTGCTGCTCGTCGGTACGGCAGTCCGTCCCGTCAGCGCACAGGATACTGGCAGCATTTCGCGCACCATCAGCGTGAACGGCAGCGGCGAAGCCTTTGGCACACCGGACATTGCCAGCATCAGCATGGGCGTGGACGTGAGCGATGCGGACATCAGCGTTGCGCTGAACAACGCGAACAGCACACTGGCGCGCATCGTGGAAGCCCTGAAAGCCGCTGGCGTGGCTGAAAAGGACATCCAGACGGCCTACTTCAACGTGTACCCGGAAGATCAATATGATCCGAATACCGGCGCATCCACCGGACAGCGCGTGTTCCACGTCTCGACGGCAGCCAATGTCACCCTGCGCGATATTCAGCAGGTCGCGGCGGTCATTCAGTCGGGTCTGAGCGCGGGCGCGAACAGCGTGGGTAGCCTGAGCTTTGGTATCGCTGACATGAAAAAGCTGGAAGAACAGGCGCGGTTGAACGCCGTTGCCGATGCCCGCGCCCGTGCCGAACAGCTGGCCGCCGCCTTCGGTGTAAGCGTGGGCGAAGTCATCACCGTCAGCGAGTCATACAGCAGCGGTTCCGGTCAACCGCTGTTCCGCGCCGATGCGGTCATGGCCTCCGGGGCCGCGCCGCAGATCAACGCCGGGGAACTCAGCGTGAGCGTACAGGTTTCG
>CAIPFY010000387.1 GCA_903864435.1 uncultured Chloroflexota bacterium | reverse complement strand
TTTTCTCAAAATATTCATTGCCTTAATTCTCCTTTATGTTGTCAGATTTTAACTAACGATGGTTGCTCAAATTATTGTTTTTTGCATAAATTAACAGTAACCTCGAATCAGTCCGTTAAGCATATTGTGATTTTCTGGTGAATAACGTGTCGTACTAATATTGTTTGCGTAAAAATCTTGATTGTTATATTACTGGTTTTGTTTTGTGGTGTCAATAACGCTTGTTGATTAATGAAGGTAGCATGTGGCAGAAATTTCTTGGAGAATCCCGCTGAAAACAAAACATCCGGCACAGGCCGGATGTTTGTTGTATGGTGGGCGCAATAGGACTTGAACCTATAACATCAGTCTTGTAAGGACTGCGCTCTGCCAATTGAGCTATGCACCCGCTATCACCAACTTTACACGATGGAGGGGCGTTTATCAACCCTACAGCTTGGGCGGAGTGACACCGGTCTGCCCCTGATATTTGCCCTTTTTATCGGCATACGAGACTTCACACGGCTCGTCACCCTCGAAGAATAGCACCTGCGCGATGCCTTCGTTGGCGTACACTTTGGCGGGCAGCGGCGTGGTGTTGCTGATTTCCAGCGTTACGAAACCTTCCCATTCCGGTTCAAACGGGGTGACGTTCACGATCAAGCCGCAGCGGGCATAGGTGCTTTTGCCGAGGCACACCGTTAACACACTACGCGGGATGCGGAAGTATTCCATCGAACGCGCCAGCACGAACGAGTTGGGCGGGATGATGCACACCTCGGCCTTGATGTCCACGAAGGCTTCCGCTGAGAAATGTTTGGGATCAACCACCGCGCCGTAGACGTTGGTGAACACTTTGAACTCGTCCGCTACGCGCATGTCGTAGCCGTAGGAGCTGACCCCGTAGCTGATGACCCCCTGCCGAACCTGCTTCTCCACGAACGGCTCAATCATGCCGTGTTCTTGCGCCATCTTGCGTATCCAATGATCCGGTTTCAGCCCCATGTTGTTCCCCTATCCAGCGCGAAAGGTTGATTGGAATGCGATTACATGCGTTCGGGGGCGCTCATGCCCATCAGCATGAGTACCCGCTTAAAGACCACCTGTGCAGCGCGGTAGAAGCGCAGCCGTGCCCGCTGCACCTCCGGCGCTACGTCGCCATGCAGCGCCCGCACCTCGTCGTAAATGGGATGGAACACGCCCGCCAGTTCATGCGCGTAGAAGGCGATCCGGTGCGGTTCCAAGCCCTGCGCGGAAATGGCGATCACCTCGCCCAGTTCCAGCGCCTTCCGCAAGAAGCGCCCTTCAGCCGCGCCGAGTAGCGTCAGGTCGGCATCGGCATCGGTCAGGCCGCGACTTTCGGCTTCGCGCAGGATGCCCGCGCAGCGCACATGCGCGTTCTGAATGTAGTATACGGGGTTATCGTTACTCTGCTTGACCGCCAGATCGAGATCGAAATTGAGGTGCGAATCCGGGCTGCGTGCCAGCAGCATATAGCGCACCACATCGGCGCTGGTCAGGTCAATCAGGTCGTCCAGCGTGTCGTAGTCGCCGCGCCGCGTACTCATCTTCACTTCTTTGCCGTCGCGGACAGCACGAACCAACTGAATGATGACCACATGGATTTTGGAAGCATCCTTGCCGAGGGCGTTCACGCCGTACTGCACCACTTTGTACTGTGCGCCATGATCTGCGCCGAGGATGTTCACCAGCAGGTCGAACCCACGATTGATCTTGTTCATGTGGTAGGCGATGTCCGGCAGCGTGTAGGTGGGTGCGCCGTCGCTCTTGACCAGCACACGGTCTTTTTCGTCGCCCAGTGCGCTGCTGCGGAACCATGTAGCGGGGGCCTTGCCGGCGGCCTTCTGCTTTTCAGCCTCGGTTGCACCGTCCCATTCCGCCGCCTGATAGATGTGACCGCTGTCCTTCAGCGCGTCCAGCGTTTGCCACACCGCGCCGCTTTCGTACAGGCTGTTCTCGTTGAAGAAGATGTTGTGCTGGACGTTGACGCGCCTCAGCGTGGTTTTAATGATCTCGAACATGCGCTTTTCGGCATATTCTTTGAACGGTTGCCAGTCGGCCTCGGTCAGCGAGTCGCCACGTTCGGCGGCTAGATCGCGGGCGAAGTCTTTCAGGTAGTCGCCCTGATAGAAAGTGGTGTCGTCCTCGGCGGGAATTTGTACAGGCATGCCGAGCGCCTCCAGATAGCGCACGCGCAGGCTGTTGCCGAGGTTGGTCATCTGCACGCCTGCGTTGTTGAAGTAATACTCGCGCTCCACGCTGTAGCCCGCCGCTTCCAGAATGCGGGCGATGGTGTCGCCCACCATTGCGCCGCGACTGCGCCCGACATGCAGCGGGCCGGTGGGGTTGGCGCTGACGAACTCGACCTGCGCCCGTTGTCCGTCGCCCAGATGAAGCTGGTAGAGCGCGTCGCCTTCGCTAATGATTTGCTCGATCTGGACGCGCAACCAGTTTTCGTTCAGCCGGAAATTGATGAACCCCGGCTTGAGGACTTCCACCGCGCCCACGAAATCGGCAGGCGGCAAGTGTGCCGCGATGGTGTTCGCTAGATCGAACGGGTTCATGCCGGTTGTTCGGGCAAGCTGCATCGCCACCGCGCAGGCATAATCGCCCTGCGCCGGATTCTTGGGCGGGCGGATTTCAATGGTGGCGGGCAGGTCAAACGCGGTCAGTGCGCCGGACGATTGAGCCGAACGAATGGCAGTCTCGACCAGACGGATATGTTCTTGGGGCAGCAATTTCACAGCGGAACGTCCTTCGATTAGCGGCATCGTGCGCCGCAGGGTTCGTCATGGGCTTATTCTAGCGGATGGATGCGGCGGCGCAAGCTGTTATGCGCTTGATCCACCCTCACCCTTTATCCTTCTCCCTCAGAGCGAGGGAATTAAGAGTCGTGTAGTGGCCTGTTTCCCTTTGCCATGAGGGAGAATGGGGCGAGGGGATGAGGGTTTTAAGCAGGCTGCATGAACTCCAGCACGCCGTCGCTCCCCACAGGGTAGGTGGCTTTGCAGGTTTCGCATAGCCATTCATCACCGTGAATCTGCCATGCGACTGTCGCACAGCGCGGGCAGCGGGTGACGGCGGTTGCCGGACGTGCGCCCACCGGATCGGACGCGCCGGCCTTCGTCCCCCAAACTTTGTGATAGTCCATCTGCCAGACTTCAATATCGCTATTCACCACGCCGCAGGCTTCCAGCGCCGCCAGCATTTGCGCCTCATCCCACGCTTTGCCCGGTAAAAGGCGGGTGTTGATGCGCTGCGTGATGAGCAGCAGCCCACCGGGGCGCAGTACACGCACCAGTTCCGCCAGCACCGCTTGCGGGTTCACCATAAATTCGAGGGCTTCGAGGCACGTTACCGCATCGAAAGTGTGATCGGGGAAGGGGAGGTTTTCGGCGGGGGCGTGGATGAAGGCGGCACGCTCCTCATGGGGGTGAAGGGTATTGATCGCGTGGTGCAGCATCTGGCGACTGAGATCAACGCCAATGGTGAAACCGCGAGAATCCGGGTGGAGGGCGAGCGCCAGCGGCAGTCGTCCGGTTCCGGTGGCGACATCCAGCACCAGCGGGTTGACCTGCGGGGCGAGCGCGTCCAGAAACGGTTCAGCCAGATAAAGCTGCTCGTATTCGGGATAGTAGTCCTTCACATCGTTATAGCGATGGGCGTACAAGTCGTAGAGCCAAATCACCACCCGCCGTCCCAGATACACGCCTTCGCTGGCGATCAGCAGCCACCATGCCAGCGCCAGTAGCAGCGCCAGCCCGATTCCGAGCGCGATCAGTCCGCCCCACTCGCTCATCGCAGTAGTCCCTCCTGTCGCAGCCATACGGCACAGCGTTCCAACCCTTCATCAAGGCTAACGCGGGGCGACCAGCCGAGCAACCGCCGCGCTTTTTCCATCCGGTAGACTTTACGTGCCTGCATGAACGGGATCAGATGGCTTAAAGCCTGTGGCTCACCCCGCAGGCCGAAGTAAACATCCACCAGCGGGGCGATCAGCTTGAAGGGCAGCACCGGAAGGGCGAGCCAGCGGTCATGTCCGGCGAGGCGCGAATACCCGCCGATGAACTCCCGCCATGTCGGGGCGGGGTCTGACGCACAATTGAAGGCTTCACCGACGGCGGCGGGGTGCTGCGCCAGAACAAGGGCGAGATCAACCACATCGTCCACATAGATGATGTGTGCGCTACCGCTGCCATCACCGGGGAAAGGCGTAGGTTTGCGCTTGCCTAGCTTGAACATGGTGGCTGTCCAACCGTTGCTGCGCGGCCCGTAGATCATGCCGGGGCGCAGGATGCTGTACTGCACTCCTGTTCGCACACTTTCCTCTAGCACCACCGTTTCGGCCTGCGATTTGGTCAGGTTATACGGCACGTTCCCCGGTTGCTGCGGGGTGTCCTCGCTGACATCGGTCAGGTAGCCGTAGCCATAGACGGCGATGGAACTGACATGCACCACCCGCCCCACGCCCGCCGCCGCTGCCGCCTGCATGACGTTGCGTGTGCCTTCCACGTTGGCGTGCTGCTGGTGAGCGAGGTTGCTCCCTAGCGCCGCTGCTACATGGATGATGGTGGTACAGCCTTTCGCCGCCGCCCGCATCTGGCCGGCGTTGGTCAGGTTGCCCATGACGGCCTCGATACGGGGGATACCCTGTAGATAGCTGTCCGCGTTTGGGCGGCGGGCGAGGGCGCGGACGTGTGCGCCTTCGTCAGCCAGCCGCCGTGCGACTGCGCCGCCCAGAAAGCCGGTTGCGCCAGTGACCAGTACGGTTTGGCCTGTGAAGTCGCTCATAGTTCGTTTAGTTTCCCCAGTTTCACCATTTCAGGCCACACGCGCATAACGATGCCCACCACGATTAACGTGCCGATGCCGCCGCTGACCACCGCAAAGATCGGCCCGCCCAGTGCCGCTACCGCGCCGGACTCGAACGCGCCGAGTTCATTGGATGCGCCGATGAATACGTTATTGACGGCGGAGACGCGCCCACGCATTTCATCCGGCGTGCGGGTAAGGAGCAATGTGCTGCGAATGACCACGCTGATATTGTCCATTGCGCCCAGTGCCACCAGCATGAGCAGTGACAGGATGAACGAGGTGGACAGGCCGAAGATGATGGTGGCAACGCCGAAGCCGACCACCGCCCACAACAGGGTCGCGCCAGCGCGTTTGAAGGGTGGCAGGTAGGCGATGGTGAGTACCATGAGCATCGCGCCAATCGAGGGGGCAGTACGCAACAGCCCCAATCCCTCCGGCCCCACGTTCAGGATGTCGCGGGCATAGACCGGCAGTAGCGCCACTGCACCGCCGAATAGCACGGCGAATAGGTCGAGCGTGATGGCCGCCATGATGACGCGGGTTTTGCGGATGAAGCTGAAGCCCGCGATCATGGTCGCCCATGTCATCGGTTCGCGGGTCTGGGCGATGGGACGGCCTTTGATGAGGGCGATCATGCCGACGAAGATCAGGCACCCGATGGCATCCAGCAGGTAAATCTCGGAGGCGCTTTTGAAGGCGGCGATCAGCAACCCTCCCAGCGCCGGCCCCAGCACCGAGGCTAACTGCCACGCGCTGCTGCTCCATGTGGCGGCGCTGTGGAAGGTATCTGGCGGGACAGTTTGCGGCAGCAGTGTGGAGGCTGCCGGATTGTTGAATGACCGCAGCACGCCGATGCTGAACAGGATGAAATACACCAACCACAGTGGCCCCTGTGCGGCGGAAACTGCCGCCAACGAGAGCGCCGCCAGCGATAGTCCCAACTGCGTGACCAGCACAATACGCTTGCGGTTGAAACGATCTGCGATATGACCGGCCACTAGCGCCAGCGCGAATACCGGAATGATCTGCACCAGCCCCACGAGGCCGAGCGCCAGTGCGCTGCTGGTGCGTTCGTACAGTTCCCAACCGATGGCGACGCTGACCATCTGCTCACCGAGCGAGGCGGCGAATCGCCCGAACATTAACAGGCGGAAATCGCGGAAGCGCAGCGCCGCATACGGGTCATGCGGCTTGAGGGGTGGCGAATCGGGAGCAGTCATACGGTTGCCTCGATGGGTTATTCGGTGCTGGTCAGGGAGATGTCCTCACGGAACTGCATACTATACAGTTTGGCATAAAGACCATCCCGTGCCATTAGTTCGTCGTGCGTGCCGAGTTCCAGCAGGTGGCCTTTGTCAATCACGGCGATACGATGGGCGATCTTGATGGTGCTGAGTCGGTGGGCGATAATGACGGTAGTGCGGTTCTGCATCAGCCGCGCCAGCGCCTCCTGCACCAGACTTTCGCTCTCGCTGTCGAGGCTGGAGGTGGCTTCGTCCAGCAGCAGGATGCGCGGGTCTTTGAGGATGGCGCGGGCGATGGCGACGCGCTGCCGCTGACCGCCGCTGAGCCGGATGCCGCGTTCACCGACGACGGTTTCATATTTGTCCGGCAGTTCCATGATGAAGTTGTGGGCGTTAGCGGCTTGTGCCGCCGCAATCAGTTCGTCATCGCTGGCGTTCAGCCGCCCGTAACGGATGTTCTCGCGGATGGTGCCACCGAACAGCAGCGTTTCCTGCGGGACGATACCAATTTGTTCGCGCAGGCTGGCCTGCATCACGCCGCGCACATCTAACCCGTCCACAAGGATATGGCCTGATGTGGGGTCATAGAAGCGCGGAATCAGGTTGAAGATGGTGCTTTTGCCCGCCCCGCTGGGGCCGACCAGCGCCACAATTTCGCCGGGGGCAATGTTCAGTGTGATGTTGTGCAGAACTTCCTGCCGCTGGTCATAGCTGAAATGGACATTTTCAAAGGTGATTCGGCCTTCTGCCCGCTGGAATATTTTGGCATCCGGCGCATCGGTCACATCGGGGAGGGTGTCCAGAATTTGGAACACGCGCTTGGTCGCACCCAGCGCCTCCTGTACCGAGGTGTACAGGCCGACCAGCGCACCTAGCGCACCGGCTACCGTCAGCCCGTAGATGAGGAATCCGATCAACTGCCCGCCTGTCAGCCGCCCGTCCAGCACTTCGCGTCCCCCGAACCACAGGATGAGCGCCAACGCGCCGAAGCCCAGAAACGCGATCAGCGGGCCGAACAGCGAACGGATGCGCAGCAGGCGCAACGCGGCAGCGAAGGCGCGATCCAGCGTAATCCCATAGCGCCGGATTTCGTAAGGTTCGCGCACGAAACTTTTGACTTCGCGCACATTTTGCAGCACTTCTTCCGTGACGACTGTCGCGCCTGCAATCTCGTCCTGTATTTCAGTGCTGATGCGGCGGAGGCCGATGCCGAAGGCTGCTGCCAGCGCGATGATGATCGGCGTGAGCGCGAGGATGAACAGCGTCAGCCGCCAGTTCATCACCAGCATGACGATCACCGCGCCGATCATAATCACGCCCTGCTGGAGCAGCACATTGATGTTGCTGGTGAGGACAGTACGCATGACGGTGACATCACTCGAAAGGCGCGAAACGAGTTCGCCCACCCGTCGCTGCGCGAAGAAGCCTAGCGAGAGCGTTTGCAGGTGGTTGTAAACCTCACGGCGCAAATCCATCACGATTCGTTCGCCGATGTAGTTCAGGTTGTAGTTTTCGATCAGGGATGTGACCGAGCGCAATAAGAACACGAACAGCAAGCCGAGGGTGATCTGGTCGAGAAGGGCGGTGCTGTTCTGCTTGAGGACGGAATCCACGACGCTGCTAATCACGCCCGGAAACACGAGGCTGAGGGCGGCGCTGCCCACTAGCGCCAGCACCGCGATCAGCATCCGCAGGCGGTAGGGGCGCATATAACCGATCAGTCGCTTCCAGTTCATGGGAATATCCGGCACTTCCGGCTTTTCTCCAGCGGGCATCGAACGGCGGCGGCGACCAAACATAGGGTTTTCTTCCTGTTGTATCGTTGAAATCGGATGGAGTATCGGCCTATCGGGTGAGGAACGGCTGAGAAGATGGACTGAATGGACTCACGGCGTTCCGGCGATGCTGACCACCACGCCCTGCGTATCTAGCGGCAGCACCCATGAGCGCGATGGCACGCCGCTGTTCTCGAAAGCGAGTTCCATCACGGTAGCTATTTTGCGGTGGTCGCGTTCTGCGAAGGCGATCAGCGCCGGCCCCGTTCCTGCCAGCGTGACGGCTTTCGCGCCCGCCCGCCGCGCCATCTCCACCACATGATCGTAGCCGGGAATATGGGCGGTGAAATGAGGCGCGTGTAGGCGGTCTGCCAGCACCTGTTCCAGAAGGTTCAAATCGCCGCTGCGGAAGGCTTCGGTCAGCAGGGGAATGCGGTTGAGGTTGGCGTGAGCATCGGCCAGCAGCACGCGCTCCGGTTGCGGGTTGGTCGGGTACGTGGTGAGCGTGGGCAGTACCATGATGAGTTGCTGCGGCGCGGTGGGCAATGTGCGCTGGATGAAGGTGTCGTCTTCCAGTAGCGTCGCGCCCAGTCCGCCGAGCATACTGGCGGCCACCGAATCGGGTAACTTGCTCATGCGGGCGGCCATTTCGAGCAGCGCCATGCGCGGTTGCCGCAAGTCGAGCAGGTTAGCCGCGCCGACCACGCCGGCCACCCAGAACGCGGCTTCCGAGCCGAGGCCACTATCGGGCGGGATGTGGTTCTGGACGCGGATGTGCAGCCCTGTCACCGCCTGTTCCTGCCGCTGGAACACGCGCATCATGGCGAGGGCGACAGGATGGCGCAGCCCCATCGCGTAGCGCCCCGCACCTTCGCCTTCGGTTTCTACGATCAGGTCATCCCCATCTTGCAGGGTGATTTCAACAGTGGTGTACAGGCCAACCGCCAACGCGAGGCCGCTGATGGCCGGGCCAATGCCGCTGATTGCACCGGGTAGGGTGATTTTGATTTTGAACATGGACGCGACAATTCGTTTCCACTAGGACGGCTGAGACGGCAAAAACACGATCAGCTTATAAATGAATGGCGGGTAGTACAAAGGTGAATGTGCTGCCCACGCCGAGGTTGCTGGATGCCCAGATGTCCCCGCCATGACGGGTGATGATGGTTCTGGCAACCGTCAGCCCCAGCCCGCCGCCGGGTAAATCGCGCACCCGTTCATCGCGGGAACGGTACATCCGGTCAAAGATCAGGCCGAGTTCATCATCCGAAATGCCGATGCCGCGATCTGCCACGCTGCAATAGGCTTCGTTCTCGTCGCCCCATGCGTGGATGGCGACAGCTTGCTCTTGCTCCGAATAGAGAAGGGCGTTGTGTAAGAGGTTGTGAACGACAAGCTGGATACGGTCGGGATCGCCCAGTACCGTTGGCATCGGGTCTTGTACCGATACCGCGATGGAACAGTGGCGTTCCAATGCGAAGTGCGTCAGGCCGTTCACCGCACGGTTGATGATGTCGCGTAGGTCAATCGGGCGGTGCTGAAGCGGCATACCAGCTTCGATCCATGCCAGATCAACCAGCGAACCGACGACTTCGTACACTTTGCCCGCCGTCTGTTTGATGCGCGTCATAAACCGCTGCTGCTGCCCGTTCAGGGGGCCGAACTTCTCGACCAATTCCGCGAAACCGTTCAACGCCGAAATCGGGTTGCGGAGGTCGTGCGCCATCGAAGCGATCAAGGCTTCACGGCGGGATTCCATCTCGGCCTTTTCGGTGATGTCTTGCAGGAGTACCGCCCGTCGCCCATCGTCCAGCGTAGAGGCCATGCCCAGCGCCAAGCGGCGGCGGGGCAGGCGTACTTCGAGCATCTGATCTCCGCTGCGGCTGAACAGGTTCACCAGTGCCATGTTCTGCGGGAAAATTTCCTTCGGTGAATGACCGAGGGTGGCTTCGGTGCGGATGACCAGCATAGATGCGGCAGCAGGGTTAATCAGTTCAATAGCGCCATCCTGATCTGTGATAAGGATGCCGTCTGCGGTACAGCGCAGGAAGAAATCGAGTACAACGGGTTTGGCGGCTTCAGCCATGTTGATCAACAACCTCGCGCCATTCATTGTTCGCCCATTCTACTATACTCCCGGATGGGAATTCGATGCGCGTACCCTCGCGGTTGCGCTTCACCAGAACGCCGTATTGACGAACGTTGACCGGCGCAGGCCATGTGTACGCGCCACCCGCCCACACTTTCGTGGGCGAGAGGATGCGGATGCCGTAAGAACGCAGTAGCAAATACAACGGGGCGATCCCGGCTAGGTGATGTGTTTCCCCCAGCCCGAGGGGCGCATCGCTGGCAAGAAATTCGCTGAAAGCCGAACGGGCTTTGAGCGCAGTTTGTAAGGCGGTCAGATAGCGTTCCAGCAGGGTCGCCGCCGTCGCCATCTCGCCCATTTCGATCAGGGCTTCGCCCATCAGATTCACCCCGTAAGGCCACACCGCGCCGCTGCCTGATGCGCCACGCGGGTCGAAACGCGCATCGCGGGCGCTGTTCATGCTCACGCCGGAGGGCTGCCAGAAGTGCGCGGGGTCGGTCAACCGGGCGAGGGTGGCGGTGGCCTGTTCCGGCGCGATTCCGCCCGCCCACAGCGGTAGGAGCGCCGAAATGTCCAGCGCAGTCGTGTCCATGCTGGCGACATCCACCCGGTAAGCGCGGCTGAGTCCGGTGAAGGTCACGCGGTCAATCTGCGCGTAGACATGCTGGCTGGTGTAGACACCGCGTCCGCCTGACCACACAAATCCGGTGGCATCGGTTGTCTCGCTAATGGCTGTGCCAGTTGCGTCTAGGCCGTCGAGTTTGAGCGTCATGCGCGGGGTGAGGTTGACTCCGCCAGCCACTTTGACGATCAGGCGGTTGGGTGGTGTTAGCGGTTGGGCGGGTAAAAGTTCGTCGGTGCCGCGTGCATCGGTGAGGATGGCCTGCCCGCTGGTGGTGGTGTGCGTGTCGCGGTCACGGTAGGCGAAATGTCCGCCTTCGGCTGACCACAGACTACCGAGCGCGGCTTGCAGGGCGTTGATGCGCGTGTCGAGTTGGGCTTCAGCCTGCGTGTCGCGCAGGAAGTAGGCGATTTCCTTCAGGCTGCGGGCTTCGGAGAGCAAATAGGCTGCGAGGTCGGGGGCTTCCACCCTGCGGATGTCCGCGCCCTGTCCCCATCCTTGCCATGTTGCAAAGGTGGGCGTGAATACGTAGCCGGTTTGGGCTTCGCTCTGCCATTCGGGGAGGCCGTCCCCGTCACTATCCACATCTTTCTGGAACCAGCGGGCGAAGTGCTTGAGCAAGCCGGGGAATACGTCCCGCAGGAAGGCCGCATCTTCGGTGAGTTGGAAAATACCCCACGTTAGTCGTGCCAGAATCGGCAGGCACAAGCTCCCCTGTTTTTGACCGCCTAGACCGGGTTTGGAGTCGATCCAGCCATCCGGTTGCTGGAGGGCGAGGAAGTTGCGAATCACGCCCTGCGCGGCGGCAGGGTGGGTGGTGGCGATAGCCAGCGCCGCCGGATACGCCAGCAGCGGTGATTGCCCGTTCCACGAGCGATCATAATCGCTGCCGTTCCTGCGTGGACTGTACCCGCGTCCGCTGCTGCGCGTGGCGACCAGCGAGGCGTAGGGTAGGCTGGTTGTTGGCTTGAAGAAGGCGTTGACCAGCAAACAGGCTGACCACGCCAGCAGTAAATCGCGCCCTTCGTCGCCAGTGTGGAAGTCGGGCAGGGCGGCGGCAGATTGATCTATGCGCTGAAATGCTTCCGTCCAGTTTTCCGCCAATCCCTGCTGGGCGTGTGCCAGCGAAGCCGCTGCGCTGCCGAGCGCCGCATGGACGAATCGCACCGCAATTTGTCCGCCTTTGGGAATGGTGAGCGCACGGCTGATCTTGCCGCTGCTGCTGGTGAGTGCCGCCGCTGCGCCTTC
This sequence comes from uncultured Chloroflexota bacterium, assembly GCA_903864435.1. Classification (GTDB taxonomy): domain Bacteria; phylum Chloroflexota; class Anaerolineae; order Aggregatilineales; family Phototrophicaceae; genus CFX2. The sequence goes on along the minus strand of CAIPFY010000387.1, from coordinate 8,064 downwards.
CAGCACGACGACGGGTTGGATGTTGGCGAGTGTGCCGAGGGCGAGCGCAATCCCATCCGGCGGGAGGGGGATAGTGGCGGTTTTTTGCTCTTTTTGCTGGCTGCCCACAAACCCGATCAGATCGAGTTGAATCTGGAGGTCAGCGGCATGGCTGTTCGTGAGTGTGAAGGATGCACCGACACTGTGCGAATCGAGCGCCCAGTATTCGGCTTGTAGCGCGATGTGCGGGGTGATGGCGGCTTGCAGGCACAGGTAGCCGGGGGCGAAGTGGGTGAGGGATGGCGGGACGGCGTAAGCCTGCGTCTGGTAGATCGGGCGACCCTCGTGTACCCACATGGGGACGAGGCTGACGAGGCCAGCACGTCCACCATAGCGAGTTTGTAACGCCAGCGCGGGGGATTCGCCCGCGCCGGGCAGCACTTCCCAACACTGGTCATCTACATAATCTGTGGGACGCAAGCGAAAGTCAGCAGCCAGTTCCAGCGGAAAAGGTACGGGTTCGGAGAACGTCCAGCGGCGGAGATTGTTCATTCCGGCTATTCTCACTTGTTGGGCGAGTTCGCAATAGCCTTATTTTACTTCACTTTTGCCCAAGTGCCGTCCACTTCGTTGAACTGAAACTTGTCGTTGCCATACAGGTTGAACAGGATATGGTAGCCGGGGCCGGTAACGTACTGACCATTCACCGTACTGCCGCCGGGGTGGTACTCGTAGTTGCTCACATAGCCAAATTCCGGTGTGAGTCCAAAGCCGAGATTTTCCCGAATATCGCCAGTTTCACGCCACAACTTGCCAAACCCGCGTGTGGGTTGATACTGCCCTGCCGGAACAACAATGGTCGGATCGCTTTCCGGTTCACCATCCATAAAGACATCATCGTACACTGTCCAGGGGCCGCTGCCATTGCCAGTATCCACCATGACCCAGATTTGTTTGCGTGGCTGAATCCACACCATGCGCCCGTGTTCAAAAACCTGTTCCGCCACCTGAATTTGCCCGAAGGTGGGCGTGGGGAAGGTGTTGGGCGTGGCGGTGGGCGGTTGCGGGGACGGTGTGGCGGTTGTTTCCGGTGGGGGCAAGGTTTCGGTGGGGACAACCTGTAGCTCGGCAGGCGTGGCTGTAACCACCACCACGATTTGGGTGGGTGGGGGACCCTGACAGGCTGTCAATTGCACGAGCAGTAAACCGAGAAGCGTCAGAAAGATTCCAGAACGCATAGCTATCTCCATGTTAAGCAGCGCCGGATGGTTTCCCATGCGGCGTGCCTGATTGTAGCAGAGGACAAGTCTCTCGCAAGGTTGTGTCAGGTAATCGTAGATTTGTCAACGGACAAGCGTCGAGTCCTATGCTAGACTCAAAACAAGGGAAACTCAGTTTATTGCGAACAGTTGGGGATGAACGTATGGCGATACTGGAACTGCGTCCAAAGAACATCACACTCAATAAAACAGAGGGCTATCTGGAGATCACATGGGGTGACGAGCAAGTTTGCCATTACCCGCTTTCGGAACTGCGTGAGGCTTGTCCGTGCGTGGAATGCCGGGGTGGGCATGAATTTATGGGGCGCGACCATGACCCGGAAAGTATTCTGGTGTTGAAACCGAAGCGGTCGTATGCCGTGAAGTCGGTTGATCTGGTCGGGAATTACGCTTTGATGCCGACATGGGATGATGGGCATCACACGGGCATCTACACATGGGATTATCTGCGCCGCTTATGCCCAGATGGGCAAGAGGCACGATAGTGATTGAACTCAACCGCCTAGCCTATTGCGATGATGAAGTGGACATGTTGCGATTGGAAGCGGGTTTTCTGTTTGAACGCTGTTTGACCGAGGGGCGACCCGACCTGATGCTGGGTTTTATCGAAAATCAAGTGTGGGGCGACCCGCCGCGTGCCGATGTCCTCTCGTGGGTGGCGGAAGATTTGCATTTGCGCTTGCTTGGGTTGAGGGAACTGCATTTCGATGAGCGCGAACGGGCGCTAAATGCCATTCGCAGCGATTACGGCGTGGACATCAGCGTGCTTGCGCCTGCCAACGCACTTCATGACTATCATCGTGTGAAACCGGAAGCGGTGCTGAACTTGATTCGCCGGCAGCGCCCGCTGGATGCGCATGAGTTGCAGCTTGCGCGGGAAAAGGTCGAGAAGGCGTTGTTTCAGGCGAGGCAGCTTTACGCGGATATTCGTCTGACCGAGCAACTTTTCCAGTGCGCACTGGATTGGGCTGATGGTTTGAGTGTGGTAGAAGCACGTCAGAGTCGCCGCTTGCTGTGGGAAGTGCCCCCATTGTCACCTTTTCAATAGCTGGACAAAACCTGTACGTTGTGCATTGTGCCCGAATTGTGCAGATTGATGTCAGAGTGTACCCTCGCTGTATTACACGCGAAATCGTTTGCGTAAAACACGCCATTCTGAAGTTTTCGATTCACCTCATCCTGTGCAGTGAATAAATGTGCAACCTGCACAAGGGATTCTTACGTATGGGATTAGCTGTATCTTGCATAGTATTAGCGTAGGCGTTATCATTCTTGCTTGAGTACCCGGTAGGATTACCGGAAAACTCAGGTAGCGTTGCACCGTTGAATAACGGCAGCATGCTCCCTGTTAATTCACCCCGTTGAATGGAAAGGATTCTATAGAGTATGAAGTACGGTAAATTTATGTTTCTCATGGTTGTTGCGCTTCTGGCGCTCGGTGTCGGATCTGTTATGGCGCAGGATGCCGTCGCCCCGCAGGCGTTGGTGATCTGGAGCAATGACGGTGACGCCAATAATGTTGTTCTGCAAGAGCAGTTTGCGAAGTGGGCGGAAGCCGTTTCGCCCGGTTCGACGCTGGAAATCGTTCAGAAGGAAACCGAAGTTGAGCGTACTGACTTGCAGGCCGCTGCTTTGGCCGGTTCGGGTCTGCCCGACATGGTTCTCGGCCCGAACGACCCCATCGGCGTGTACGTCGATTCTGGCATTGTTCAGCCTCTGGATGAACTGTTCGACATTTCGCAGTACCCCTTCAACATCGGTGCGGCGCAGGTGGGCGGCGAAACCTTTGGTGTGCCGACCAATGCTGGCAACCATCTGATGCTGATGGTCAACAAGAGCCTCGTCCCCACCGTCCCGGACACTTGGGAAGAACTGGTCGCCGCCGCTAAGGCCGTGACCGAAGCCAATCCCGAAGTTCAGGGTTTTGCTTACAACCTGAATGAAACGTTCTGGTTCCTGCCCTTTGTCCATGGCTTCGGCGGCAGCGTGTACGATGCCGATGGCAACATGGTTCTGGACTCGCAGCCTTGGGTGGATGCTTTCCAGTTCGTGCAGGACCTGAAGTTCAAGGATCAGGCCGTTCCCGAAGAATGCGATTACAACTGCGCCAATGACCTGTTCAAGGCCGGCAGCGTGGCGATGATTATCAATGGCGACTGGGCCATCGGCGAATATCTGGACACTGAAAAGTCGCCGGCCCTCGGCCCCGACAATCTGGTTCTGGCTCCGTGGCCGAAGCTGCCCAATGGCGAACGTCCGAAGCCCTTCACCGCTGGTAAGTTCATCAGCATTCCGGTGGGCGTGGAAGGCGAAAAGCTGGCCGCTGTGCAGTCGTTCGTTACATGGCTGACCACCGACCCGGATGCCGTCACCGCTTACGCGCTGGGCACCAGCCGTCTGCCGGCGATTGCCGCTGTGACTGTGGATGCCGCTGCTAACCCGATCCTCGCGGAATCGGCTGCGGCGCTGACGACCGGTGTGGGTATGCCCGCCGATGCCTCGCTCCGTTGCATGTGGGACAGCGTGAAGCCGAATCTCGAAGGTGTCATGAGCAACTCGATGACCCCGGCGGATGCGGCTGCGGAATCGCAGATTGCGGCTGATGATTGCCTCGCTGGCTAAAGCCTTTCTGTGATCTGAAGTGATGAAATTAGGTGGGGCGATATCGCCCCACCTTGTTTTTAGGAGATCCTTTTATGCAGGAGTTTAGTGGATTATCTCTTCAAGGTGTGTTGGATACGCTGGGTGTCATTGTCCCGTTGATCGCAGCACTGGTCATCGGAACGCTCATTTTTCAGTATTTCCTCTATAAGATATTGAATAATGTGGTGAAGACATCTTATGCGCTGCCCTACACGCTTCTAGCACCGGCGATAATTGCGATCCTACTTTTCACGATGTACCCGCTGCTCTATAACGTGTTGTTAGCATTTTCTGGCCTGACGTCGAAAACATTTAACTGCTATAGCCCGGTTGCGACCGGGGTTTGTAAGCTGGATCATCTCTACGGTTTCGACTATGCCGCCAAGAATTTCACTGATGTATTCTTCCGGGTGAAGGATGGCGAAATCTTGGGTTGGGGACGTTTGCTTCGCACAGCGGACTCGACCTTTCCTGTCTTGTTAGGGCGCACGATTGTTTGGACTGGCATCAACGTGGTTTTCCACTTTTTCATTGGCCTCGCACTCGCGCTCATCATGAACCAGAAGATTCGCTTTAAGGGCATTTACCGATCGTTCATCATCATTCCATGGGCGATTCCCGGCATTATCGTGGCGCTGACATGGAAGCAGGAGTTTCATGCCCAGTACGGCTTCGTGAATAATTTGATCGAGGCATTGGGCGGGCAGGGTATCAGTTGGCTGCGCGACCCGATTCCGGCTTTTGCAGCCGTGACCTTTGTGAATATTTGGCTAGGTGTGCCGTTTTATATGGTGATGCTGCTCGGCGGCTTGCAAAGCATTTCGCCGGATTACTACGAAGCGGCGCAGATGGACGGCGCGAACTCGTGGCAGCGATTCCGTGCCATTACCATTCCTCTGCTGCGGCCTATTCTGATCCCGGCGATCACGTTGGATGTGATCTGGACGTTCAATAAGGCCGATTTGATTGTGGCGATGACAGGCGGTGGCCCGCAGGAGTCTACGAATATTCTGGTGACGGCCATTTACAACGCCGCGTTTGGTTCGGCGGCGACCTTTGAACTCGGATTTGCTTCGGCCTTCTCGATTATCGTGTTCTTTATCCTGTTCTTCTTCGCCGTCATCTGGATCACGACAAGCGGTGGTCTGAAGGAGATTTACGAGCGATGAGCGTATTAACACAGCCTGCCAGTTTGCCCCCTGCGCGGAAAATTGATCGCGGTAGAAACTGGCCGCAGATTCGGATGTACGCGGGTGCGGCAGTTGCAGCACTCGGCCTTGTTCTGACCGTCGTAGATCAGATGAACATTGGCTGGATCATTATTCTAGGCTGGTTAGGTCTGCTGGTCTGGAAGCAATGGCATGCCATTCTGGCCTTTTACTCGGTGATTTCGATCTATCCGGTGCTGCGCGTCATCAGCGTATCGCTGCGACCCGGTTCGGGCTTGTTGTCGCGTGATCTGGCGATCATTCCGACAGGGGCAACGATCGAGAGCTATGTGAAGATATTCACTGAAGAAACGTTTCTGCACTGGGTGTGGAACACGTTGTCTATCACGCTGGCGGTGTCTGCGGTGGGTGTCGTGGTAGCGGCTACCGGCGCGTATGCCTTTAGCCGCTGGCGTTTCCCCGGTCGCCGCCCCGGTCTGATCTTCCTGCTGACGACGCAGATGATCCCGGCGGGCATGATGATTATCCCGATCTATGTGATCGTGGCTCAATTAGGGTTGACCGACAACATCATCGGCCTGATGCTGGCCTACATCAGCACTGCGGTGCCGTTTAGCATCTGGATTTTGAAGGGCTACTACGACACCATTCCACCGGATTTGGAAGAAGCCGCGATGGTGGACGGTTGTAACCGCATGGAAGCGTTCTGGCGCATCATTCTGCCGCTGTCTACGCCTGCGCTTTCGATTGTGTTCCTGTTCAACTTCCTTGCCGCATGGTCGGAGTTCTTGGTGGCGAAAGTGGTTCTTAAAAGCCCGACTGTGTGGACGTGGTCGTTGGGCTTGAACGATCTGATCGGGACGTTCAATACCGATTGGGGCAAATATGCGGCGGGTTCGGTGTTTGTCACCATCCCCGTGCTGCTGCTGTTTACTTGGCAGTCCAAGTACCTGATTTCCGGCCTGACTCTGGGCGGTGTGAAAAGCTAGGTGTGGGCTGGTTGCTGTTCAGTGTTTGCTAGGGAGCCGCGAGGCTCCCTTTTTGTTTGGCTGTGTGTGGGCGAATGGGGACGGACGGTGCTGGACTCACGAACTGAAGTTGAGGGACGTAAGTTCGTCTATGATCGGCGTGCCGGATACCAGACAGTCCTTCACCTCCACGATGTTCGGCGCACGATCTTCCGCGAGAGGCTGGTCGGGGTTGAAGGTGTTGTACACCGTGCGCGACATCTCGCTTATCAGCGGGAACGACTCGTTGAAGTCCAGCCATGTCGGGTTATGCAGCGCCATCACCAGCACATAATCCCCTCCGGGCGTGAACACAATGCCCGCGTTGCCGTGCGTATCGGCTGTCCAGCCGTGTTTATGCGCCACGCGGATGCTGGCTGGAACACCGGCGCTCATCAACAAAGGCTGTCCCATGTTGTTGCTGCTCATCACATCCAACATCTGACGGCATTCGCGCTGGTCAAACTCGTTGGGTGCCGCACTCATCAGCGGGCCGCCGTTGTTGAACGCACACTGATAAACGCCCGCCAGCAGCCAACCGAGTTCATCTACTGTCATCTGGTTGGAATAGTCGGGCGCGGCGCGAACTTGATCGGCCTGCGTGGTGGGCGCGACGACGGGCATGGGCGTGGCGTTCGGGTCGGTCAGGAAGGGGGCAACGATGAACGTGTTGCCTAGCCCGATGCGGCTCATGAAGGCGGTAACGGCCTGTCCGCCCTGATACGGGTCGCCGCCGCCCAGACGGGCAAGCAGCGCGTTGGAGGCGCTGTTTTCGCTGCACACCATCATGTTAGCGATGTCTATGGCGGTTTCGAGATCGGGCGGTGCGGTGAGCGTGCTGTAAAGCGCACTCAAGATGGCGATCTTATTCAGGCTCATGCCGCTGAAGGCAATCTGGCTGTCCGAGGTAATGGCTTCGCCGGTTTTGAGGTTCATCAAGAATAAGGCGGCGAGGCGGCTGGTTTCGGGTTCAAAACCTGCCGTGAGCATCATCGTCCACAATTCATCGCCCAAAGCCTGAAACGCCGGACTGATCGGCACAGAGGTGGCGGACATCAGGCTGCTGGCGACAACGGCCTGCGGCGTGGGGGTGAGCGTGGGCAGGTCAAATCGCGTCTGGCTGATGGGCGGCACGCTGTTCAAATCGCCCTGTACATCCACCAGTTCCACCGCAATCCAGCCGACACCGTTGGGCGCAGAAGGGTAGCGAATTTGTATCCACGGGAATTGCGTATGCCGTCCGGTGATGGGGTACTGTTCGCCTTCCTGCGCCACGCCGATGCGTGGATAGTCCGCGCCGGGGCCGAAACGGATGTTAATCTCGCCTTTGATGAGCGCCACCACACTGGGCAGCGGGGTCGGCGGAAGGGTGGGCGTGGGCAGGGCAGCGCCGACGGCTTGCGGGTCGCTGCTGACTGGCGTGGGACTGGGTTGCAGCACAGGCGGCGCGGTGGGGGCAACCGGTACGCCATCCAGTACGAGGGCGCTGAGTGGGACGGCGTTCAGAACGCCGTAAATGGTCATCAGGTCGTTGAACACCCATCCTAGCGGCTGCCCGGATGTGGGATCGGCCAGCAGCACCCAAGGATAATACTCGCTGCGCCCGATGACGGGGTAGCGGGTTCCGGCGCTGATCTGTCCGAGGAGCGTCGAATTGACATCGGTGTTGGCGCGGAGGTTGGCCTGCCCGATGGCTTCAGCGGTGACTTCGCCTTGACCGGACACGACACCCGGCAGCGCCCATAACACCAGCACCAGCAAGACCAGAAAGCAGAAAGAAGCGCGTTTCATGGTACTCAACCTGATTATCACTCGGTCATTCAGCACGCAATCGGCGCGCATTATAGCATGATCGGCCTGTACGAAAGCGACGATTACCCGGCGCTAGTCTGGAACGGGAGCAGGGGGTGGGGAAAGCAGGGCAGCGTGGGGCTGCCCTGCGAGTTTTAGATAGGTTGGCGTTAGAGGGCGGCGATGCGCTGTGCC
>CAIPFY010000386.1 GCA_903864435.1 uncultured Chloroflexota bacterium | reverse complement strand
CTGGAACGCATATCGGGCGCGTGTCTTGCCGCGCAACAGGCAGTTTCGACATCACAACTGCCACTGGAAAAGTAACCGTATCGCACAAACATATCAAGACTATCCATCATTCCGATGGGTACAGCTATACGAAGGGATTAGGCGCTATCCCTCCCCGCACCTAAAGGTGGGGGTATCTCGCGCCGTTTTTTGATGAACCACGTCCTCACCCGCCTTTACCTGATCGGTCTACTGCTCGCGCTGTTCAGTCGATTCGCGCCCGCTGCCGCCGCCGAAATGCCCCCCTGCCCGGAGCGCCCCACCCTGATTGATCCGCCGTGGGTGAACATCACCGACTGGTGTTTGGAGCGCGTCATTCAGGACGACAGCGGCGGCGAACTGGCCTTCACCGCGCTGGTTGCCGCGCCAGATGGCACGCTGTACGCGGCACGCCCGCTAACCGGCGAGGTCTACGCCCTGACCGACGGCGATGGCGACGGTCTGCCGGAACAAGCAGTACGCCTCTTAAGCGGGCTGATGCTCCCCAACGGGTTAGCCTTCGTGGGGGACAGCCTGTACATCAGCGGCGGGGCGCACCTGTACCGGTACGAAAACGGGACGCTGCGAACGCTGGTGAACGATCTGCCCACCGGAGCCGGATTCTGGACAGGCGGCGTGACAGTGGGCGCAGACGGGCGCATCTATGTGGCTATCGGCGCGGAATGTGACCGCTGCGTTCCCGACGATCCGGCGCGGGGCGCGATCCTCAGCTTCGCCGCCGATGGCACGGATCGGCAAATAGTAGCGACGGGACTACGCCAGCCAACCGGATTGGCCTTCCGCGACGGGGTGCTGTGGGTGGGCGATACGGTGCGCGACGGGTTGGACGACACGCCCGATCTGGACGAACTGAACCGCGTGACACCGGGCGCACATTTCGGCTGGCCGTACTGCATCGGCAGCGACAATCAGCCTGATCTGGCGGGAGACTTCGACTGCGCCCGCGCCACCGCCCCCGCGCTCAACCTGCCCACACAAAGCACCCCGCTGGCGCTGGCCGCCTACGACAGCGATGCGCTCCCCGCCGCTACGGGTGGGCTGCTGCTGGTGCAGGGCGGCAACCATGATCGCGCCATCCTGACAGGTTACACTCTGTCGCTCATCCTGTTCGATGCCAGCGGCCAACCGCTGCCGCCGCGCATCATCCTGCCGGAAATACCGGAGGCTCACAGGAATACGCCCCTGCAAAAAATGCACTATCAGAACAGCGGTTTCTGGCCGCACCGCCCGCTAGGTGTGACCGTCAGCCGCGAGGGGTGGATTTACATCAGCGTGGGCGGCGGGCAAATCTACGCGCTGCGCCCCCGCTAGAGCGTATGAGTTTTCACTGAGGGTTCAGTGCATTTACTGCTCATCTGTGCTATCATCTTCACCTGAAAAACAGTCCATTATCGAGCGCCCATGACCCATATTCTCCTCATCCGCCATGCCGTCAATGATTTTGTCAAAACAGGCCGTCTGGCCGGTTGGACTCCCGGCGTGCATCTGAACGAGGAAGGGCAAGCGCAGGCCGCCGCGCTGGGGAAACGCTTGGCGGATTCGACGTTGGATCGGCTATACGTCAGCCCGCTGGAACGCACGATGGAAACCGCGCAGGCCATCCAGCAGCACCACCCGCGCCTGACGCTGGTGCAGAATGAGCAGATTGGCGAAGTGCGTTACGGCGACTGGGAAGGCATGGAAATCAGCAAGCTCACCGGTCGCAAAATGTGGCAGGTGGTGCAGCAGTATCCTTCTCGCGCCGAGTTTCCCAACGGCGAAACCATGCGCGGCGTGCAGACTCGCGCTGTGAATGCCATCGAAGCACTGGTGGAAGCGCACCCCCGCGAAACCGTCGTCGTGGTCAGCCATGCCGACCTGATTAAAATGGTGATCGCCCATTATCTGGGGATGCACCTCGACGAATTTCAGCGGATTGTCATCGCACCCGCCAGCATTAGCAGTTTGTCGTTGGGGTTTGGTCGCCCGTATGTGGGCACCGTCAACGATGTCGCCCATATCACCCAGTTGGAACGTGAACGCAAACAGGCCAAAGAGGCTGAAAAAGTCTCTTGATGACCGACCATCTGTGAGAGGCTTATGACCGGGAAACTTATCGAAATTAACCCTGTGGACTTCGTAACCATTGGCACCATCGGGCCAAAAGGTCAGCGCGTATTCCATTTGCAGAGTGGACGCGGCAATCAACTCATCACGCTCCTCATCGAAAAAGAGCAGGCGTGGGCTTTGAGCGAGGCCATCCGCGAAATGCTGGAAGATTTGCAAAAGCGCCGCCCTGACCCCGACAGCACGGTGGAACTGGATTTCAGCGGCGTGGATATGGATCTGCGCGAACCCATCGAACCCGTGTTTCGGGTTTCGCAGATGGGACTGGGCTACGACGAGGAGCGCGACATGATCGTGCTGGTGGCGCAGGAAATGGTATCGCGCATCGAAGACCCGGACGATCCCGATGAACCGGAAGAAGAAGAACCGAGTGTAGCGCGTCTATGGTGCAGTCGTATGCAAATGCGCCTGTTAAGCGCCCACACGCTCGAAGTCGTCAAAGCAGGCCGCGCTGACCCCAAACAAAACGGACGTTTGACCTACTACTGGACATAATGAACGACTCAACCGGTGATTCCCTGACTATCGAGCGCGTCATGGACATCCTCGAACGCGGGACGCTCGAAAACGAACACGGCCTCATGCGCTGGAGTTCCAATTACACCTTCCTCGTCAGTATCAAAGAAGCCGACGAGGAGTTGACGGCGGTCTACAAGCCGCGCCGGGGCGAGCGCCCGCTGTGGGACTTCCCGGACGGGACGCTCTGCCAGCGTGAACGCGCCGCGTTCCTCACCTCGCATCTGCTCGGCTGGCAAATTGTGCCGCCCACCGTGCTGCGCGAAGGGACGAGAGGCATCGGCAGTGTCCAGTTCTACGTAGATCACGATCCCGACGTGAACTACTTCTCGTTTGATGAAACCCTACTGCCACAAGCCGCCCGCATCTGTGCCTTCGATGTGCTGGTGAACAACGCCGACCGCAAAGGCGGGCATGTGCTGGTGGATACACAGGGGCATGTCTGGGGCATAGATCACGGGATTACGTTTCACAGTGCGCCCAAACTCCGCACCGTGATCTGGGAGTTCGCAGGCCAGCCCATCTCCGCCGACCTGCTGCAAGATGTCGAAAGACTGGCCGCCGCCGTCGAAGATGCCGGGTCGAAATATCGCCAAGCCCTCGCGGAGTTGTTGAGCGAGCGTGAAATTGGCGCGTTCCAGAACCGCATCCGCCATTTGCTCAAAACGCGCAAGTTCCCACAGCCAGGGCCAAACGGCCCCAACTACCCCTGGCCGCCCGTCTAGGCGCGTGCTATGCCCACACGCCTTCGGTGAGCATGGTCTGAAACAGCGCCGTCAGTGCCGCCGGACGCTGCACATGAATGTCATGGTCGGTGTTCTGGAACCATTCCACATGGCAACGCGCCAGCCCGCGCTCTGCCGCCTCCACCTGCGGGATGAAATGGGCATCGCGTTCCGGGTTGTTCAGCGCCACACACACCAGCACCCCTTCGCGCACCTGCGGGAACAACGGCACCGGATTCTGCTCCCACAACGAGCGCAGGATGAGCAGATGTCGTTCCAGTGTGAGATACGGGCGAATCGTCCCGTCAGCCAGCGTCTCGAAGTTGCCCAATGTGGCCTCCGCGCCCCATTCTTCCCAGTCGGGATGACCTTGCGCGATCCAGCTTTTGAGCGTGGCACGCGGCGTCCCCGTCAGCGGCGGCGGGCGCAACTGTTGCGCCGTCGTCTCCCAGTCGGTAAAGCGAGAGCGCAAATGCAGGAAGCCGCCATCTACGAAGGCCAGCCCCCGCGCCACACCCGCGTGGCGTGCGCCGAACGCCAGCACCACATTCCCGCCCCACGACTGACCGGCCACAATCGGGCGCTGCAAGCCGAGCGCCTCGATCAAACGGCGCAGGTCATCCGTTACCGTGTCGAAATCATAGCCGCTGTCAGGCTTGTCGCTCAGGCCATGCCCGCGCTGGTCTACAGCGATGACATGATGACCAGCTTGCGCCAGCAGCGACCCCACGCCCAACCATGTCAGGCTGTTACTGGCGAGGCCGTGCAGCAGCACAAACGGCTGCCCTTCTCCCGCCCATTCGCGCACATGCAATTTCAATCCCACGTCTACCCAGCGGCTGACCGGTTCAATCATGATTTCCTCATCCGATAGGGATGCGATTTCTAAGTTCGGCAAGGTAGGATTGTACTGTTATGAATCAGGAAAGGGAACACCATGCCTCTGCCGGGAACAATCGCGTTGATGGGTTCAGGCGAATTGGCCGACTCGATGGCGGAAGTCCACCGCATCCTCATGACACGTCTGGGCGAAGCGCCGCGTCCGGTCTTTATTGACACACCCGCCGGCTTTGAACTGAATATCGACTCCATCGGTCACAAAGCCAGCGCCTATTTTCAGCGCAATTTCGGGCTGCCGCTGGCTGTAGCCCGTTACCACCGTCAGGATGACCCGCCCGAACAGGTCGCCGCCACCGTCACCGCCATTCATAACGCCAATTACCTGTTCGCGGGGCCGGGCAGCGCCAGCTACGCCGTGCGACTGTGGCGCGGTAGTCCGGTGTGGTCGGCCATCGTCGAACGCTGGCAGGCGGGCGCAATGCTGGTTTTTTCCAGCGCGGCGGCGCTCACCCTCGGCACCCATACCCTGCCCGTCTATGAAATCTACAAGGTCGGCGCCGATCCGCACTGGATCAGCGGCCTTGATCTGTTCGGCACAGTCGGCTTGCGAATGGCGGTGGTGCCGCACTGGAACAACAGCAGCGGCGACCAGCACGACACGCGCTTCTGCTACATGGGCGCGGCACGCATGGCGCATTTGGAAGCCGCGCTGCCGCCGGAAACCACGCTGCTCGGCATTGATGAATATGCGGCGGCGGTGATAGACCCGGCTCAATTGCAGGCCGAGGTGCTAGGCGCGGCACAGGTCACTCTGCACCACAGCGGGCGGGCGTGGGCATATAGCAAAGGCCAGCGTTTCGACCTGAACGAAGGCCAGCGAGAGGCCGGTTCGGTGCTGCGCGAACCGGAACCCACCCCTGACATGCCCGAAGAACAGGAACATCAGGACATCGCGCAGATGCGGGACACCACGCAGCAGGCGCTAGAAACCCGTGATTATCCTGCCGCTGTGCAGGGGTTGGTTATGCTAGGGCTGCTGGCGGGAGCCAATCTCGAACAAGGCGTCTACAACCGGGCTGGCCTGAGCGTGCAGGCGTTACAAGCTCTGCTGCCGCTGCTAGACCGGATGAAACCGGAAGCACCTGCCGCAGATACCGCCACTCCCCTGCTCGATCTGCTCGTAGCCCTGCGCGGGGAACTGCGCGCCGCCAAACAGTGGGCGCTGGCGGATCAAGTGCGCGACGGGCTGGCGGCGCTCGGCTACACGCTGGCAGATAGCCCGCAAGGGACGCGCTGGGAAAAAAGCGCAGGCGTGTAAGGAAGATTTTAGTGGAGCGCCCAAAATCTTTAGGAACATGTTACGCAAAACACTTTATACTATGTGTAACAAAGCATTGAGGCGATGTTCTAATGGAACCCAAAAACAACACTCATCAGCAACCCTTCGTCCTGATTGTCGAAAATAACGGGATACTCGCCCGTCAAATCCACCTTCTGCTCACGGCGGCGGGCTTTCAAGTGCTGAGTAGCGCCTCGGCAGCTGAAGCCCTGACCATCATCAAGCAGCGGCTACCGGATGTCATCCTGAGCAGCATCACCCTCGGCGCACTCAGCGGCTACGATCTGCTGCGGCGGCTACGGGCGGACTATCGCTACGAACATCTGCCCGTCGTGCTGATGCCTAACCGGTTTGACGAGGCCGATCTGCTGCTGGCGCTGGATTTGAAAGTCACCGACCTGCTGCCCAAACCCTTCGACGCTTATGATCTGGTGGACGTGATTCACGGGGCGCTGCCCACCCGCGAACCTGCCCGCAAAGCCAGCTAACCGCCCCTGTTCCAACGCTTTCAAAGACCGGCTGCCCCTAGCCGGTTTTTTGTTGCCCGCATATTAAAGACTGCGGATTTTTGCGGCATGTTCGTCTATAATGAAACCATATTCTGTCAAGATTAGGGTCAAGGAATGAAAATTGGACTCCTTGCGGACATACACGGGGATTATGCCGCACTTCAAACCGCACTAGAACGGCTTGAGCATTTTCATCATGTTGACCATATCCTGTGTGCGGGCGATTTGGTCGGGCGCGGCCCCGAACAGGAAAAAGTGGTCGAACTCATCCGCCAGCGTGAAATTGTGACTGTCAAAGGCAATCACGACGAATGGGGCTATGGCTTCACGCCCGAAAATGGCGCTTTCCTGCGCGATTTACCTATCAACTGGCAAGGTAATTTCGCGGGGAGCAGCGTGTTCATGTGTCATGGAAAACCCGGCAACAACATCTGGGGGCTGTACCGCGATCATGTCTCGGACACCCTGTTGAACATGATGCTAGGGTCGCTGCGGGCAGATGTGCTGGTGGTCGGTCATACGCATGTCCCGATGTACATCCGCGTGGCGAACGGGGTGGTCATCAATCCCGGCTCGCTCTATACCTTCGACAGTATCCGCGTCACCTCGCACACCTACGGCGTGCTGCATGTGCCGGAACTCCAATTTGAACTATTCGATTTAACGACTGAACCCAGTCGTCCGGTGCCAAATCCATGAGCGACCCGAACACCGTCCCCAACGAACACTACACCCGCGAATACTTCGAGAAGTGGAACTATGCGGATCGCCCGTTGGGCAAGTACAGCATGTACTGGTTCGCCCGCCGCTACTACGCGGCGCTGGCGCGGCGCTATGCCCCCCGTGATGGCGGCAAACTGCTGGAAATGGGCTGCGGGCTGGGGCATTTGCTCGGCCTGCTACAAGATGATTTTCAGTGTGTGGGCATAGACCTGATTGATTACAGTGTGGAACAAACCCGCCTGAATGCCCCCCGCGCACAGGCGCTGCAAATGAGCGCGGACGATCTGAGCGCCTTTGAAAGCGGGACGTTCTCGGCGGTGGTGGCGCTGCATCTGGTGGAGCATCTGCCCAACCCCGCGCATACCATCCGCGAAGTGTCGCGCCTGCTCAAACCGGGCGGGCTGTGGTTGTTCGCCACCCCGCACCCCGACTACAGCCTGCGCCGCTACAAAGACCGCGACAATGACGCCATCGGCAAGGACAAGACACATATCAACGTTCACCCGCCGCAAGTGTGGGCGGATTGGTGCCGGGACTCCGGGCTGACGATGGTCAAGCATTTCGGAGATGGGCTGTGGGACGTGCCGTATCTGCCGCTGCTGCCCAAGATCGTGCAGTTCGGCCTGTTCGGGCTGCCGGCGCTGGCGCAGGTGGTCACGCGCACCACACTCACCCCGCTGACGATGGGCGTGAACCAGATCGGCATCGCCCGCAAAAACGGCTGAGTCTCATCCAGCGCGGAAGTTCAACAGCGCCACATTCGCGGCACAATCGGCCTGCATCGTCACCTCGACGGGCGCGGAGGCCGGTTGCCCCTGCAAATCAAACACCTGCACCGTGTAAGCCGCCACTTGCGGCGTCCCGTTCAAGAACAGTTCAAACCCGCCCGCGCCAAACGCAGCCGTTGTGCCGCTAAAAATCGTGTTCTCGATGCCCTGCCCACTGATCTTCACGCGGTAGCCATCCAGCGCAACATTGTCCGCACCGGCCACGCTGCCCGCAATGCTCGACCAGTTGCAGCCTTCCGCATTGGCGTTGGGCTGATACACCACGCCCTGCGGCAACGATAGCGCGAAAACCTGCGCGGGTTCGGCAGCCAGCGGCGTGAAGGTGGCGGTCACAGCCAGCGAAGGCACGGTGGCTGTCGGCGGTAGAAACGTGGCGGTGATGAGGATGGGCAGCGGCGTAAAAGGCGGGAACGGGTTCAGGGGCGAATACGGGTTGAGCGCGATCAGCGCGATCAGCCCCATCGCCGCCACTGTCGCCAGCGCGAACCCTAGCGCGACCAGATTCGGCAGGCACGCGCCGCGATGGGTTTGGGCGACAGGCTGCGAAGGCGCGGGTTGTGGCGCGACCAGCGGTGGTTCTACAGGCGCGTCCGTCCGGGAGGGCTGCTGCGCCGCCGCCTGAAGTTCAGGTGGCGCAAATCGCAAATCCCCTTCTGGTTCCGGCGGAAAAAGCGGGCCGCGTGCTTGAATGGCCTTTTTGCGGTCAGCACGGCGCAGGCGGCGAATGCCATCAGACGAATTGGGGTCGCTCATCGCGGGTTAGGTTTCCTCATGCGGAATCGGCATCGTCCGCCGTCCTCGCCGTCCGCGATAGCGAACGAAAAAGACGGGCGGACAATCAATCGGTCAACATCAATTGGCGCGTACCTGAATGTAATTCACCAGTGCCAGATTCTTAGTGCAATCGGACGGGAAATTAACCGTGATACGCGGTGAGATGGCAGTATTACCGGGGCTGAGTAGTTCCACGAAGAACTGCGACGGCGCGATTTTGTTATCCACCGGCACTTCCCATCCACCGGGGCCATACAGCGTGTTGGAGCCACTGTCTACGTAGCGATCCAAACCGACGCCATCAAACACATGCACCCGGTAGCCGTTCAGCGGGCCACCGTTTATATCGAACACCTGCCCGCCGATGCCCTGCCATGCACAACCGAGCGAATTCGCAAAGTTTTGCGTATAGATGGCGCTACCCTGCCGCAGATCGAACAGATAGGGCGACACGGTGGGCGGCGGCGTGGCGCTCGGCCCGGTGGGCGTGAAGGTGGGTTGCGGCGTGGGACTCACCGAAGGCGTGGGCGTCACAGTAGGTGTACCAGTGGGCGCAGGCGTATCGGTAATCGTGGGCGACGGCGTAATGGTGGGCGTTTCGGTCGGCGTAACAGTGGGAGTCGCCGTATCTGTCGGCGTCAACGTGAACGTCGGCGGCAGCGTGCTGGTGGGCGTGAAAGAGGCTGTGAGCGTGGGCAGCACAACCGGCGTGGGCAGTTGCGCCTCCTCCTGCGGCGTGGCAGGCGGCCCCGCCATGCGCAGCACCACAAAAATGATGAACCCGACCGTGAGGATCAGGAACAGCAACGTGATGAGATTATAGACGCGGGTGTTTCCCATTCATCACTCCGATCAGGCTGGCCCAAGCAGGCGCATGACCACAAAAATCACAACAAGCAGCGACAGCAGCAGAAACACGAGGCTGATGAGATTGTAGACACGTACTTTTCTAGTTCCCATCAGCGTTCCCCTTTTTCCGTCCGCCTAATAATTGATATAGCGTTCGATCACAGCGCGGTCATACAGCGGGCGCAACCAGTTCTCGAACCGTGCCTGCGCGATGGACACGCGCCGTTCCGGGTCTACCGGCTGATCCGCAAACTCGATGACCTGAATGACATGATACCCCAGTTCCGTCGGGATCGGCCCGGCGATCTGCCCCGGCTGAAGCGCGAAAGCCGCCTGCGCCAGTTCCGGCACCAGCAGTTCATCGGCGGTAAACCAGCCCAGATCGCCCCCCTGCGAGCGCGTAATCTCATCCTGCGAGAGTGCGCCGGCCAGCGCCGCGAAATCTTCACCCGCCCCTAACCGCGTCAGCACATCCTTCGCTTCCTGTTCGGTGTGCAGCAGAATATGGCGGGCATGTACCTGCCGGATGTTGCCGTTCAGATCGGCGGTAATCTGGTCGCGCACCAGATTGGTGATGAGCGTGGTACGCAAGCTGGCGGCAAATTCTTCCTCGGTGTACTGGTTGATGGTCAACCACTCCACCCATGCCGCATCGCTTCCAGCCAGTTCCTTGTTGGACTGAATCTCCGCTTGAAGCTGTTCATCCGAAACGCTGATATTCAGCGCCTTCGCCCCCTGCTCAATCACAATCTGCTCGATGATCTGGTTCAGCACTTCAGCGCGAAGGGCTTCCGGCGTGGCGGCATTCACTTCAGCTTGGCGACGGGACACCGCACGATCAAAAGCCGCCTGCGTGATGGCCTGCCCGTTGACCACCGCCGCGACAGGCAAGCCAGTCGCCGGATCAGTAGGGATGCCAATCGGCGTTGTAACAGCCGGCGGCGGCTGGGTGGCGGCGGGCGGCGGAGCTGTCACATTCGCAGCGGGAGCGCCCCCGCAAGCAACCAGCACCCACGCCAAGAATACAATCCACGAGAAGCGAATAACCTTTGGCACAACAGCATCCCCGAAAAGAGCGCCACCCACCGGGTAGCGAAAAAATAGACACCTGAATAACCCGGCATGACCAGGTTACTGGATTGATTATCCATGCGGGAGGCTTTTGGGGCAAGTGCAGGACGGGCGGTGACATACTCGGAGATGGGAGCAACCCTCATCCCCCGCCCCCATTTCCGAATGGCTTTCCCCGCCATGCCTGCGGGTGGTACACTGGAACCATTCGGACGATTATCAAGCGATGAGCCGTAAAAACTGCTATGGACGCACGAATTGAAGGGCTGCTGCTTCAGCTGGCAGGGACGTTCGCGCCGGAACTGGTACGCCGCTATGACCGCACGACTCGAACGGTGGAGGAGCGCACAGCACGCTTGGCGCGTGATCTGGCGAATGCCGGACTGCTGGTGATTCTGGGCGACCAACCCTTTTCGCTGCAAAAGGTCAGCCGCAGCGCCAGCCAGCAGATTGAGTTGTGGGCGCAGGGCTATGCGCAAATGTACCATTTGCTCTGCCGCGAGTTGTTCCCGTCCTTCAGCCATATCTACGCTTTGCAAACGGATGACCGCTGGCCGATTTTGATCGCGCTCAAAGGCGAGGCCATCCCCGTTGTGCAGCGCCTTGCCGGGTTCATCGCGCCGTATCTCGCCCTGCGCCAGATGAAGCCGATTATCCCCGAAGCCGAGTTGATCGGTTTGATGGAACTGATTCTGAACGAATTGGACGGTACCAGTTTGCCGCCGAATACCTATCACAGCCTGCGTAATGAAGGCTGCGGACTGCTGCGGGCTATGCTGGCTGCTGATCTGCGCCATCTGGAACTAACCCGCTTCGATCGGGATGTGTTTCGCCCGACCCTGCCAGTACGCCCGCCGCCCCCCCCGCCCGATCTGCCTGAACTGCCATCGCGGGGTGGGGATACCGCGCTGCTTTCGCCCACGCAAACCCTGAACAACCCGCCACCGCCCGCCCCCCGCGAAGGCGATTCGGCGCCGGTGTTTTTCAAGCGCACCACACAAACATCCGAAGTGCCGCGCCCCCCGTTGCCCCCCTTGCCCAAATCGGACACCTCTAAGCCTTGAGGCGCGAAACGCGCTGATGCGGATATAATAAAATTGTAGTTTTCTTTGATGAGGAGATAATCAGGATGCGCCGAGGGCTTTTTGTATTGTGGTTTGCTTTGCTGATGCCCGTGTGGGCGGCGGCGCAGGATACTGCACAACCTGTTCAGACTCCCGAACCGATTCCGACGGCGTTACCTGCCGCGCCTGCAAGCGTGATCGCGGCGGATGCGCTGCCTTTGCTCATCAATGCCCGCACCGATATGGAACTGCTCGCCAATCAGGTACTCGGCAGCGAACGGCCTATAGGCTGGAGTGGCAGCATAGACGCCAGTGATGCGAATTTGCCGCTGCTGATGCGCCTCGATCTGGAATTGCTGGCTGGTCAAATGCTGGGGACGAATACCCGGCCTGTGGGCTGGTTCGGCGCGGTTCCCAGTTCGGTATTCGCCATCTCCCGCGACATCCGTCATGATCTGGAACTGCTGGCGGATAGCGTGAACCCCGCTAACGTGCGTCCGCCGGGATGGGCGGGTGCTGACGCGCTGATGCACTGTGACCGCGCCACGCAAAGCCTTGTCACCCTGCTGGAACGCACCACCGCTTTCCGCTTAACGGTGGATGCCAATGAACCCAGTTTCTGTTCGCTGGCTTCGATGCAGGCTTCGCGGGTGGTCGAAACAGGTTTGCCGGCTGCTTCTGGCGGGGCTGCGGCAGCGGTTGCCGGATCGCCCAGTATCAGCGGGCAATTCGCGGTGGCCTTTCGCACACGCTTCGGCACACAGCCCGCTGGCACGATCCCGGTGGGCGAGGTGATTACGCCGGTTGCCCGCAGTTATGTGCAGTTTTCGCGCATGATGCTGGTGCGCGGCACGGGCTTCGAGTTGTTCATTGATTACCGCGACTCGACCGTGAGCGATGCCGACTTCGAGGCGCTGCCCAATATTGATAATGTCAGTTCCACGCCAAGCTGTACGGCGGCATGGTGCGGCTAAATGGTGCGCTTGTTCGTGGCGCTGGACGTGCCAGATTCCGTTAAGGATGCGCTGGTCGCGCTGTGCGCCGATCTGCCCGCCGCCCGCTGGTCATCCCGCGATCAGATGCACCTGACGTTGCGCTTCATCGGTGAGGTGGAGGATTCGCGGTTGGCGGTGCTGGATGCGGCGCTGACCGCCCTCGCTCATGCACCGTTTCTCATGCAAGTGGCGGCGGTAGGCTGCTTTCCGCCACGCGGCGCGGCGCGTGTGTTGTGGGCGGGTATACAGGCGGGGCGGGCGCTCATGCTGCTTCAGCAGGCCATCGAAACCGCCCTTCAGCACACCGGCCTGCCGCCAGAACCGAAGCCGTTCAGCCCGCATATCACGCTGGCGCGTTTCAAGACGCCGCCCCCGCCCGCCGCGTTGCATACCTATCTGGAACGCCACGCCGCTTTTTCGGTGCCAGAATGGACAGTTTCCGCGTTTCATCTGTACTCCAGCCAGTTGAGCGCAGGGGGGGCGCGTTACACCCGCGAACGCAGCTACCCATTGCAAAACCGCTAAATCCTATTCCAAACCCTGAACCAGTGAAATTGTGTACCCTCTAAATCGCAGTTCGGGTGATAATAGAATAACCGATTCGTGCGCTCATGAGGGATTCCGTCCATGCCGTTTGACAAAAAACTTTTGAAACAGTTGACATCATCCGATCCGCAGCAACGCCGTAAAGCGGTAGTCGGGCTGGCGAACAGCAAAGACCCGGCAGCCATCCCGCCGTTGATTGACACATCCCGTAACGATCCAGATGAAAAGGTGCGGGCGCTGGCAGAGAAAGCGGCGGCTCACCTTCGCACGCTGGCCCCCAACCGCGACACCCCCGAACCGGGCGGGCAGGCGTCACCGTTCATCAGCGAGAAACCGGTTAAAGTGCCGCCAAAGGACATAGCAACGGCACGCAGCTACATGGACGACGCGCTGAGTATGCAGATCAACAAGGAAACAGGCAAAGCGACCCGTTCGCTGGCGAAGGCGTTGCAGACCAACCCCAACCTCAAGACGGACAGCTATTTCCTCGGCCTCGCGGCTTCGATTCTGAACGTGCAGAACGATGAAGCGATTGCCATGCTGGTCAGCGGGGAGCAGCGCGGCGAGTTCATCCGCAAGGTGGATTCGTCTAAAGTGCAGCTGAAGCGTGAGGAACACTACGCCAAAACAGACGAATTGACGTGGGTATCAGTCGGGTTCGATCTGGCGGTGTTCGCGGCCATCATCATCGTGATTACGTTTCTCACGCCGATCATCACCACGCAGCTTGTGCAGCGATTGGTGACTTCGCAGGCTGCGATGGAGATGGAAAAACTGGAACAGGAAGCGGTTCGACTGCCGCCCGAACTGAAGCTGGACGCGATTCAGCAAATCGGCCCCGGCACGTTCCTGATTTCGGGAGTCGTGGCCGGTCTCCTTTCGACAGTGGGCTTTTTCATTCAGGGCGGCCTGATTCATCTGGTGGCGACCAAGCTGTTCAAAGGCAACGGCACCATGCGCTATATGATGTGCCAGATCACCCCCTATTTCTCGTATATGTACGCGGTCTTTTTCGTGTGGTTCTGTATCATCTTGCTGATGATTACCTCCGGGTTGGCGATCCCCGGTTTGCTGTGCATGGCGATTTTTACGCTGGCCTCGCTGGTGGTGTTCATCTTCAAACCGGCGGGACGCATCGGGCAGGCTTATGATTTTGGCGTGGGCAAAGGATGCCTGTCTATGTTCATCGCCAATTTCCTCGTCGCCATTATCCCCAGTATCATTAGTTTCGTGATCGGTCAATCGGTGATGAGCAGCCTGATGACTTCGCTCGGACTCAGCTAATCGTGACCTGACCGCGCCGGGGTGAGCCGTTGGTTCACCCCGCGTCTTTTCCCCCTCCAATCAATTTTTCAGCAACCGGAACGGCTTGTGCTGCGTATTAAGTGTCATAAGGATTGCAATTCATCGGCAACCCGCTGTTGACGCGGATTGTCACTAACAAGGAGTAGCACATCATGACGGACGCGAACGACAAGAAACAGGTGGTCGAGTGGTCATTTTCGTTCGATGATCTGGCGAACAAAATTGGCGACAAACTCAAGACGGTGGGCGGCACGGACGCCGAAGTGAAGCACGCGCAGTTTTCCACCCCGGCGGAGGGCGTGACTTCGGCGCGAGTTGAACTGGAACTGTCAGTGGGGCGCGCCGTGCTGAAGGCACTGGATCACGAGGCCAGTTTGATCGAGGCAGATGTGGCGTATGTGGGCGAAATACACTTCGAGGCTACGGGCGAAGGGGTGAAAAAGGTGAAGCTGTCCCAGAGCCACCCCAAAACAATTTTCGCAGGTTCGATAGGCAGCAGCATTCGCAAGGCGATTGGCGGGCTGGTCAACAATGACGAGCTTCTCTGGACGATCGGTCTGAGTCGGTTGATCCCGATGGCGCTAAACATCGAAGGCGGCGTGGGTTCTTCGCAGATTGATCTGACCGGAGTACATCTGACCGAGTTCAAACTGGAAAGCGGCGTGGGGGATACGAAGCTAATTCTGCCGGCTACGGGCGCACATTATGAGGCGTCGGTAGAAGGCGGCGTCGGCAGCAGCCACATCACCATTCTGGACGGCGCGAGTCTGCACCTCAAACTGGAAGCTGGCGTGGGCGGCGTACAGGTGAGCATACCTTCGGCGGCGGCGGTTCGCATCACTGTCGAGGGCGGTTTGGGCGGGGTGAACCTGCCTGCGGACTTCAAACGGGTGCAGGGCAAAGACGAGTTCATGAGCAAAAGTGGCGTGTGGGAAAGCGAAGGCTACGCCCTGTCGCAACAGCAAATCACGATTGCTTTTGAAGGGGGCGTGGGCGGGTTCAAGCTGGTGCGTGCCTGAACGCCTGCGGGGATTAATGCGAGAAGGGGCGATCCAAGTGGTCGCCCTTTTTATTGCGGCGGGCAGCGGCGGGGCGTGGGGGAGTCGTGGTTCAGGCGTGGCGCAGAAGATGACCGGGCTGGTGCTATAATGCGTTTCAACCGTGCCGAATTTGAGTGGATGGACATTGAACGATGCTCTCCGGTCGTATCGCCTACAATCTGCGTTTCGGGGTTTTGTTGGCGCTGCTGTTGGCGGCGCTTTTGCCGGGTGCTGCCGCTGGCGCTCAAGATGCACCTGCCCTGCCGTCCAGTTACCAGTTGAACGGTATCCAGCACATTCCCCAACATTGGAACAACTGCGGCCCTGCCACCCTGACGATGGGACTGACCTTCTACGGCGTGGCGGCTGACCAAGACCCCGCCGCGAACTGGCTGAAGCCCACGCCGGAAGATGGCAACGTCAGCCCGTGGCAAATGGTGAACTACGTCAATACGCAGCTTCCGGGGACAACGCGGGCGCTGCTGCGGGTGGGCGGCGATCTGACGATGATCAAAACCTTGCTGGCGAACAATTTCCCGGTGGTCATCGAAGCGGGTTACGACCCCGAACCGGAGCGTTTGGGCTGGATGGGGCATTACCTGTTGATAACCGGCTATGACGATATGACGATGGAAATCAACAGCCACGACAGCTATCTGGGGCCGAATAAGAAATACAGCTACCCTCACATCGAAGAATTCTGGGAGCATTTCAACAACCTGTATATCGTGCTGTACAAGTTCGAGCGCGAAGCGGAACTGATGGCGCTGCTAGGGACGAATGCCGATGTCACCCAGAACGCGCTGAATGCGCTGGAACTGAACCGCCAGCGGGCGATTGCCAATGCCGCCGACCCGTATGCGTGGTTCAATATGGGGACAAACTATGTGGCGCTGGCCGATTATGATGCGAAAGCCTATGACTACGCCGCGACCGCTTATGACAAAGCCCGCACGTTGGGGCTGCCGTGGCGCATGTTGTGGTACCAGTTTGGCCCTTATCAGTCTTACAACGCGGTGGGACGCTATCAGGATGTGATTGATCTCGCCAAAGTGCTGTTGAACGAACCCGGCACGTCGCAGTACATCGAGGAAACCTATTACTACGCGGGCGTGGCGCGGGAAGGGCTGGGCGAGTCTTCGCGGGCGCTGGCGAACTACGAGCAGGCGTTGTATCTGGACAAGAACTTCACGCCAGCACAGGAAGCCCGTGATCGGCTGGTGTCCGCCGGTGTGACCAGCAGCAACAGCTAACGCTTAGGGGCTAGATTGTCGCTTGTACGCATCCGGTGTAGACTAACGTTCATCGTTTAGCGTATAGATTGCCGGAGCGTGCCGTGACAGATCGCGTACTGCTCAGTGCCAACCGCCGCAATTTCGACGCCTGTGTGCAGCTTGCTCAAGTACGTGGTTTGGGAATTGAAGTGATGGCTTTCGCCTTTCCAGATACGCTGGATGGCGATTGGCATGAACTGACGGAACACTATCGCCCCATTCTGAAGCAGGTGCCGGGGGCGATCACCATGCACGGCCCCTTTATGGATATGGCACCCGGCAGCCCGGATGCCCACATTAATCAAGTGTGCATCGAACGCTACCAGCACGCCATCCAGATCGGGGCGGCGCTGGAAGTGGAAAAAGTGGTTTTTCACGCCAACTTCATCGCGCCCATTCATACCTCGGCCTATCGTTCCGGTTGGCACGAACGGAACTTGAACTTCTGGCAGCCCCTTGCGGAATATGCCGGACGGGAAGGGGTGCTGGTGACAGTCGAAAATATGTGGGAATTCGATCCAGACATCATTGGCGATCTGGTCAAGCAGATCAATCATCCGTATTTGAAGGTGTGTCTGGATGTGGGTCATGCACATTTGTACGGCGAAGTGCCGTTTGTCAGATGGCTGAATGCGCTGGAGCCGGTGCTGGCGCATGTCCACATGAATAACAACGATGGCAAGCTGGATTTACATCAACCGCTGGATCGTGGCGTGCTAGATTACGGGACGCTGGTGGCGGCGGTGCGGGAACTGCGAACGTCGCCCACGATTACGCTGGAAATGGACGATATTAACTTTTTCCTCTCTAGCCTGCCTTACTTTGATCTGCCGGGCTGAGGGGTGTGTGCTTTAGGAGGTTGCCATGCGGTTGCTGAAAGAGATGCTCGTGTTGGCGGTGGGCGCTGTTGCGCTGATCTATCTGCTGAACCCGACCGCCGGTTTCCTTGAATTTATACCGGACAATTTGCCGTTCATTGGCAATCTGGACGAAGCCGGTGCCACCGCGCTGTTGCTGGCGGTACTGGGGTATTACGGCATTGATATGACGCGGCTGTTTGGTTCGAGAGGCGCTAAACAACCGCCAGCGCAGGACTCGTAAACTGCTGCACAAGGCGCAACACGTCGGTGGGTTTGAACGGCTTGGTAAGGGTGGCGTCTGCGCCGATTTGCAGGACGAAATCGCGGTCACGCACACGCGGCCCGGCGCTGTAAAGCACCACTGGAATGTGGCAAATACCGGGGGTGTTTTTCACCAGCTGGCATAACTCGCCGCCGCTGATTCCCGGCAGCATGTCATCGGTGATGACGAGCGCGGGCAGTTCGTGCTGGATGAGTTCCAGACCGTCGCGGCCATTGGTCGCCACCAGTGTGCGATAACCCGCACGCTGCAAGATCACTTGAAGAATGTCGAGGAAGCTCACTTCATCATCAATATCAGGATTGTGCCCATTACGCCAAACCCTTCCTGGAAAGGATGGTTCATCCATCTAACAGATTCAGATATAGATCGGTTTGTTTTTGTATACTTTATTCTAACATCAACTGATGGACGATAGGCTTGAGAATGCGTAAATCTATCAATCTTTCACAAGTTATTCAGAAATTCATCCCCCTCGCTTCAGAGAAGTGAACCAACGCGCATCCCAGACCTGTTCGATGGGCAGGTTATCGCCAGCAGACGCAGGGCTAATATTCAGATGGTAGCTGGTATACTGGCAGTCGTCTACCCCATTTTCATACAATGGATTCATCACCATCAGGTACAGGTTGTCATAGGCGCTGCTATCCAGCACCGCGCCGCGCCCTAGCGCAAAGGACTCGGCCTGTCTGCCGCGTATCCCCATCGCCCATAGTTGCAGCACGCCGCCATCATCCGCCAGTTCCACCCGGAAGGTTCCCAGTTCGGGCGAGACTTGAATGTAATTCGCTCCCAGCGGCTGCACCCCTTTGCCGCTGGTGATCTGGTCGCCTGTCTGATGAATCGAATCTTCAAGCCAAACGGTAGCGTTCTCGAACAGCGAAGCCTGTTTGTAGTCGCGGACAATGTTTCGCAGCCGATAGCGAACCAGCGCGTTGACCAGATCATCATCGTGGGCGACCAGCGTTTGCTGAAGGGCTGCGAATCCGTTCAGGCGGGCGATGTTGACCCACAATTCCTGCACGACATTCCCGCCGTAAATATCCGCCAGCGATTGAAGGAACATCCATTCGCCGTACATTTGCAGGCCGTCTGGATCGTCGGCAGTTCCGAAGCATAACTCCGGGAAGTCGTACACCGATTCGACATAGTACACGGCGCTGCTGAGTTTGGGGTAAACGGCCTGCTCCATCCAGACCGCTGTGGCCTCGAAGTACCAGCCCATCGGTTCGTTCGCGTCGTAGCCATGCTGAACGGCATGGTGGAATTCGTGGGCAACGGTCACGCGCATCAATTCAATCGGCGAAAGGCGATCGCCTTCCAGTTCCGCAAAATCATTGTCGAGGCGCAGCATGGTCGAAGTGGCGTATTTCTCGCGTTCGGGCGTGTTCGGGTTATCGCCGTACTGGTCGCCGGGGCGTGCCAGCCCCATCGCGCCGTCCCCGCTGTCGTCCATCAAATCCATCAGGTAAACATCCATGCGCGAATCGCCGCCGCTGTACCCATCCGGCATCGGCGCAGGCCATCCCAACTGCGTGATTTCGACCTGATAGACATATTCGACAGCCTGTGCCACCGACTGCGCGAACGCTTCGGTGGTGGCATCTTCGCCCCGATACGTGTAGTGGATGCGAAAATTCGGCGTATCCAGTATGCGCTCCGTCCCACTCAGATTGATGGCAGTCAGGTCGGCAAGCGGGGCGAGGACGGACTCATCCCCCTGTGTGATTGTAAGCTGGTAGGTGCCGCTGTCGTTTCCGTACTGGCTCACGGTGAGGATATACGTGCCGCTGCTGCTGGCGGTAAACCCTAGCGCCGGATCATAGGAGTCCGCGTTGCGATCATCATTTTCTGCCAGCGTCGTGCCGAGGGTGTTCTTGATGGTGAGGCGCAAATCCAAATCACCGGTGAGGGTTTCGGCAGTCATCAGCACTGACTCGGCGGCCTGTAGGTTCAGCGTGTAATCCACGCTGCTCTGGCGAGTGTTTAGCGTTCCGGTATAGCTTTCTTCGTCGGCTTGTACCCGGCTTGCGCCCAACAGCAGCCCCATGAACATAAGGCCATACACGATATGCCTCACGGTGGATTCCTCTCAAATGGTTGTACAATTTCAGTATACGGGAAAATGAAATTTCGGCGGCGCGGAGTCCGCCGTGTGATATTGGCTTTTCGTGAAATAGATTTCTTGGACTGGAGCATAAACATGTCTGCGATCATTGTAGCGTCTACTCGACAGGATGAAGCGATTGCCACCGAGATCAATCAATTTATTGCCCATTACCCGCCGCTGGTGCATGATCGGCGCACGGTACAGGTGCAGGTTCACGCCGGCGAGGTGTCGGTGAGTGGAAATGTGCTGTCGCCCAGCACTGCCGAATATCTGCTGCATCATGTACAGGAGATGTCCGGGGTGAAATCGGTTGAAACCGAGCATCTGGTGGATGACCAGCATCTTCGCCTGAATATCGCCCGCATGCTCCCGCCGGGGGTGATGATTGCCATGCTCCGGCAGGGGCAGGTGGTATTGACGGGCGAACTGCCGCCACAGACCGATCTGACCGGACTGCTGGCAGCGATAGGCGCATTGCCCGGTGTGCGGCAGGTGGTCAACGGTTTCGGCGGCTGACCGTCGCTATCCGGCTGCAAAATACTCGCGCACCGCATGGGGCGCGAAGATGCCGCGATCGGTGACGATGGCGCTAATCAGGTGCGGCGGCGTGACATCGAAGGCGGGGTAGAAGCCGTCTATGCCATGTATAGCGGTGCGGACGGTGCCTTCTTCGCCCTTTGCGACAAAAATCTCGGCGGGGTCGCGCCACTCAATCGGAATATCCGCGCCGGTTTTGGTCTGCGAATCCGGCCCATCGTAGCCCAGCACATAAAACGGCTTGCCGAAGTGGTGGGCGGCGATGGCGTGTTGCAGCGTCCCGATCTTGTTGGTGATATGCCCGTCCAGCGTGATGCGGTCGGCGGCGCAGATGAATTTGTCCAGTTGCCCCACGCTCATCAGATGCGCCGACATGCCATCGGTGATGAGCTTGAACGGAATGCCCATCTCCTGTGCGCTGGCGGCGGTCAGCCGTGCGCCCTGAAAGTACGGGCGCGTTTCGCAGCCCACCAGCGTGACCGATTTCCCATCTTGTTTGGCTGTCCACAGCATCCAGCACAGCGCCGCCCCTGCGATACAGTGCGTGAGGATGCGGTCGCCGTCGTTCAGCAGGCGGGCGGCGTGCTGTCCGCAGCGGCGGCTGACGGCATTCCCGCGCTCAATCTCCCCGTTCACATAGTCCAGCGTGGCGCGGAACGGATCGCTGCCTTCGCGCAGTGCCGCGTGCGACACCTTGAGCGCCGCCGGAATGAGGTGGTTCAAATCGTCGGCTGTCGGGCGCGTTGCCAGCAACCGCTTGGCGACCTGTTCCAGATAGGCGGCCTGCCGCGTGGGGGAAGCGTCCAGATCACGCGCCGCCATCGCTAACCCCAATCCCGCGACGTAGGCCAGCGGGGGGCCGCCCTGCACGGTCATATCCTCGATGGCTTGTGCCACTGCTTCGACGGTTCGCAGGGTCACAAATTCGGTGGTGAACGGGTATTTGCGCCGGTTGAGGATGACGACGGCCTGTTCCGCTTCGTCATAACGCAGCGTTTTGAAGCGGTCGGCCAGCATCGCCGGGGGAATATCAGGCAGCATGTCCATCACATCCAGTCCTTCGTGGCTCAAAAACGTTTACCCTGTATGATACCCGCCTTCGCTAAACGGCAGGTGAGCAGTTTTTTGACTGTGCAATTTGTCCTATTTTGAGCGTGATCTTATGTACTTTTTATCTAACTAAAGGCATTTTTTACTTCTCTGCAAGGTGCATTTCGTTTATACTGAATAGAGAATGCAATTTTTTCCTAGACATATCTTAGGTTTTCCAATCAGTAGAGGAGCCATTTGTTCATGGTCGTTTCCCTGAATCACAACGTCAATCAGACGCTCGAAGAACTCCCGAATGCCTATCAAACCGCGCTGGCGCAGTATGACCGCGCCGTTCGCCACATGGAACTGGATGACAATGTGGTGGAGTACATGCGCTGGCCGCGCCGCGAGTTCACCGTGAATTTCCCTGTGCGCCGGGACAACGGTCATGTGGAAATGTTCACGGGCTACCGTGTGCATCACAGCACGGTACTCGGCCCTTCCAAAGGCGGCATCCGTTACAGCACCAATGTGACGCTGGACGAAGTGCGGGCGCTGGCGATGTGGATGACGTGGAAATGTTCGCTGGTCAACCTGCCCTACGGCGGCGCGAAGGGCGGCGTACTGGTTGATCCCAAGTCGCTCAGTATGCGTGAGCGAGAAGGCTTGACCCGCCGTTACGCTTCCGAACTCATCCCCCTTATCAGCCCGTATTCGGATATTCCCGCGCCGGACATGGGGACTGGCCCGCAGGAAATGGCGTGGATTATGGATACCTACAGCATGACCGTAGGCTATTCAGTTCCGGCCATCGTCACCGGCAAGCCCACCAATATTGGCGGTAGTCAGGGACGTGTGGAAGCCACCGGACGCGGCGTGGTCATCTGTATGGTGGAGGCGCTCAAGCGCAAGGGCTGGACGACCCCCGGCAACATCAGTGTGGTCATTCAGGGGTTCGGCAACGTCGGCACTTACGCGGCGGCCTACGCGCATGATCTGGGCTACAAGATTGTGGGCGTGAGCGATATTGACGGCGGCATCTACAACGCCAACGGCCTGAATATTCCGACCGTTCGTAAGTGGGTGGGCGAACATCGCACGGTGGTGGGCTACCCGGATGCTGAACCCGTGACCAACTCCGAACTGCTCACGCTGCCCTGCGACGTGTTGATTCCCGCCGCGATGGAAGGCCAGATCACCGAGAATAACGCGCCGCACATCAAGGCCAAAATGGTCGTGGAAGGCGCGAACGGCCCCACCACCACCGAAGCCGATGATATTTTGCACGAACGCGGCATCCTCGTCGTGCCGGACATTCTGGCGAACGCCGGCGGTGTGACTGTCTCCTACTTCGAGTGGGTGCAGGGTTTGCAGGAGTTCTTCTGGGATGTGGAAGAAGTCTACCGCCAGCTGGAGCGCATCCTCATCCGCGCTTACGACGGCACGGCGACCATGACCGAGAAGCACAACGTAGATATGCGCACGGCGGCACAGATGACCGCCATCCAGCGCGTGGGCGATGCGCTGGTGACACGCGGGTTCTATCCGTAAATCGGCGGTTTGAATGAGTTGAGTCCCCATCTTAACCCCTCAGCCCTGTATGGCTGAGGGGAAAAGGGAGGGGATTCTGAGGGGCGGGCAACCGCCCCTTTTTGTTCGGGTCGGTTTGTGTGAATATTTCCCTTTCGCTGTCTGCGGCGGCGGATGTCGGGTAGAATAGATCGCATCCGACCAGCAGCACGCAGGATTTCATGAACCTTTTTGACCAGTTGAAACATCGGTTGGGCGGGCGGACGCAGATCGTACAGGAAAAACGCCCCGAACTGGATGCGCTGCGTCAGGCGTTAGATGCCGGACAGCGTGCCAAACGCGCCGAAAATTACCCCCTCGCGCTCGAAGCCCTTCAACACGCCATGCGCCTTGCCATCACCGCTGGCGACACCACCGCGATTGCCGTGATTGTCCTCAATCAAGCGGAAGTCTACATCGGTCAGCAGCGGTGGGATGAGGCGGCTTCCCTGCTGGATGAAATGCTAGTGAAGGCGCAGCAAAATCACCAGCGCCCGCAGATGGCCTATCTGTTCAATGCGTTGGGGATGCTGGCGCAGGCACAGGCCGATTGGCCGGAAGCGACGCGGCGCTATGAACAGGCGCAGGAGATGGCGCGTCTCAGCCATTCCACCGGCGCGGAAGGACGGGCGCTAGGGTTTCTGGCGGATACCTATCTACACGACCATAACGCCAGCTACGCGGTGCATTTGCTGCGCGATTCGCTGCCGCGTTTGAACATGACGGGCGATATTGAACTGAGTAGCTATTTCGTCGGGCGGCTGGGACAGGCTTTGTTCGACACCGGTCACGAGTCCGAGGGACGGCAACTTCTAGATCGGGCGCTGCGGTTGGCGCGACAGATGGGCTACCGCAAGTATGAACGGCTGTGGGCGCTAACCTTAGCGGATTTGGCGTTGAAAGACGGGCGTTCGGAGGAGGCACAGGCGCATTTGCAGGCGGCGCTGGCGTTGTTCGGGCAGGCCGCGCCAACGGATGATTTTATCCGCGCCCTGTGCAAAATGGTGAAGGTCAGCCTGATGCTGCATGACGTTCCGGCGGCGCTTCAACACGCGCAACAGGCCGCCGATCTGGGCATTGGCACCCACGACGACGCGGTGGCGATGGATGCGCGGGCGGCGATGGGCATGGCCTTGAGCGCCAACCACGAGTATGCCAGCGCGATTCCGCATCTGGAAGCCGCCTTGACTGCGCTGGAAAGTGTGCCGGACGAGGCGTTCAGCAGCGTGGAACTTCAGCGGGCGCTGGCTGTCGCATGGGCAGAAACGGGCGACCTTGAACGCGCCGCCGCGATTTACCGGCGGGCGGCGGAACGGGCGGCGACTGCCGATCACAAGCTGGATCAGGCGGCGGCGCTGCGCGATCTGGGGCTGCTGTACGCCAAACGGCGCAATATGCACGATGCACAGCGCGAATGGTCGGCGGCGCTGGTTCTGTACGATGGGCTGCGTCAATCGGCGCAGGCCAGCCGTCTGTACTGCGATCTGGCTGCCGTTCGCAAGTATCTGGGGATGGGGCAACGTGCCATCAAAGACATCGAAGAAGCCCTGATGCTCCTCAGCAACTTACACGAGGATTGGGAGACACGCGGGCTGGTGCTGTCCAACGCAGCGGTGGCCTATGTGGATCAAGGCGATCATGAATCCGCCGAGTCGTTCTTTAACGAGTCCATCGCCATCGCCCGCCGTTTAGGGGACGAAGCAGCAGAGGCGGTGCGCCGGGGGAATTATGGCTGGTACTTGCTGGCGACGGGCAAGCCGCAGCAAGCACTTTCCACGCTGGAACATGCGTTACGCCTCAGCCAGCAGC
Source organism: uncultured Chloroflexota bacterium (assembly GCA_903864435.1). Lineage (GTDB taxonomy): Bacteria > Chloroflexota > Anaerolineae > Aggregatilineales > Phototrophicaceae > CFX2. The sequence goes on along the minus strand of CAIPFY010000386.1, from coordinate 995 downwards.
ACGGGCTGAGACTGGCCGCTGCTGTGCAGACGGATAATATCGGCCTCGCCCATGACGCGCTGACCGAGTACAGTAAAGCCGAAGCGCAGCACCGCGCCGCGCTGGAACACATCGCGCCTTTGCACGAACCCCACTGGGAACGATTGATACAGGCTAATCTGGCGGCGACGCTGCTGGCACAGGGCGACCGTGAACAGGCGGCGCGGCTGTACAGCGCGGTGCGGGAATCGGCGCGGGCAGAAGAAGACGCCGAAGCCCTCGTGCGGGCGCTCATCGGGCTGGCACAGGGACACATTCGGGGTGGGCAGCCCGCAGCGGCGCCCCCGCTGCTGGACGAGGCTACGCAGATCACGCGGCGCGGCGATATGCGCCTGTTGAGCGCGGACGTGTTGAGCGCCCGCAGCGAACAGCAGGCCGCGCTGGGCAATCCCGCGCAGGCCGCTGCTGATTGGAACGAGGCCAAACGCCTGTACACCATGCTGCACTCGCCGCAGGGACGCATTCAGCCGGCGTGGTTGTCCAACAGCGAGACGGGATAGGGAGTAGCGCATGTTCATCACGTTTGAAGGGCCGGATGGCAGCGGCAAGACGACGCAGGTGGCGCAAACTGCCGCCGCGCTGCGGGCGCAGGGGCATCACGTCCTGCTGACCCGCGAACCGGGTGGCACAGCCATTGGCGACCAGATTCGTGCCATCCTGAACGATATGCGGAACAAGAGCTTGCAGCCCCGCGCCGAACTGCTGTTGTTCAGCGCGTCGCGGGCGCAGATCGTGGCGGAGGTCATCCGTCCGCATCTGGCAGCGGGCGGGCTGGTGATTTGTGATCGCTTCTTCGATTCGACCTATGCTTATCAGGGGTACGGGCACGGGCTGGAACTGGCGCTGTTGCGGCAGATCACCGAGTTCGCCACTGGCGGCTTGAAACCGGACATGACCCTCTTGCTGGACATCGCGCCGGAGGACGGGTTGCAGCGCCGTCTGAGCGCGGTGGCGCG
>CAIPFY010000385.1 GCA_903864435.1 uncultured Chloroflexota bacterium | reverse complement strand
CGCGGCGCGGACGTATTACGAGCGGGCGCTGCCGCTGTACGAGGCGATCGGCGCCCGTTTAGGGCAAGCCAACACCCTGATGATGTTGGGGCAGTTATGCCTGCGCGAGGCTGAGTTGAGCGCGGCGCGGACGTATTACGAGCGGGCGCTGCCGCTGTACGAGGCGATCGGCGCCCGTTTAGGGCAGGCCATCACCCTGAAAGCGCTGGGGGACTTGAGCCTGCGCGAGGCTGAGTTGAGCGCGGCGCGGACGTATTACGAGCGGGCGCTGGCACTAGGAAAACAGATTGGCAATTTCCCGGCGCAGTTGAACAGCCTGTACGGGCTGGCGCAAATTGCACATACGCAGGGCGATCAAGTCGCCACCTGCGCCTTCGCCCGTGATCTGCTGGCGCTGGCGGAATCGCATCCGTTTTTCAAAACACATCCCGTTGTGGCAGAGTGGCGCAAAGAATTCGCATCATGGGGGTGTTCTTCGTAGGGAACACCCAACGGGGTGTCCGTGCATCCCCGCCCCCTTTCCCCATGGTTGGGGATAAGGGGTTGGGGGATAGGGGACTCACGCGAACGAGATGCCCGTCGTCCCGATGCGCGTCACCGCCCACCAACTGAGCGCCGTCGCCATCACCGTGTCATCGTGACCGCCGTGCGGCGCTTGATACTGCCAGCCGTGCGCCCCGCGTTGGAGCGTGTAGGCCAGCAGTTCGTGTTTCAGCACCGGGTCATCCAGCAGCGTGATCTCGCCGCGTTCCAGCGCCAGCGCCAGTGCGTCAATCAGCGGCGGCTTGCTTTTGGCGCTGGTCACGAACGGGCGCACCGGCAGCCCTTCGTTATGCAGCGCCTCGATGTTCACGCTGCCGATGCTGTTTTCCTCTGCCAGAATCAGCGCCGGACGATAGCGTTCTGCCAGCGCCGCCAGCCGTCCGCGCTGCTGCGCCCAGCCGATGTGGTTGAAGCGTTCCAGCCACACCTGCCGCCCGCCCCGCGTCATGACCGAAACCGCCGTGAAGTCATTCTCCTTGCCCCAGTCCACGCCGAACACGACGGCTTCGGCGGTTTGCGCTTGCGGCGGTGCGGTGCAAGCGCGGTCTACCTGCCGGAACACCGCGCCGCCATCGTCCAGAAAAGCCGCCTCATACTCTTGTTGGAAGAAGCGTTCCGGCAGATCGCCCCGCGCCGCCTCGATCTCCGCTGGCGCGATGAACGGGTTCGCCGCCGTGCCGAAGCGCCAGCTACCCCAGTCCGGCCAATCGGGGTTCTGTCCGCGCTGGTACAGTTCCCAGAACCAGTTGCGCCCGCGAGGGGTGCTGCAAAACAGCGCCCCGCCCGCGTAGTCGGTCAGCAGCGGACGGATGGCCGACTGCCACGCCTCGCCCGCTTCCACCAACGCCGCCTCATCCAGCACCACGTAATGATACTTGCGCCCGCGCACGGTTTCCGCCGCGCCCGGACTGAGCGACCAGCATTCCAGCGTGCCGCCCGTCAGCAGGTCGAAGCGCCGCGTGGTTTCGCTCACCTGCACCATCAACGGGCGCAGCGCCGCCTTCAGTTCGCGCCACACCTCGCCACCCATGCGGAAGGTGGGCGCGAAATAGGCCGTCCGCTGCCCATCCAGCAGGCGGTTGGTCAGTTCGTCCACCGCCACGCTGGTCTTGCCGAAGCGCCGTCCGCAGGCCAGCACTTTGAAGCGGACAGGCGACTGCGCGATGATCTGCTGCGCGGGATGCAGCGTCTTCAGCCGGATGTCAATCTTCATCGGCTGTCCTCGTCCGGTTCGCGCACCACCCGCACCACCACTTCGGACTCGTCGGCGGGTTGGGCAGGGGCAGGCGTCGCCAGATAGGTGTACAGCAGCTTAATCACCGCTGCCCATTCGCGGCTGTTCTCGGCGCGTAGGGTGTGACCGTTCAGCGTCACTTCGCCGTTCAGCACAAACTCCCAGATGGCTTGTGCCAGCGCCTCCTGCGTGCCGCGTCCGGTCTGGTCGGTCAGCGCCCGCGCGAGGGGTTTGGGGGCGCGCTGACGGGGCGTGTTGCCGCGTGGCAGAAAACGGCCTCGCTTGTCACGGGGTAGGGTCATCGGTCAGCCTCCTTTGTCATCACCAACGATTGCAGAACAACCTCCTTGTGCGGGGGAACGCTTCAAATGGCATTCATGAACCGTGTTCTTGCCCCCTCAAATTTCGCAGGGAACGGGGGATGAGTGCCTATTTTGAAGCGATCACACGGGTTCGAGCCTACTTTTTTCGAGCAGGTTAGGACAATGTGATATACAATGAAAGCGATTCAGCCTGCTGCCGGGGAGGGTTAATCTTGTCTAGTGAAAAAATGCGTCAGGGCATCGAAGCTGCCCGTAAAGGCGACAAAGCAACCGCCCAAAAACTGCTGCGGCAGGTGGTGGAAAGTGACCACGACAACGAAATCGCGTGGATGTGGTTGGCCTCTACGATAGACAATTTGCAAGAGCGCAAACAGGCGCTGGAACAGGCGTTGCGCATCAACCCGGAAAACACACGGGCGCAGGATGCGCTGACTCAGTTGAACACGATTCTGGGCGTGAGTGCGCCGCCGCGCCGCGCCGCTGGCAACCGGGGGCCTTCCGCGTCGCTGCCTGCCGATCTTCGTCCGCAACAGGGCGGCGGCCTGCGCACGGTGCTGGCGATCTTTGCCGCCATCGGCGCACTCGGCATACTGGTGGTCATCATCTTTAGCATCGTCAACAGTCGCACCCCTGCGCCGCCCAACTCAGCCACCATCGCCGCGCAGCAGGTTCTGTTGAACCAGACGTTGGCGCCCACCGTCACCATTGATCCCGACACCTATACCGCCACGCCTTTTTATGGCGTGATTGTCACCCCGCGTAATCTGGTGGATCTGCCGCCCACGTTTACGCCGACCTTCACACCCACCGCCGAACCCACGACCACGCCCACCGCCACGCCGTTCCCGCCTTCGATGGTGTTCCTGTTCTTCACCAGTCTGGGAGCAGAAGGCCAACCGGCGCTGTATCGTTCGTTGGGGGATGGCACCGGCGAGGGCGAAGTGGGGCCGGCCAGCGCCGGCTTTAGCGATGTCGCCGTGTCGCCCAACGGGCAGTTGATCGCCTTCGTGCGCACCGTCACCTATGACAAAGAAGGCGTCAGCGTGACCGCGCCGGAACTGTTCATCGCCCCGGCGGGAACACCCGACCAAGCGCGGCAGATTACGCAGTTGGGCGCGCCGGAATTGGCGTCTCCCGCGTGGGCGCCGGACAGCATCCAACTGATGTTCGTGAGCAATTTCGACGGGGACGCCGAACTGTGGACGACTACCGAGGACGGCAACAACCTGCGCCAATTCACCTTTAACGATTTCGCAGACCGTGACCCCGCGTGGTCGCCGGATGGCAGCGTGATTCT
>CAIPFY010000384.1 GCA_903864435.1 uncultured Chloroflexota bacterium | reverse complement strand
TGCGTGTATGCTCATCCGGCCTCGCTCCGCATTCGCAATCAGTGGTTTCCTCGATAGCGTGCGCTGTGCAGAGCAGTCTGCCGATGCAGGCCGTGTGCGCTACACCTGCACGCGGGTGGCCTTTGACGGGCCAGAATACAACCAGACGTTGCAGTTGGAAGGTTTCGCGGGATGGCCTGTAGTCTGGTTGGTGCAGGCGGGCGAGTGATATAAGCCTGACCGGGGGCGTAGGCGCGGACATGCGGCACAGAGCAAGCGAAAGAGGGGCGTGGCACAACGTCCACACCCCTGTACAGTGCGGTGACGCGGGACTTACATATTGTCCATGACGCGGCGGAAGCGTTTCGCCATCTCTTTGAGCATGACGATGGGAATATCACTGTCCTCGTGCAGCGCGGACATAAAATCCAGCTGGGTGAGGATGAGGCATTTCATATCGTCCACCGCGATGACCGAAGCAGTACGCGGCGACTCGTCCAGCAGCGATAGCTCACCGAAGAAATCGGTAGGGCCGAGTTTGTTCACCACCTGTTTGTCCCCATCGGGCTGTACACGGATCACATCGGCGCGGCCTGTCTCGATGATGAATAGGCCGATGCCCATCGCGCCTTGCGTGACGACGGTTTCGCCAGCGGCATAGGCGCGTTCGGTGAACCGGCGTGCCAACCGTCCCATTTGCTTGTTTTCCAAACCCCGGAACAGTGGAACCGTATGTAAAAATTGGGAAATCTGCTCGTGATCTTGCATGACGATGATCCTTCGGTCTGGGTAAAGGTTCGGAGTAACGATGTTTATTATAGCGCGAGTTGGATTAGCGACAATTGCGCTTTGCAAAAGTTGACAAAGGGTCTTTACAGACCAGCCCACCTGCGCTTATAATGAGATTATGCAACACGGGGGTGAAATAGCTTCGACGGGGGAGGCTGAGTCCGTGCTGCGAGCCGAGGCGCCCAGCCGCGTTAAAATGGGCAAGGCATTAACTGCCAACAATAACACTTACGCTCTGCCCGCAGCCGCCTAAGGCTGCCTAAGAGCTGCTAACCTTGCGAGGTTAGCCGTCCGCCCCGACCGTCGCTGTCCGGTTGGATCGGTGGGCGACACCAAAGATTAGCGTGCGGTCTGTTGACGCCGATACGGCAGACCAAAGAGACATCGGCTAGTCATCGGCATATCTCGTCTATCAGAGCTACCGACGGCGAAAGTAAAGGATAGACTACGCTCGTAGACGTGCGTCCTCGAATCTTTCGGACCCGGATGGCAGAGTTCGGCACCTCCATCACTCAACAAACCGCCCCGCTGGGTATCTATCCAGCGGGGCGGTTTGTTTTACGACGTGTACGCTTGTTTTTCGGCGCAGGCGAGACTCGCTACCCCGCCGAGGTGGGCGTGGCGGGGTCTTCGGTTTCGCTGCTGGTGCTGGGCGGCGGGGTGGCATGTTCCGCACCGGGCGAGAGCGCCGATTCCTCTTCCATCGCGGGGGGCTGCACATCCGCGACATCCGCGACATCCGCGACATCCGCGACATCCGCCGCTAGCGTGTTCAAAGCGTTCAGCGCGTGTTCCATCAGCGGCATCTCGTCCACCGCTGGCGGGATGAGTGCAGCATCGGCAGCCGGCGCGTTCACTTCCATCTGAAGGTCAGAAACCAGCAGGTCAGAATGCTGAACCTGCGAGGCAGAGGCATAAGCCGTTGCCGAGGCGCGGGCGTCGGTGGCGGCCTGTTCTTTGCTGCCGGTGGCGGCGTTGTCGTTCTTGCCCGTCGAGACAATGGCGGCGATCACCTTGCGCTGGTCTTCAGTCAGGTCGAAATTGGCGACCATGCTCTGAATCGAAGCGGCGTCGGTGGCATCTTCCGCGCCCAGTTTGTCCTTGTTCTGGATGAACTGCCCCCACTGGTTGACTTCGGCGGTAAAAACCGTTTCGCCACCGGTGACGAGGCGCGGGTAAACCTGCGTCAGGTCATAAATGGGCAGGCGATCATCATCGGGCGCGAGCAGGCGCACCCGTTCCAGCCCCATGAGCGCGTCGCGGTAGATGTTGCTCTGGCGTTCCCACGAGTACAACTGACGGAACGAGGCCAGCAGCGCGGCGAAGGCCGGCAGCACCGCCGCGATGACCGACAGCGCCGGAGAACCGCCGCTGCTGGCGCTGATGGTCGCCACCAGCGAGGAGAGCGTCATCACAAACGCGCCGAGGCCGAAGGTAATATCGGCGTTGTACTGGTTTTCGCGCACGCGGCTTTCGTAGAAATCAATCTGCGCCTGAATGCGCTTTTCCATGTAGATTCGGTAAAGAATCGAAATGTCGTCTTTGCTGTGCGGAATCTGGTCGAGATCGCTGATCGGATCAATCGGTGTGTTCGGACTATCAGCCATTTTCCTGCTCCTTCACCCGGATATCAATCACATTACGTCGCATTTTTTGCAGGCGTTCGGACGTATGATACGGTTCCATGTGCGATAGATAGGTGAAATAGTGGAAGCGCAGTTCTTCCGTCAGGCGGCGGGTTTTGCCCCAGCGTTTTTGCGGGTCGCCACGATTGCTGAGGGTGGTGATGAACGCGGTCATCGCACCGACGACTGCCGTTGCGATGCTGGCGATCTGCTGCCAGTTCACGTTATTGGTCAGCACGCTGGTGGCGACGACTTCGGTTCCGGCGGGGATGGTGAACAGCGCGGCAATCGTCCCGAACACGGTGGTGGTGAACGCGCCCACCACGAATATCCACTGGTACAGGTAGAACCTGTTCTGGTAATACTTGCTTTTCTGGCTGAACTCGAAGAACGAGGGTAGAAGATACTGCTCCAAATCCTTCAGGTCGCGCAACAGGATGGGATGCTGGCTGACATCCTCCGGGCCATCCCATAACTTCCACGACACAAAGCCCTCGTTGCGGATCAACTTCTGGAAGTCGTCCTCGGTGGCGGGCTGCTCCCAGTTCAGGGGGATGCCCCTTAAACGTGGGCGGCGCTTGATGAAAAACAGCTCATTCCATTTGTTTTTCTTCGATTTTGTTTTCGACGGCGGGGTGACGACCGATGACATACCATCTCTCCCCATGTGGCAAATTCCGACACTTTCCCCAGTATACTCCGAATGTTTTGCAGCGCGAACACGCTCTTACTCCCCTTCGCCATTGAGGGCGTAAAGGGGCGGGGGATGAGGGTAAAAATGCAGAACACGCTCTAGTGAGGCGGGTGCAAGGCCACCGCATCAGAATTTCCATCAGCCACATGTGCCGGATGGGGATGTTGTGACCAATGTCATCCCTGCGCGGGGGGGTACTTTTGGGTACACTGAAAACGGATATGAACAGGAAAAGGGGAGTACGGGCAGTATGGCGAAAATACTGATTGTAGATGATGAGCATTTGACCATCGAGATGCTCTCGACATTTCTGCAAATCATCGGCCATCAAACCGTTGCCGCGCTCTCCGGTCGGCAGACGTGGGAACGGTTAAGCCACGAATCGCCCGATCTCATCCTGCTGGATATTATGCTGCCGGACGACAATGGGCTGGAAATTTGCCGCAAGCTCCGCGCACAGGAGGCGACCCGTTTATTGCCGATCATCATGATCTCGGCCTACTCGCCTGCGCTGACCAAAGAAGCCACCGCAGCGGGAGCCACCGGCTACCTGAGCAAGCCGATCAAGCTGGACGTGCTCAAAGCGGCTATTGCCCGCAGCGGTGTTCGCTGAGGCGGTGCGCCTGCAAGCCGGGATAGCCAGCACAGCGGATGCTGTATTAAGATGACCCCTTCCATGAAAGCATCAAAGAGAAGAAACGAAGGGCAGAAGCCGTGAGCTATATTCTGGTGACGAATGATGATGGCGTGAGCGCGCCGGGCATTCTGGCGCTGGCGCGGGCGATGCGTGTGTTTGGCGAGGTGCGCGTGATGGCTCCCGCCCGCAATCAGAGCGCCAGCGGTCACAAAAAGACCTTTTTTCAGGATATTCCGGTTCACCACACCACACTGGCGGACGGCGTGACCCCGGCGGTGGCGGCGGACGGTTCGCCGGCGGATTGCATTGCGCTGGCGGCGCTGGGCTTGAACGAATGGCCGCCGCGCATTGTCGTGTCTGGCATCAATAAGGGCGCGAACATGGGGCAAGATGTGACCTACAGCGGCACTGTCACCGCCGCGCTGGAGGCCACGATTCAGGGCGTGCCTGCGGTGGCTGTTTCCCTCGCGCAGCGCGACGCCGACCGCGTGGAGGATTACGAGATTGCCGCGCAGATGGCCGTCACCGTCGTGCGGAAAACGCTGGAAAAGTCGCTGCCGCCCCTGACCATCCTCAACCTGAACGTCCCCGCTGGCAAGGATGTGCGCGGCCTGCGCCTGACGCGGCAGGGCATTCGCATCTATGCCGACGAACTCGAACAGCAGCGCGAAGGCGCGTGGCGCATCGTGGGGCCGGAACCGGGCGGCATGACCAACGAGGAAGGCACGGATTTGTGGGCGGTACACAACGGCTACGCCAGCCTGACCCCGATTCACCTCGACCTGACCGCGCACCGCTATCTGGCTGAACTGGCCGCTTGGGACTTGTCCGGCTAATCACCAACCGCCTTTTGGGGGTGGGCGCAGCGCAGGCTGATTCGCCCACCCGTTGCTAATAATTCTCTCCAAATAGCTCCATTTCCACGCAATTGTTATAAATCAGTTTGTAAATGGTTGTTTTAAGGTTTAAATTAAGCACTTTGCGTGACTTTTACCCGAAAATGTTTACCTATACAGTCTATCCATTCTTCACTATCATGAAATACAGATCGCCTCTTTGTTAAAAAAATGGATTCATTCAGAGAAGTAGTTGGGGATACCTTATGAAGCGTGTAACTGTATTGGTAGTGGAAGACAACGAAGTGCTGCTCGAAAACATCCGCGAGATTTTCGAGTATCAGGATGTCATGGCGATAGACATCTTCACAGCGGAGAATGGCGCTCGGGCGCTGGAAGTGCTGAACGGGCTGAGTACGCCGCTGGATTTGATTCTTTCCGATATACGAATGCCGGTTATGGATGGCATCGCTTTTCTGGCGGCAGTACGGGACAATCCCCGCTGGCAAAACGTTCCGTTTATCTTTTTGAGCGCCGAAAGTGAGCAGATCGAAATTGATCGCGGCTTGAAGTTGGGCGCGACCGATTACATCCCCAAGCCGTACACAGTTGACGGGTTGATCGAGCGCGTTTGCAATCACCTTGTCAGCCGTGCTTCAGCTAACGGAAATCCCCATCAGGCCGCCGGATAACACCGATCATCTGCCCCCGTCCCCAAGATGGAGCGTTCGCAACCGTTCCAGCAACTGCTCACGAGTGTGTGTACAGAATTTTTTGTGCATATGCCGGATGTGATTACGCACATTGGTTTCGCTGCTGCCCAACTCGGCGGTCACATCCTGCGTGAAGTAGCCCTGTAACAGCATGTCGGCCACCTGTTGCTCGGCAGGCGTGAGGGGTGACAACGGCAGCGAGGGCGCATCTTCACCCAGCAGCAGAATCGGTTGTCGCAGAAATTCAGCATCGGCATCCTGCCCATCTTCCCAGCACAGGATGATGCGCTCTCGCAGCAGCGGCAGGAGCGCGGTCAGTGCCAGCGCCAGCACATTTCCGGTTGGCAACGCCTGTTCAATCGCTGCCCCCAGAGCGTGTTGGGCGGCGGCGTGATCCCCTTTCAGGCTATAGGCCAGCGCCTTAAGCGCGAGTATATGCGCGACGTGCGGGGTGCGCCCGCGCTCGGTATAGGCTTGCGCTTCGGCCTCCAGTTCGCTCAGAGCGCGGTCATAATCGCCCACCACGATTCGCGCATGGGCGGTAGTGTGCGCCGTGCCGGTGATATACATCGTTTCGGAAGACGTGGGCGGCGCGATCTTCAGCCATATACGGGCCGCGCGGGTGTTATGCAGGCGTAACCCCTGACGGGCGCGATAGGCTTCCGTGACCAGCGTCAGTCCGGCAGCGGGTGGCAGCGCCACCGGAGCCATCATCAGCGCGTGATTGATTGCCCGCTGCATGGCAGGATAGTCGTGGCGCAGGGCATGAACTTCGGCCTGCCGACAGTATAACCGCCACAGCACTGCCGCGTTCATGCGTTCCACATGGGCGAAGGCCGGACGGAGCGTTTCGGCGGCCTCATCCACCATCCCGCGCTGGAGCAGCGCCGTCACCTGATGGATGCGTAGGGCGCTCCCGGCATCCACCGCGAAACGCCCCCAGTGGTCAGGCGAGGCGGAGAGCAGTTTCAGCCCTTCCCCGGTGAGCGCCAGCACATCCTCAAAACGGGCGGCATCCAGCAGCACCGCGCACAAGCCGTTAATGGCATGAATCTGTACCTGCGGGCTATCGAACTCATGCGCGACGCGGTATTCCTCCTCCAGCGCCCGCAGGCGGCTGTTCTGATCTTTGCGATCAGCATGCGCCAGCGAAGCCAAATAGCAGGTATAGGCATACAGCCCGTCATGCGGCAGAACGCGCAGCGCCTTCTCGATATAGGGCAAATATTGACCGAGGTCTTGCCCCGGCAGCCACACCGAGAACACCTTGCCCAGCGCGATTTCGCCCTGCCAGCGATTCGCGTCTGGCAGCGATTGCAGCCGCCGCAGCTGTTCCTGCGCCGCCGCTGCATCCCGGTCAGCTTGCATGGCGGTCATCAGCACGAACAATCGCAACCGGGGCTGCTCATCCAGCCTGTCCGACGGAAAATTCCGCAGCCAATCGCGGAAAGCGAATGGGTCTTCAAACATGACGAGACGGCGTGAAGCCTCCAGCATGTACTGTCCGGTGAGTTCAGTGTCGCCACAGGCGTTGGCTTCGGCGGCGGCTTCGCGGAACTGCTCATGAGCCGCGTACCATATGGCTGCCCGCCGCCGCGACTCAGCCAGCACGTCCGGGGCAGCCTGTTTCACCCGTTCCAGCAGCATTTCGCGGAACAACGGATGATAGCGGTATTGAGGCGGAGTCTCTTTCACACGGGTGATGAACAACCCGGCGCTGACCAGCGTTTCTAGCATCGAAAGGCTGTCCTCTATATCGGTGAGTGCAGCGCACAGAGACGGGGTGAGCAAACTCACGAAGCAGGTGCGCTCAATGAAGGCCACCTGTTCGGCAGGGATATGCAGTAGCGCCTCGGTCATCAGATAGCGCACTGAGTAGTCGGTCAGGCGGTCTAACGCCGGATGCTCGCCTTGCAGCGCCAGCCCTGCCAGTTTCACGCCCATCGCCCAGCCTTCGGTGGCCTTCACCACGCGGGTGATGGTGGCGGTATCCAGTGGTCGCCCCGCCTGAAGGCTAAGTACCTGCGCGGCTTCGCCATCGGTGAAGGCCAACTGATCGCGCACCTGAGCCTGCACCCGCACCAGCAAACGTTCGGTTAGCGAACGCCCCGCGAACAGGATATGCACGGTTTCCGGCAGGCCATCCAGCAATTGTTCCAACGAAGCAGTCAGCGCCGGGTTCTGAATGAACTGCGCTTCATCTATCACCAGCGCCACCGGAAAGCCTAGCGCCGACAATTCATTGCGCAGGCCGTCTACAAAGGGTTCTCCGATGCGGTCGCCAGCTTGCGCCAGCGCCAGCACCGTCTGCTCAAACTTTGCGGGCGCGACGATCTGAAGTAGGCCGAGTGCGAACGCCCAGAAGGTGCGGGGGCGATCATCTTCGGCAGTCAGCGAGAGCCAAATGACCGCGCCGTTGAAGGCTTCTGCCCATTGCAACGCCAGCGTGGTCTTGCCTGCACCCGCCGGCGCGATGAACGCGATGGCGCGATGAGCCGCGTAAGCCGCTGTCAGGCGCGGGCGTTCGAGGATTTGCCCGCGATTCGTTGGCAAATTGAGCTTGGGATAAACGGGGGGAGGCGTTTTCTTCGCTGTTCTAGGCATCGTCATTTTACGGTGGGACATCAATACGGACTTCGCCCCATTCTACAATTAATTTGCTATGGATGGGTCTGATTTGAAATTTCTTTAGAAACTAAAACCTCGAATCCTCTTAATTCTTCTACCGGCATTCCGACCCATTTGCACAACTTAAAAGGCATTTTGTTACAAAATAGTTTTTTTATCGTTTTTATAGAGTATTTTTAATAAGTGATTTAACAGAATAAGTGATTTGATTCCGTTACTTACGCGCTTCTCAATCAAAACTTACACTCGAATCTAGTTAAGTTACTCAAACTAGATACCTCATGGAGGTTCGTTCATGTTCGGGAAAGTCAGTCGGGTTCTGGTAGTGGTGGTGGCGCTGTTCATGCTGGTGGGGACGGTTTCGGCACAGATCAATCTGCCGGCCAATGGCTATCTGGGCGGGGACAGCCTGTTTTGCAGCAGCGCACG
>CAIPFY010000383.1 GCA_903864435.1 uncultured Chloroflexota bacterium | reverse complement strand
TACACTTGTGCGCCGTAGGCGTTCCCCCGGCTAATCAGGGGGTGAGGGCGCTTTCCTCCCCTCTCCTCGCTGTACTCAGCGGTTGGGAGAGGGGTTGGGGGTGAGGGCATTTCTTACGTCTTGCTCGCGCAGTTGAACATCCACTGGATGCCGTAGCGATCGGTCAGCGACCCGAAGTAGCCGCCCCAGAACATCTCCTGCAACGGCATGTCCACCTTGCCACCCTCCGCCAGCGCATCAAAAAGCCGTTTGGTTTCAGCGCGGGTATCCGGTTCCAGATTCAGGCTGAAGTTGTTGCCCGGCTTGAACTCATGCCCCATTGACTTCAGCATGTCGGTTCCATGCAGCACATGACCGCCCGTGATCGGCAGCGCAACGTGCATCACCTTCCCCTGCTCCGCTTCGGTCAGCGGCGGATTGTGCGGCGACGGCGGTATATCCCGCATATACATAAACGGGTCAGCAAATTCCGTCCCGAATACCGCCTTATAGAAATTGAACGCCGCTTCGGTAGTCCCCATGAAATTCAAATACGTGCTGGTACGTGCCATATGGTGTCCCCATTTCCCAAATATCCCAATCCAGCCGCGTCATCTCCCGCCCCATTTGCTGGAAGATGAACGTAATGCCCAGTGTAGCATTTTTGTTCTAAATCGCAAGCGCGAAATTTCAACCGGTCTTACGGTGCATATATCCCAAAAATCGAACACATGGTCACTTATCCCAATATTGGGATTTATTGGGGATACCATCGGGGATATGCACCCATTTCTACCCTTTCTTCGTACTGTAGATTGTTGCAGGCGAACTTTTCGACATGGGCGCACCAGTTTTGAACCACTTGCGCCCGAAGGTCGTTAATGGGGATAGAAAGGAAGCGCACCACCGTGACTGCACCCGCCGCCGATCTGACCGCCGCCGCCGCGCCCCCCACCGAGGGCGAGCTACTGCTGCGGGCGCAGGCCGGCGACATGGACGCTTTTGGTGACTTACAAGCGCGGCTGACCCCCGCCATTCGCCGCTTTGTGTGGCGGCTGGTGGGCGACCACGACGAACAGGAGGATGTGATACAGGACTCACTCATCGCGCTCTATCTCAACCTCGACCGGGTACAGCCCATCGAAAAGCTGCGCCCCTATCTGTTCCGTATCGTTCGCAACCGCTGCTACGACCTGTTGCGCAAGCGTCGCCGCCGCGAACAAATCTCGTTGGATGACGAGCCGGTGGAACTGTGGGCCTCGCTGGAAGCCGCGCAGGACGAGCAACCGCCGGACGAGGCTACCCACTGGCTGCTGCTCCGCGCCGAAGTCATGACCGCCGTTGATCGGCTACCCGAACTCCAGCGGCAGGCGCTCATCCTGTATGCCGAGGAAAACCTGAGCTATGCCGAGATTGCCGAAGTGATGCAGACCAGCCTCGGCACGATCAAATCTCGTATCTTTCACGCCAAACAGCTTTTACGGCGGCGGCTGCGCCCGGAGACGGTGCAGCACCTCGAAAGCGAATTTGGCCTGACATCCGCTTAATCGAAGGAGTAGAAAATCATGATGCACGTCAACGATGAAGCCCGCCGCGCCCTACGCCAACTGCTGCCGCCCCTCAAAACGCTGGCGAGCATGGTCGAACGCGCTGCCGACAGCGGCGCACAGGGAACTGGCGATATGGCGGTCAAAAGCTACCGCAGCCTGCACACCCGCATCGCCAGCCTGATGCCCGAAGACACCTATGTGACCGAGGCGTTGGCGCTGGATTTGCCCGCTGAGGCCAACGATGTGCAGAAAGTGGCGCAGGTGCAGTTGGCCGCCAGCCAGCTTGTCCCTTATCTGGACTCGCTCGTGCGCCCGCCGGAGGCTTTCGCGCCGCCCCCGCCGCCCTTTCCTCCCATGCCACCGATACCCCCCGCCGCGCCCCATGTGCCGCATTTCGACATGCCCGTGCCGCCGCCCGCGCCCCCGCCGCCGGATGTCGAGGAGATCAAACGCGCCGCCCGCGATTTGCGCGACAAGATCATGGCGACCACCCGCGACGCGCTGCGTAAGGTGATGGACACCGATTTCATCAAAGACCTCGACTTCGACTTTGATTTCGATGAGAAGCCCAAGCGCAAGCGCCGCATTGTCATCACCTCGTCCGAAGGCAATCTGCAAGATGCCGATCTGGAAGGCGTGAACCTCAGCGGTCAGGACATGAACGGGCGCGATCTGCACGGCGCGAACCTGCGTGAAGCGCGTCTGAACCAGACCTCGCTGATCGGCGCGAACCTGAGCGAAGCCAATCTACAGGAAGCCGAGCTAGTGGGCGCGAATCTGCAAAACGCCAACCTGTCTAACGCCAACCTGTCCGAAGCCTTGCTCAATCAGGCCGACCTCAGCAACGCGCTGCTGACCGAAGCCAACCTCTCGGAAGCGCAGCTCATCGGCACCAATTTGCAGGGCGCGAACTTGCAGAACGCCAATCTCGAAGAAGCCGTGCTGCATCAAGCCGATCTGCGCGGCGCGAACCTCTCCGAGGCCAACCTCTCGGAAACCGAGTGGATGGGCGCGAACTTGCAGGGCGCGAACTTGCAGAACGCCAACCTCGAAGAAGCCGTGCTGCATCAGGCCGACCTGCGCGGCGCGAACCTCTCCGAGGCCAACCTCTCGGAAACCGAGTGGATGGGCGCGAACTTGCAGGGCGCGAACTTGCAGAACGCCAACCTGTCCGAAGCCAACTTGACCGAAGTTAATCTGGAAGGATCACAGTTGGACGGCGCGAACTTGCAGGAAGCAACCCTGCAAAACGCCAATCTGCGCGGCGCGAACCTGCAAAATGCCAATCTGGAAGACGCGAATCTGCTCATGGCTAATCTTCAAAGCGTGAACCTGATCGAAGCCAATCTCGAAGATGCCAACCTGCGTGGCGCGAACCTGCAAAATGCCAACCTGTCCGGCGCGGACTTGCGTGATGCCGACCTGCACAACGCACGTTTGGACGGCGCGAACCTGTCCGACGCCAACCTGCGCGGCATGAACATGCGCAGCACGAATCTGACCGGCGCCAACCTGACCGGCGCCAACCTGCGCGATACCGATCTGGTGGGCAGCACCCTGCCGGATGGCACTCGCTATGTGCAAGACGACGATCTGCGGCGCTTCGGCGTGCGCGGCCTGCGCTAACCCCACACCCGCCCCCTTTTCCCCGTTTTTCCCCTCTCCTAGCTGTCCTCAGCGGTCGGGTTGAGGGGTTGCATTTGCCCTCTTTCTCCCCTTTCTCCATGTATGGAGAAAGGGGCTGGGGGATAGGGGACTCTCTACCCCCGTGCGGATTCCAGCATTTCGGCGCATAATAATCCGCATGATGCACAAGTACAGCAGGGGATGGTGATCGTGGCTCAGAAAGAAGCACCCAAGAAAACCAGTAAGCCAGCAAAAGCGAATCATTCGCCCTCGTCTGGCGATTCTCGTTTACGCGATATTGTACAGGTTCTGCTCACAGGCATCGTGCTGGCCGTCGTCGTCATCGGCGCGGTGGTCGGCATCGTCATGGGCACGGGCAAACTCGCGCAGGCTGCGCCGCCCCCCACAACCAACCCGTCGCAGCAAACCGTCGCCGCTGTGCCCACCTTCACCCCCGTTCCCACCGCCACCGAAATCCCCTGCGAAGCACAGGCGTGGTGGGATGCCAACGGCGTGCCGTTTAACGCCGCCGTAGATGCGCTGCTGGCTGTCACCCTCGAAACGCCGCCGCAGCAAATCGTTGACCACTCCGGGCAGATCGCCACTCAGCGCGTCGCGCTGAGTGGGACTGCCGGCCCCTGTTTAGCGCCGCTGCAATCTGCCATGAGCGCCACGCTGGATAAAGCCGACGCGCTCTATCAGACCTATCTCACACCCACCACTGAAAAAGATCGCGCCGTCGTCCACCTTGCACTGGTAGACGCGCTCCTGTCGGTGGCGGATGCTGCCGCTGCGCTCCCGATCACCACCGCCGCCGCATGGGTAGCCCCGCTGGACACCGGCTACCGGGGAAATTGTCCGGCACAACGCTGGTTCACGGAGGTCATGCAGGTGCGCGATTACCACAGCTTCCTCGCGCTGGCGACCAACCTTGACCCCGCCACCACGTCCGCTGCCGACATCCAGAGCAAGCTGATCGAGATGCGCCGCTTGAGCAGCAGTTGGGCCGCCGACAGCACCGCCTTCCCCGCCTGCACCCAAGCCGCCAGTGACCGCTGGTTGGCGATGATGGAAGCCACCATTAGCGGGGTCAACGTGCAGTTGAACGGGGACATCGCCACTGCGGACGGCTTCTACAAACAGTCGCAGTTGGAACTGCGCAACTTCGTCACCGAAGCCCGTGCGCTCGGCATTACGCTGCTGGGCACCGGCCTCCCCACCGAATAACCCCCCGCGCACCCACCCGCCCCGCACGGCATCACGCCCTGCGGGGCAGGCTCTCACAGCCAGTTCAGTGTGCTACACTAGAGGCATACTGGAACAAAGGAATTGCCATGATCGCTATGCCAACTGCGGTGGATGTTCCCTTGCGACAAGATGAGGGTGGAGTCATTCGTATCGGCAAAACCCGTGTGACGCTGCAATCGCTCATCGCAGACTTTCGGAACGGCGCATCCCCGGAAGAAATCGCGCATCATTATTCAGCCTTGAGCCTATCCGATGTCTATCTCGTCGTCGGCTATTACCTGCAACACCGCGCTGAAATTGACGCTTATGTGCAGGAACAGCGGCAGTTAGCGGACGAGGCTCGGCAGGCATACGAAGCCGACCATCCCAACGACCCTCTGCGTCAACGCTTACTGGAACAACTCGCCGCGCAACGCAATCGGACGTGAAGCCTATGCACCTGCTTGCCGATGAGAACTTTAATGGGGATGTTTTTAGGGGTTTACTGCGTGCCGAACCCCAGTTGGATATCGTGCGTGTTCAAGATACCCATTTGTATCAGGCAGATGACCCGCTGGTTTTAGAATGGGCGGCGCAGGAAAACCGCGTTCTCTTGACCTATGACGTTCAAACAATGACCAAATATGCCTATGATCGCATTCGCGCCGGACTCCCCATGCCCGGTGTGATCGAAGTGCGCGAAGATTTGTCAGTTGGAACAACGATTGAGCAAATTCTGATCGTGTTGTTCGCCAGCCAACCGGGGGAACTCGCCAACCGCATCATCTATATTCTGTTTTAGCGTTACCTGATTTCGCCCCCCCGCCTCACAAATACAGAATCGCCAGCACCGCCTCTTTAGCGATCTTCATCGCCCGCATGTGCTTGCCGTCCTCTAGTCCGATAATATAGTGCGCGTCGGTTTCGTCCAGCAGTTTGACCGGCCCCACCGTCAACTTCCCCTGTACCGGAATCGCCAGTTCCCGCAGCGCCGGCATCACATCCTCTTTGATCGCCAACTTCACTGTCACCGCGATTCCCATGCCGATGGGGTCAACCGAACCGAGGACGCTGTTCGGGCGGGCATACAAATGCCGCGCATAGACGTAGATTTGCCCGACGAACGCCAGTATGCCCGTCAGGAACCCCGCCACCAGCATCAGGCCGGACTCGAACGTCATCTGGGGCACGATCATCATGCGGATCGCCACCGACAACGGGTACACGCTGGCAACTGAACCCGCCAGAATCCAGAAGCGCCATGTGAACAGGAAGCGCCGTTCGCTTTCCACCGGTTTCGCCCACACCCACAGCAGCAGTACAGACGCGCTCAACGAAGCGATCAAGAACAATTGCTGGACATAGAAATCCAGCGTGAGGATTAAAAATCCGGGGATAGATGCCAAAAACAAAATCGCAATCGCGTTGGTGACAAACGTAATGCCCACGACGAAATACTTCACCCGCAGGATTTGATATTCCGTCACGCCATAGTTTGCGAGATGCAAATTCACAATCAGGCCGCCGACAATGTAGATCACGCCGACGAGCAGCGCACTCGCGCCAACCAGTGTTTCCAGAATCGCCGCGATAGTCATCAGCTTTCCTTACCACCACACGCAACACAGAGCCTAAAGTCTACCGCGTTTCCCCCGCCCCGTCGCTCATGCCATACACCCACCTCGTCCCGCAGGTACATCGGCAGGGGCGAGAGACGGCTGTCGCGCTAGGTATGATTGGCTAAATAGTCAAAGTCTGAATCCTGCATCTGTTTCCACGATATGAGGATTTGTCTCTTTTGATTCAGTTGTTTCCCATCATCTTTGCTTTGTTGTTTCCCGTTCTTTTTGTTTTGCGGTTTCTCTTTCTCTTTGTAAGTAAAATAAATTCGTCCGTCATCGCTCATTCCGGTACTAAAACGCAATTCGTACCACTTCAGGCAACCCGCTTTTTGATGGGTTACTTGAACGGGTTTTCCTTGTTCATTCAGATACGTAATCGCATGAATCTTCTGTAAGACCGGTATCACGTCTTGAATTTCGGTTTCAAGCACTTCAAGAGAACCTTTAATGAATTCGACATCGGGGAATACGACTTGCAGAACTTCCCCTAATGCTGTGGCATCGGGGTGATTCTCGCTGGCGACCGTTTCAGGTGCCGAGGTCTTATCGTGCTTCAATTGCTCAAGTTTAGATTCTGCAATCGCTTTCGCATTTTCGGCGACTCGAAGATCATCCGAGAATGCAGCAAGAGTTTCTCTTTCTTCGTCAATCTGCTCGGTCAGTGATTTGATAGCTTCGTCTTGTATCCCTAATTTACTACGCAGGAAGTCAATTTCTTGTTCCAATGAGCTTTTTTCTTCGGAAACATTCTCTCGTTCCCTGTTGATGGCCTCTAATCTTTGATCGCGCTCCTCGATTTCCTTACGGAACTTTTCTCTACTTTCCTCCAATTGGCGTTGAAATTCTTCAGCGCGAGTGGCGATAGGATCACTTTTCTCAAGTTGAATGCCTTTGACGAGATCAATAATGCCAAGCGGCGGCTTTTCGCCGTTTTCCGTATGCACTCGCAGAAACCAGTCGTATTGCCGCCCTCTTGCCAGTGGGTTGCGCGTATTGGGCGGCCTATAACTTTTCCCCGAATGCGAAACGGTGATTCCGTTTTGAACAAGTGCATTCTTGATGTGTTCTAGCTCGTCGGCGGTCGCATTCACCAGAACATAACCATAGTATCCGGTATTGTCATAGAAAAAATCACGATAGGGTTGCAAAGACATGGAAAAGTCTTTCCGGGGTATGTTTTCGGTTAATCCATAAGCTATCACCTTTCCCTATCTCAACAAGAGTGTCGCAAATAATCACAATATGATGATTTATGTCATTTGTTACAGGTGTATAGTTGCCATAGCCGGAACACGCTCATCTCATCCTGTCTTGTTTTCCCCCGCCCCGTCGCTCATCAGCGCCGCCACGCCCCGCGCACCCTCATCCCCGTCCAGCAGCAGAATCTTCACCGCCAGTGTCAGCGGCACCGCCAGCAGCGCCCCGGATGCCCCCAGCACCCACGTCCAGAAGATCAGCGACAGGAAGATGAACAGCGTCGAAATCCCCAGTTCTTCGCCCATAAAGCGCGGCGCGACAAAGTTCTCGATCACATTGTTAATCACGCTGTAGACCACCACCAGCACCAGCGCCATCACCGGGCCTTTTTCCAGCAGCGTCACCGCCACCGGCGGGATTAGCCCCAGCACGAAACCCACGTTCGGGATGTAGTTGGTGATGACCGCCAGCACGCCCCACGCCACCGCGAAATCCACCCCCATCAACAGCATCGCCACCGTCTGAATCGCCGCGATCACCACGCCGAACACCGTCCGCAGCAGCATATACCGCTGCACACTGTCTATAAATCGGTCAGCCTTCGCCAACCACTGGCTATCCGGCGGCAGCACCGCCCGCAGCCGTCCGGGAATGTTCGGCGCATCCACCAGCATGTAGAACAGCATCAGGAACACCAGCAGCACATTCCCCACCGAGTTAAATGTCCCGCGCAGCACACTGCTGGCGAAGGGGAATAGCGACTGGATATTGAACGACTCCAGCCCGTTCTGCACTTCTTCCGAAAGCCCCAGCTTATCCAGTTCCGTCCATGTTGTCGCTTCCAACTGCTGGAACTGCGCCTGATAATCCGGCAGTTTGCGAATGACCTGATTGGTCGAAACCGCCACGAACAGCCCCAACAGCGCGCCGATCAGGATGATTAACCCCGCCACCAGCCCCACTGATGCCCCCTGCGACCACCCCCGTTTACGCAACCGGTTCTGCACCGGCACGCATAACATGGCGATCAGCGCCGCCATGAAAAAAGTCGTCAGCAGTTCCGAAGCGGCACGCAGTCCAGCGATCACTATGATGAGTGCCGCGCCTGTCAGCAGCAGGCGGGTCAGGCGGGAAGAATCAGCAGTGGGAATCATTGGTGTGGCCTCCTTCTAAGCGCATCGTTCCATACCTCACTTTCAGCATAGCATCATTATCCACCGCAGGCTTTTCTCCCCCTTCCGCCCCCTTCGCCCTGTTTGGCGAAAGGGGCGGGGGATAGGGGACTCCTACACCCCCACGTTGTACAGCGCCGCCGCCACATCCGTGTCGAAGTTCACCAGCGCCAGCCGCACCGTCGCCGTCAGTTGGTAGCTGTCCATGTACGGCAGGTAATCCACGCTCACCGCAATCCGGCGGCGGTAGCCCACGAACCACCCCGGACGGTACACGCACAGCGCCGTGCCTTTGGTGTTGTTGGCCGGCGTGGTGTTGTTCACCTTGCCGTTCGCCCCGTCTGTCAGCGGCATCTCCGGCGTGACCACCACCGGCGCACCGTCCGCGAACCCGATCTGTCCGGTCTGCGCCGTCGCCAGCGCCCCGGCCTTCTCCATCGTCAGGAACTCGCTCAAACTCAGCAGCTTGGCATACGTGCCGCTGTCCACAATCCACGCCAGATCGCTCGGACGGGCGCTGTAACGCGCATCCATCGTGAAGCGCGTCTGCCGCAGCAGCGCCAGCGTCAACGCGCCGGAGGCATCCACGCGGTTCGGCACGCTGTCGGCGTTCGTCACCAGCGGCAGCTTGCGTAGCCCGTTGAACGCCAGATAGCGATCCGTCGCGGCAGGCGTGCCACCCGCCTTGTTGATGTTCCCGCTGGTGGCCGTGTCGCCGTTCAGCAGCACATAGTCAATCGCGTCGGTCAGGGCGCGCACCGCCTGTTCGCGGTACACGTTCAGCACCGGCACAATCGCGTCCTCCACCAGTTCCGCGCTGAAGCCCACCCGCAGCGCCAGCTTTTTCGCGTCCAACTGCACTTTGCCGGAGCCGATCTTGCTGTCCGGGATCGGGTTGCCCGCCCCCACCAGCGTCAGATCGGCCTCGTTCTTCGTCTCCGGCACGAAGTACACCTGCGGATCGTTGCCTTCCAGCGGCAGTTCATACGGGTTGGAGGGCATCTCAATTGCTTTCAGTAACGGCAAAATCGCGTTGTCCTGCCGCGCCCGCTGCCAGATTTGCGCGCTCCACAGGTCAGGCACCCACTCGTCGCCATAGCCGGCCTGTGCGCTGTAGCTCAGTTCGTCGGATTTCATCGCACTCAAACCGGCCTTGCCCACCTTATGCGCCAGCGCGTTCGCATAGCGTTCGCTCACGCCCTGAAAGTGCTTGGTGGAGCGCATAATCATGTAGCCGTACAGCATATCCGCCGCGTTCAGCGGGTCATACGCGCTGCCCACCGTCACCGTCTGCGCCTTGCGTCCGCCGCTTTCCGGCAGCGGCAGCCGTTTACGCGCCGGAATCTCGGCGGGCGGCTGATGCGCGTCAATCATGTCCGGGGTCAATTCAACGGTCATCGTTCCTCCCTGTTCTGTTTCGGTCAATCCCAACCGCGTGTCATCCAGTCCCAGCGCGGCGTAAGCACTTTTCAGCGTATGCACATCGGTGTGGCGCGGCTCGGCGGGCGTGGGGGTCAAACTGCCCTCCACAATCGGCC
>CAIPFY010000382.1 GCA_903864435.1 uncultured Chloroflexota bacterium | reverse complement strand
TATGCGCGTCCGGCGTATGTCGAACTGCCGTACTACGTGCTGCGCATGATGGTGTTCGAGCCGCCCACCAGCGAAACCCCGTCTCAAATCTATCTCATCCTGTTCTGGTACATCACGCCGCTGGTGGCGATTTTCATCATCGGGCGCGGGGCGGCAGATTTCATCCGTTTGTTCTTTGACCGTTCCGAACGCCGGAGCGCATGGGAGGAAGCTGTGGCCTCGACCTACCGCGATCATATTATCATTTTAGGCATCGGTCATGTGGGGATGCGGGTGGCGCGTACCCTGTCGGGGATGGGCTTCGATGTGGTGGCGATTGACCAGAAGTTGAAGCCGGACACTGAAGCGGAACTGGCTGATATGGGCATCCCGATGATCGTGATGGATGGGCGCAACCCCGTCGCGCTGGAGAAAGCCGGACTTAAGCAGGCGCAGGCGTTTGTGGTCTGCACCGCCAGCGACCAGACCAATCTGGAAGTGATTATGCGGGTGCGCGACCTGAACCCGGAGGTGCGAATCGTCGCCCGTATGTGGGACGCGCAGTTTTCCAAACAGCTCAAGCAGTTCATGGGCGTGACGGCGGTATTGAGCGCCTCCGACCTAGCTGCGCCAGTGTTCGCGGGGTCGGCTGTCGGGGTGGAACTGACGCAAACCATGCAGATTAACGGCGTGGATTACAGCATGATCCGCGTGCGCGTGGAGCAGGGCGTGTTTCTGGATGGCGGCACGGTGGGCGAACTTCAGGAAGATAACGACATGGATATTGTGCTGCTGGAACGGGCGGGGAACGTGGAAGTGCAGCCCGCCAACAGCATCGTGGTGCAGGGGGGCGATACGCTGGTATTTTTCGCACGACATGACCGCGTGATTGACATCGCTAACCGGAACCGGCGGGCAAGGCGCAACGGATAGTTATTCGTCGGGCGCTTCGGCTTCGTCCGGGTCAATGATCGTCCATGCCAGCGTTTGCGTGTCGAATAGCTCGTCGCTGGGGTTGAGCATGATCGGGAACGGCCACTTCTTGGTTAGCTCCCACGCGAATTTGCCGATTTTGTTCACGCTTTGAATGTGTCCGGCCATCACCACCGGTTGCATGAACTCCACCGCACGCGGCAGGCTGCTGAAGGCCAGCACGACGGTTTCGCCATCCCCTTTTACGCCCGCCGCTTTCCACTGTCGCGGTTCGTCCGGTTTCATGCGCCACGCCGGTTTGAACGGCTGTTGTTCGATCAGCAGATACACGAACCGCGCCGCACGGGGATTGGCTTCCTGCGCGGTCACCTGCTTCACGCGGTCAACGGTACGCACTTCGGTATGTGGTTTTTCGCCGCGCAGCAGCGCCCCGCTAGGGACGGGAACGGTGAGGCCAGCTTCCACGAGGATGCGGGTGAAACCGGCTTTTTCCAGCGTCTTGACCTGCGTTTTGCCGGGGCGGTCTTTGGGGTTGAAAATGATGAGGCGGCCACCCGGTCGCAGGGCGGCGAGGGCAGAGGTCAGCAGTGCCACATGCAGCGACTCGCCGAGCGCCACCACCGCGTCGGCGCTGTCGGCATCCACCGACCACGCCTGCACCGCTTCCGGTGTGGCGATCACGGTAATGTCCGGGCGCAGTTCACACAGCAGTGCGCTGGCGCGTCCGCCCACGTCCACAAGGCGCAGCACCGCCCCGCTGGGGGGCAGGTGGCGCGCCAGTGTTTCCGCCCATTGGTGATGCAGAGGAACCGCCGGGTCGGTCATGCGCCGCGTTTGCGGGCTTCTTGAGCCGCGACGCGCACCACTTCTAGCAGTTCTTCCCATTCTTCGCGCAGCAGATGGAGCGTGACCGAGTTGAACTCCAGATGGTAAACGTGTTCGCCATCCGGTTCTTCGGAAAGCCACACACCAAAGTTTTCGGTTTCGATTAAGCTGTGCATGGGAATGTCGTTAGACATCCTGTTTCCTCCGGGTTTCGACCCAATCGCGTATTTGATCGCTGGCGCGGATGATCCAAGCCTGTCCGATAGGCCAGAGCTGTCGCGCCGATCGGCGGACGGGGCGGCTGGTCACGGGGAAGGGATCACGATCCATCAGTTTACCATAGACGTACTGTGCGAACACCCGCAGACTGGCAATGACCGGAGCCGCGAGGATGATTCCCAGCAAGCCAGCCAGACTCGCGCCGCCGATGATGCCGACGATGACCACGAAGGGGTGCAGGTTCAGGCTGCCGCCCATGATGCGCGGGACGAGGATGATGGCCTCGATGTTTTGCAGCAGCGCCCACACGATGATGACCACCAGCGCGAACGGCGCACCTTCGAGGATGGGGAGCGTGTTGGATTGCGAGGTGAGCGCCAGCAGCGCCGCCGGGAAGATCGCCAGCCCCGGCCCCAGACTGGGGATGAACTCCAGCAGGCCAGAGATCAAGCCGAGGATGAGCGGGTTAGGCAGGCCGAGCAGGGTGGCCGCGATGAAGGCGGCTGTCCCCATAAATAATGCCAGCGTCAACTGTCCGCGCAGGTAGGCATTCCAGACTTGCCCCAGTTCGTACAACAGCCGCCACAGGTCGCCGCGATACAGCGTAGGCGTGAGGCTGACGGCCTTATCAATAAAGGACGCGCCGTCCCGCATGAGGAAGAACATCATGGACATCAAAAAGATCAGATTGATGACGGCGGTTAGCGCCCCGCCCACGAAGTTGAAGGCTGGCCCGGTGAGCGATCCGATGAAGGTCTGTGTGGCACCGACCAGATTGACATCTTGAAGCTGAAGAATTTCAGTGAGGTGCTGCACGCCAGTGGCTTCGCGCAGGCGTTCCAGCGGGATGAACGGCTGCCCGTTGAGCAGGATCGGTTCGCCGTTGAAGGTCAATGGATGGCTGAGTGTTTCTTCGAGGCCGCGTTCTAGGCTGCCGATGAGTGCCGGGGTGCGCCGCCCGAATTCTTCCAACTGTCCCACCAGCACCGGAACTACCACCAGCAGCACAACGATGAATCCGGTGATGATGATGACATACGTCAGCAGCACCGCGCTGTTGCGGTGATTGCGGCCTCGTAGCGGGCCGAACGAATTGATCTTGGCCTCGATTGCGTTGACCATCGGCGTGAGGAGATAGGCCAGCACCGCTGCCACGCCGATGATGGGCAGGATTTCGCTGACGCGCAGCAAAAGCAGCCCTAGCACCACCAGCAGCATAATGGCGATGATTCGCTTGCTGCGCATGGCCCAGGGCGGCGAACTAAGAGGTGGAGGATGAGTATTCACAACTGATGTCCCGTTCGCCCGTTTGATCGTCAGGGCTGAGTTCGGAATGAATTTCACTATCAATAACTATACACCGCAGCAGGCTAAAAGTTACTGTGTCCATCGGTTTCAGCGGGCGAATAGATTCAGGATTATGGCGGCAGAAGGCGCAACGAGAAAGGCGGTTGAGGACTATTGTGGCCTCTTGTGAACCAGTTATGAATTTTCTGGTATATTTGTTTTTATGCGCTTGCCAAGCCGTCCATTTGGTCTGATAATACAAAAACCTGTTCATGAACGCATTGAGGATCATGAGCCAGAACCCACCTGAACCCCCTTTGCCTGAGACTGATCCGTTTGATGATTTTATCAATCATGAAATGGATTTTGGCGCGGATAAGCCCCGTCCCACACCGTTTAGTGGATTCGGGCAGGCTTTGCCGCCGCGTCCATCGTCTTTTCTTCCACCCAATCTGGATACGGGCGATTTGGAGTTGGATGACGACGACAGCGATGATGAGGAGGACGAGTCGGATGAGCCGTCCGGCTTTCTTCGTCCCAATCCGTTTTCCCGTCCCCGCCCATCACCGTTCACGCCGCCTACCACTCCGGGAACGCCACCCTCCGGTTTGGGGGGGCGATTGGGAAGCACCGGGGGGTCATTTTTGCGACCACCCCAACCGTCGTCTACATCACCTTTTTCGGGGCGTCCGCTTGGTTTGCCGTCTAAACCCGCGTTTGGAAGCAGCAACTTGCCTGCCAAAACCACGCTGTCGAGCCGTTCTGATTGGTGGTCGTTTGATCTGGCTGACTTCATTTTGATGGCGTTGGTGGTGACGGCGCTGGTGCTGCTGGTGGTGGCGCTGTTCTTCCCTGACAAGCTGGATTTACCCGGCAACGCCCAGACCGCAGGACTCGAAGCGACTATTCAGGCACAGGCGACGCAGATTGACCAGATTCAGGCCACACTCAACGCCGTGCCATCCAAATAAAAACAAACTCAGTGAATCGCGAATGTTTCTAAGCCCTCGCCTTGAGGGAGAAGGGGACGGGGGATAAGGGCAAGTCGGCGAATCCGTGATTCACTGAATCTGACTTTGGCGTAGTAGTTATTATTTCAACTACACCCCTACTGATTTACTGACATCGCCCAGATTGGCGCGGCTGACACTCCGCAGCGGCAGCAACAATGATACTAATGTAATGATAATCAGTGTCACCACCGCCAGCACCCAGGTCTGCGGATAAATGACCATGACATTACCAGCCACATCAGTGTTATATGACTGCCCGATAAAATCCAGCAGTCCGGCGGCGGGCAGGATTCCAATGAGCAAGCCAGCCACCACGGAAACCAGTGTTTCCAACAACGCCATCAGGCGGATTTCGCCCAGACTCATGCCCTGCATTCGCATAATCGCTAGCTCAGTCTGGCGTTCATGAACACTGGCGCTAACCGTCGTAAACAGCACCACAAAGGTCAGCAGCATCCCAAAGCCCAGAAAGATATAGCCGAAGTTGCCGTTAAAATCCGCCGCCCGCTGAATATCACGGATCGTTTGCCGCCAATCTTCCACGCCAATCACCCCCGGCAGCGCGTTCAAAATGGCTTGGGCTTCCAACCGCTGCGCCGGATCAACGCGCACATAGGCCTGATTCGCCGGTTGAATGCCCAACGGCGTCCACTGGCGAAACAGCGACATCGGCAGATACAGCGGTGAACCGAGTACCTGCTGCACCACACCCAACACTTTAACCGCCCGCGTTTGCCCTTGGGCGCTAACCGTCAGGGTGTCTCCGGGTTCGGCATTCAGCACACGGCTGAGGTTGTGACCCAACCACGCACCATCCGGTTGGCTAAACACCGGCTCACCCCGAATAGAATTGAAGGTGTGAAAAGTGCTGTTATCGTCCAGCACCACTCCCAAAGCCGTATAACTGCGGTCAGCTAATGATACTATGACCGGCGCAATTAATCCGGTTTCCACACCTGTCACCCCTGTGACCTCAGCTACCCGCGCTTTCAGCTCGTTAGTCAGTAGTGGTGTGTTAGTCGTGACAATAAAATCATATTTTCGAGAGGTGTAATAATTGCCAAAGTTGTAATCAATGATGTCCCA
This sequence comes from uncultured Chloroflexota bacterium, assembly GCA_903864435.1. Taxonomy (GTDB): domain Bacteria; phylum Chloroflexota; class Anaerolineae; order Aggregatilineales; family Phototrophicaceae; genus CFX2. The sequence goes on along the minus strand of CAIPFY010000382.1, from coordinate 12,037 downwards.
ACTCCCAAACGAAATCACGATCACGATCAGACCGCAGGCGGTGCCAATGATCGTACTCAAAGCGCGGGCTGGGGTACGCAGTAGATTACGGAGCGCCTGCCTCACCGCCAACGGCAGCCCCGACAATGACAATCGCGCCAGCCTGCCAATTCCCGCCGGAGCCGGAGGCCGCAGCGCCAGACCGGGATCGGTCGTTGCGGCGCGCCACGCCGGAATCACCGCCGCCAGTAACGCCATCATCAACCCTGCCAATGCGCCAAAGGCTATAAAGACGGCGTTTGGCGCATTCTCAATAAACGGCAGTGACACACCGACCATACCCTGCTGGAAAAACATGAGAACCGGCGCAGTAATCAGATAGCCGACCACCGTCCCGATCAGCGTTCCGGTGATAGCGATAATCAATGCGAAGGCTAGATAGTAGCTAACAATCTCCCCGCGTGAATAGCCTAATGCGCGAAGCGTGCCAATAACCCGACGCTCCGAATCCACCTGCCGCGCGAGCAGCACCGACATAATCGCGCCAGAGCCAAACAGGAATACCAGTGAAAAAATCAAGCCGACTTGGGAATTAGCGTTACCATTGGCGTTTAAGGTAGCATACGCGGCATGCTGCTGGCGATCTGAAATCCAGCTTAAGTTATACGGCTGCAGCCTATCGGTAAGGGCTTCACGCACCGTTGTTAAATCCGCGTCAACTTTAATCGTCACGACGATGCTGTTAATTTTGTCCACCATGCCGGTTTGCGCGGCGATAGTTTCTGGCAGCATATACCCAACACCAAAAGTGCTGAGGGTAGCGAACGGTTGCAGCGCCCCGCGTGAACCAATCAGATATTCGGCGCTGGTGACAATTCCCACCAGTCTCACCGTCTGCGGCGGCTGCGTCTCGCTCCACGTCAGCCGCAACTCATCGCCCAGATGCATTACCTGCGCGGCCACAAAGGCCGCCGTCAAAATGACTTCATCAGGCGCGACGGGCAGCGTTCCAGCCAGCAAAGCGATATTATTCACATCATCAGCAGCCGGCAGCGAGATTAACCGTAGTGTCACCAGCGATTCTGCCCCCAAACGATCTAAACCTACATCAACTACTAATCGCCCGGTTGCGGTTTGAATACCATCAACGGCACGCGAATCAGTCAACGCTGACGGCGACGTGGCTTCAAAATCGAACCATAAATCAGCCAGATGCTTTTCAGCATAAAAACGATTGACCGATGCCATAAAGTTCGCCCCAGCCGGATAGGTCGCGTTATAAAAAATCATCCCCAAGGTGAACACCAACCACACACCCAGAAAACCGCTGCGATTCAGACGCAGATCGCCCATCAATTTGCGGAACAGCATATTCTCTTTCACGGTTGCCCCTACCATTCTAGGTCAGCCGGGTTAGCCGGATTGGGGTTACATTGGACATCCACTATCTTGCCGTCTCGCAGATGGACAACCCGGTGTGCAATTGTGCTAATGGCAGCGTTATGGGTTACGACCGCGAACATCTGACCATGCTCCCGATTCAAGCGGTACATCAGACTGAGGACATCCCGTCCCGTATGGGAATCGAGACTGCCGGTAGGTTCATCTCCGAGTACCAGCGCCGGATTTTTCACTAACGCGCGTGCAATTGCCACCCTCTGCTGCTGTCCGCCGGAAAGCTGCCCCGGATACCGATCAATCTTATCCCCCAATCCTACCCATTCAAGAACCTGACGCGGATCGCGCGCCTGAGCGCCAACCAACTGCGCCGCCAGCGCTACATTTTCCAGCGCCGTCAAGGATGGAATCAGGTTAAAAAACTGGAATACCAGCCCAACTTTATAACGACGGTAACGCATTAGATCCGGTTCAGTCAGGCGGGTCACGTCCTGACCATCCACTTCAATGCGCCCACTGTCCGCAGCTTCCAGTCCGCCGATCAGGTTGAGCAACGTCGTTTTGCCGGAACCACTCGGACCCAAAATTACCACAAACTCGCCGCTGGGGATTTCCAGAGTCACGCCCCACAGCGCGACGATCCGTTCACTGCCAACTTGATAATGTTTGGTTAGGGCTTCCAGATACAGGCTCACAAGATGTCCTTTCAGACCGCAAGAAAAGGATAATAACCTCTATTACACTTGACAAGAAATATTGCACAAGCAAATTTCAGTGGATCACGAAAGTTGAGACCATCTTGACAAATAATTTGGTTCGGTTGGGTTGTTGGTGACCAGACCAAACGAAATCAAGTTGAGAACATGATAGCGGAATATACCCTGAATGCGAAAGATGTACGCGGGATGATGTTGGACGTGATGGAACGCCACCTGAGCATGAAAACGGAAGGGTATCGCAGCACGACAAACGAAACATTTAACCTGCTGCTGAAAGCGGTGGCAGAAGGCAGTAGCTTGGAGGCAGTGTGTGCCGACAGTTGCGGAGCGATGGATAGCAACACCCTGCGCGAACAATTGAACAGCACACTGGAGGTAAGCGGATTGCGCCAGCAGGAAGTGGAGATGAATGCTGCGCGGCGGGCTGGAAGTGGCTATTGATACCCACGATGAACCCTTCTACGGCAAAACCCGCGAATTACGCCGCTACACGTGTTCAGGACAGGCGATAGTAGGGACGACGCACTTTTTCCGCATCGCCAGCGCCTATGGTCATTTGGCACGAGGTGCGTTTGACGCTCGCCTTGACGTATGTGCTGCCCGAAGATGATTTGCTCGCCGTCGTCGCACGGTTGTTTCAGCGCTTAGGACATCTGGGACTGCACGCGACGGTCGCGTATCTCGATAAGGGGTTCTGTTCGGGCGAAATCATCCGTTATTTGCAGCGTATCGGGCAGGCGGCATTCGTGCGCTCTGTCGGGGACGGGGGAGCTACACTACCGACTACACCTTCACCGATGGCACCAGCGCATGCTTAGTGCTGGTCGATACTCGTGTGCGTGACCCAAAAACTAAGCGTAAGCAGCGCAAGTGGCTGGCGTTTGTGCTGGTCAACCTTGACTGGACACCCCACCAAGTCTATCGCAAGTATCGCCGTCGCTTCGGCATTGAAGTTTCTTACCGTCTGCTGCGCCAAGTGAAAGTGCTGACCAATTCGCGTAATCCCGCGCTTCGTTTCTTCCTTTTGGCTTTGGGATTGCGGATGCAAAATGTTTGGGTACTGGCACGTTGGTTGTTTACCCGACGTCCCGGCAAAGGACGGCACAAGCTCATCCCCACCCTGCTGCGCTTTGCTACCTTTCGCAAACTGCTGGTACGCGCTGTTGAACGCTACTACCCGCCTCCCCTTGCCATTTCTGTATTCGTTTCACCTCAATCTGTGATTCACTGAAACTACGACCAATGAAAAGCGGAGAGGCAAACCAGCCTCTCCGCTTTTGATTTCTGCTCCGAATGCCGGCTTAGTAGCGCGGGCCGCGGTCGCCGCCGCCATCGCCACCACCGCCGCTGTTGCCGCCACGATCCCCACGATAGCCGCCGCCACCGCCGCCGCGACGATCCCCGCCGCCACGACGATCCCCGCCGCCACTGCTGGGGCCACGACGATCACGGGCGCGGGCTTCTTCCGCCGTCCAGCCTTCGAGTACGGCCTGACGGCTGAGGCGCACTTTGCCGCCATCGTCAATGTCCGTGACCATGACCATGATCTCGTCGCCCATGCTCACTTCGCTCTCGACGGACTCGACGCGGTAATCCGCCAGCTGCGAGATGTGAACCATGCCTTCCTTGCGGGGCAGGAATTCCACGAAGCAACCGTAGGATTCGATACGGGTCACGCGGCCCGTGTAAATCTTGCCGATTTCGGCATCTTCGGTCAGGCCACGAATTTCGTCCAGCGCCTTCTGCGCGGCGGGGCCTTCCGAACTGGAGACGAACACGGTACCGTCTTCTTCGATGTCCACCTTCACGCCGGTACGTTCCTGAATGTCGCGCACGGTCTTGCCGCCGGGGCCGATGACCGCACCGATTTTGTCCACGCTGATCTTCAGGCTGAGGATGCGCGGGGCGAAATCGCTCAGTTCAGTGCGCGGCGCAGCGATGGCGCCCTTGATGACTTCCAGAATTTGCATCCGGGCTTCACGCGCCTGAGCCAGCGCCTGCGTCATGACTTCTTCCGAAACACCGGTGATCTTGATGTCCATTTGCAGGGCGGTGATGCCTTTTTCGGTACCCGCCACCTTGAAGTCCATGTCGCCCATGTGATCTTCCAGACCTTGAATGTCGGTCAGGATGGCAACTTTTTCATTGTCCTTAATCAACCCCATCGCAATACCGGCCACCGGGCGGGCAATCGGCACACCGGCGTCCATCAGGGCGAGGGTGCTGCCGCATACGCTTGCCATCGAGGTGCTGCCGTTGGAACTCAGCACTTCGCTGACGAGGCGGATGGTGTAGGGGAACTTGTCCGGCGGTGGGATCATGTTGCGCAGCGCGGTTTCGGCAAGCGCACCATGCCCGATTTCGCGGCGCTTCGGCCCACGCAGCGGCGCGGTTTCGCCAGTGCTGTAGGGCGGGAAGTTGTAGTGGTGCATGTACCGCTTGTTTTCTTCCGGGCTGAGTCCGTCCAACTCCTGTGAGTCGCCGGGTGTACCCAGAGTCGCCAGCGTCAGCACCTGCGTCTGACCGCGCTTGAACAGGCCGGTGCCGTGTACACGCGGGATCACGCCCACTTCCGCCGAGAGGGGTCGAATGGTGGTGTAGTTGCGTCCGTCAGGGCGCACGCCGTCTTCCAGAATGCGGCGGCGCACTTCCTTCTTGACCACTTCGCTGAAGGCTTCACGGGCATCGCCCAGTTCCGTCGCTTCTTCGGGGTCGGTCAGGCCGTCGTTGCGTTCCTGATAGAAGCCGACCAGTTCATCGCGCAGGGCGTCCAGCGCCTCATTGCGACCATCGCGTTCGGTCTTTTCGATGATGATCTGGCGGATTTTTTCCTGCGTGCGTTCGCTCACTTCGGCAGCCAGCGCGGCGTTGGTGGCGGCGGGGGTGTAGTCCGACTTGGGCTTGCCGACGGCGGCGCGCATCTCGTTGATAACCGCAATCACCGGCTGCATGCTCTGATGCGCCAGCTTGAGCGCCTCAAGCATGGTGGCTTCGTCCACTTCACGAGCGCCGCATTCGACCATGTTGATGGCTTCGGCGGTGCCAGCCACGCGCAGATCGAGTTCGCTTTTCGCCATCTGCTGCAAGTTGGGGTTGACCACCAGCTTGCCGTCAATCAGGCCGACACGTACACCTGCCACCGGGCCGTCCCAAGGGACGTTCGAGATGTGCATGGCGGCGCTGGCAGCGATGATCGCCAGCATATCCACCTGATGCACCTGATCGTGGCTGTAGCAGGTGACGATGACCTGCACTTCGTTGCGCATGTCGTCCGCGAACAGCGGGCGCATGGGACGATCCACCACGCGGGAAGTCAGGATGGCATGTTCGGACGGACGACTTTCGCGGCGGAAAAAGCTGCCGGGGATGCGGCCCGCCGCGTACATTTTTTCTTCGTAGTCCACGCTCAGGGGGAAGAAATCAATACCCTGACGAGCGTGCTTGCTCATGGTGGCAGTGGCGAATACGATGGTATCGCCGTAGCGCACCAGCACCGCGCCGCCGGCTTGTTCCGCCAGCTTGCCGGTTTCGAGCGTGATTTGATCGCTGCCGTACTGAGCAGTGAAGCGGTGGGTTGTCCCCATAGGACTGGTAATCGTTTCCACAATTCCTCCTCACAAACAAAAGGCGGCAGATAGGGACTGGAAAATGAGGCTAAATTGGTTTTAGCCGCAGGTTCCAATTCCTGCTCCGCCGCACATGAGCGAAAAGGATACCCCGGAAGTGGGGCATCCCGTACAAATAGGCAAAGGTTCCTCGGAACGGCCTAGCGACGCAGCCCCAATTTGGCGATGATTTCGCGGTAGGTATCCGGGCTAATCTTGCTCAGGTACTTCAGATGACGGCGGCGCTGACCCACCAGCTTGAGCAGACCGCGCCGCGAGTGTTCGTCGTGGCGGTGGGTGCGCAGGTGGTCGGTGAGCTGATTAATGCGCGTGGTCAACAGCGCGACCTGAACTTCCGGCGAACCGGTGTCCTTTTCGTGCCGCGCATAATCTTGCATGATGATTTGCTTGGAATTCTTATCAATAGGCATGTTTTTCGTCCCCCCGTAGTGTGTCACCTAATCGGCTGGACGTTAGCCGACTGGTCTAAGCTTTCACTTTCGGCATTATAGCAGAGGCATTGAATCGCCGACAATCCTCAAGAATTGGGGGATGCGCGGCGTGCCAGAAGCCTGACACTTGCCGCTGTGCGGGGAAATGGTTAAGCTAGTACATAGATTGGAAGGGATTATCTGTCTTGGGCAAAATGAAATCTGCTGGGATTCTGGGAAGTATGCAAACCGATACGACTTCGCGCATGATGGATGATATGGATCCCGCGTTGCTGAGTTTTCTGCAAGAGAAAGTCAATTCGTTCGTGAAATGGGACTTGGTGCGGTTCTTTCACGATAATCCCCATGCAGCCGACACCATCGAGAATATCGCCCGCTATACCGGGCGCGATGCGCGGCAGATCGGCGCTGATGTGGCGGAATTGTCGCAGGGCGGTGTGCTGGCGCAGCAATCGGCAGGCAACCAGACCATTTACACGCTCACCCCTGACCCGGAAATGCGCAAGCTCATTCGCGCTTTTGTGCTGGCCTGTGATGATCGTAACTTCCGCGTGCGGGCGATTTCGCAAGTCATTCGGAGTATGCGGTAGGATTCTGTGGCTGCTATATCCGTCAGCCAACTGCTCACGCTCTATACATGGTTCCCGCTGGCGGCGCTGTTAGTGTTTCTGCTGCTCATCGCCCGTTTTTACCAGAAATCCTCCTCCGAAATCACCTACTACCGCCTGTACATCGTGCCGATTATTTTTTTTGGCGCGTCTACTGTGCGCTATGCCAGCATAAACCAGCTGGCAGGGGACGTACTGGGCGATTTGCTCATGGGGACAGGCGGCCTCTTTCTGGTGCTGCTCTCGGTTTACCTGCTTCACCTGATGACCCGTAACCGTTAAGGAACAATGATGGCAGATTGGGCTGGTTTGTTCGGCTTATTCGGTAATATTTCAATTGTCGTTGCGATGCTGGTGATGGGCGTTCTGAGCAGGCGCTTGGGGGATGTCACACGTATCCCGCCGTACTACCGGGGCTTTTTCGCTTCGGCGGTGCTGGTCGGCCTGAGCGTGCTGGCGCGGGTGATGAATATCGGGCGCGGGCTGGAAACGGCGGCGTCCATCGCGCATGATCCGGTGTGGGCGGTGCTGTATGTGGGGCTGCCGGCCATCGGGGTCAGTCTGGGGGTGGCGGTGGCGTGGCGTTACTGGAGCTGGTTGCTGGCGGAACGGGGTTAAGGAACTGCTATTTTCGGATCATGTTATAATCCCTTTAATGATCTGCGATTTTTTGCTGTAAATCCATCAGCTTTAGAAAGGGATAGTGCGCCTGTGTTGCCAGACGACCAACTGCTGCAAACCATCCGCGCCCTACCCAAAATCGAACTGCATCGTCATTTAGAAGGTTCATTCCGGTTGGACACTATGGTGACGATTGCCGAGAAGTACGGCATCGAAATGCCGGAATACGACACCGAACTACTGCGCCCCTTTGTTCAAATGATGCCCAATGAAACGCGCAACGCCCAGCATTTTCTGGGCAAGTTCATGACGATTCGCCAGTTTTTCCGGTCGCCAGAAGTGATTCAGCAGGCCACGCGGGAAGCGATAGCCGATGCTGCGGCGGACAATGTGAAGTATATGGAACTGCGGTTTACACCGCGTGCGCTTTCCAACATCCTCCAGTGTTCGTATTACGATGTGGTGGGCTGGGTGTGCGATGCCACCGAGCAAGCCTGTCTCGATTACCCGATTCAAGTGCGGTTGATCGTTTCGATGAACCGCCATGAAAGCCCCGAAATTGGCGAGCATGTGCTGGCGGCGGCGGTGGAAAATCGCCACCGGGGCGTTACCGCGATTGATCTGGCGGGGAATGAGCAGCAGTTCTCCGCCGAACCGTTCCGTTCAACGTTCTACAAGGCCAAAGAACTTGGATTGGGCGTGACGGTTCATGCCGGCGAATGGGGCGAACCGTCCAACATCCGTCAGGCGGTGGAAGAACTCCATGCTGACCGGATCGGTCATGGTGTGCGGGCTTACGAGAACCCGGAACTGGTGGACTGGCTGGTGGAACGCGGCACGGTGCTGGAACTTTGCCCGACGAGCAACGTTCACAGCGGCGTGGTGGCGGACTGGAACGTGCATCCCCTGCAATACCTGTTTGCCAGCCATGTGCGAACCACCATCAACACCGATGACCCGCTGATCTCGAATATCGTCCTGAGCGATGAACTTTGCCACGCCGTACAGGACATGCAGATGACGTTGGACGATGTGAAACGGCAGACGATCACCGCCGCGCAGTCGGCTTTCCTGTCGGATGACGAACGGGCGGCGCTGGTTCGCCAGTTCACCGACTGGTTGAGTTGACAGCCCCCCACGTTCGGCGGCATATTCTCTACACGGTTTGCGCCTACTTGCTCACGAGAGGACTGTTGCTATGATCCAGCTAGGCGAGATGCGCCTGTTTATGGTGAATGATTGCTCGATCAAGGTTGATCCGGGCGGGGCTTTCGGGCTGGTGCCGCGTGTGTTGTGGTCGCCGCTGTTGCCACCGGATGAGAACCATCTCGTTCCGATGATTCACAACTGCCTGCTGGTGCAAACGGGCGGCAAGAACATCCTGATTGATGTCGGGCATGGCGAAAAACTCACGCCCAAGCAGATCGCCAACCAGTATTTGCAGCGCCCGAATGGGACGGTGGTGGACGGGTTGGCGCGGTTGGGGTTGAGCGCGGGCGACATCCACATGGTTATCAACACCCATTTGCACGCTGACCATGCGGGCGGCAACACGCGCTATGCGGCGGATGGTGCGTTGGTGCCGGTGTTCCCGAACGCCGAGCATGTGGTTCAGCGCCGCGAGTACGAGGAGGCCATGCGCCCCAACGAGCGCACCCGCGCCACCTATTTCCCAATGAACTATCAACCGTTGTACGAAAGTGGGCAGATGCGCCTGCTGGACGGGGATGTGGAAATCGCGCCCGGTATATTCGGCGTGGTCACGCCGGGGCATACGCCCGCGCACATGAGCGTGCGCTTGCAGAGCGAAGGGCTGCACGCGATGTTCGTGTGCGACCTCGCCAGTTACGCGATTCATTTTGAGCGCCTCGGCTGGATGACTGGGTACGATGTCGAGCCGCTGGTCACGCTGGAGAACAAGCGCATCTGGCAGAAGTGGGCGCTGGAAACCGACGCGCTGCTCATCTTCACCCACGACTCGCAGCGTCCGGCGGGGCGCTACCGCATGGGCGCAGACGGCAAGGCCAGCGTGCAACCGGTGGATGAGCCGTTCGTATAGGCCGACTTAGTGCCGTTCCTGCCATTCCTGAATGATCTGCGCCAGAAGTTCGCGCACTTCGACTTCAGCAATATCGCCGACGGCTTCGTAAGTGCGGTTGTCTACCGTGATGCTCACGCCGCCACCCGGCGCGGGGAAGATGTGAATGCTGCGCCCCGGCAGCACGCCGGTCTGTTGCAGCCGGTATTGCAGGTAGCTTTCAATCGCGCTTGCCAGATTAACCTCCGGCACCGGCTGAGACTCGTTTTTCTGGAAGCGTTTCAGTTTGGGCAGCGGGTTATCTTCCAGCCGGAAGCTCGGCAAGTCACCGGGCATCCGCGCACTGCTGGGCGGCGGGGGGACGACGGGCGCGGCGGGTGCGGGTTGCTGGATGAGACTGCCCAACGAGGGCGGTTCTGGTTCGGCGGCTTCCGGTTCCGGGGGCGGTGGGGCGGCGGATTGGGCAGGTCGGGCGGCGGGCGGCGGGTTGCCCGGTTTGGCGGCAGCAGTGGCAAGCTCGCGCATCACTCGTGTGAAGCGGTCTTTGAAGTCCGAATCGCTGTTGATATTGGTGTAGGCTTTGTCGCCCATCTGCACGATCAAATGGCCGTCCAGCACATCGCGCAGGATGGTCATCACTTCCACCGCTTCGCTGGCATCCCCATCCAGAACCGGAATGAGCGCAGTACCTTTGCGGGCGGCGCGGACGGGCGGCGGCGGCGCAGCGGGGGCGCTCACCGGAATGGCAACCGGCACGACGATTGGCGCTTGTGGGGGCGCTTCCACCAGCAGGTGCAAGTCCGGCATGTCCATCGGGTCAGCGCCGGCCATCGAGAAGCCGGGGACAGCAGGCGGCGCGGCGGCGGGACGTGCGGCACGTTTGCGGCGGCGCACGTAGATGAGCAGCGTCATCACCGCCACCAGCATCACGCCGAATACGCACATCAGCGCGATGGCGCGGCCTACAAATTCCTGCTGCAAAAACATCTGAAAATCGTTTGCCATGACGAAAGATTACCTCTCTGGTTGGCAGGACGGGCAGAAGTGCGTGCCGCGCTGCGCCACACGAATCTTGACGATGGGCTGACCGCATTGTAGACACGGCTTCCCTTCGCGGTCATAAACGAAGAAATGCTCCTGCGACTCGCCTTTGGAACCGTCCGGCTTGCGATACCAGTTGATACTCGCGCCTTCGTAGTCAATCCCGTCGGTCAGGGCGGCGCGGACGGTGTTGTACAGGCGCTCGATTTCGGCATCGGTCAGGCTGTCGGCGCTGCGCTGCGGGTGCAGTCCGGCGCGGTGCAGGGCTTCGTCGGCGTAGATGTTGCCCACGCCCGCGATGAAACTCTGGTCGAGGAGCAGCGCCTTCAGCATCTTTTTGCGCCCTTCCAGCCGTGTTTTGAACACCGCCGGCGTAAACGCATCTTCCAGCGGTTCGGGGCCGAGGGCGGGCGCAATCGCTTCGATGCTGTCGGCGAGGTAGGCACGACCAAAACGGCGTGCGTCCGAGAAGCACAGCGTTTGACCGTTATCCAGCGCCAGTTTGAACCGCGCCCAACGGTCATCGGGATGGGTTTGACCGGGGTCGGTCACGTACAGCCGTCCGGTCATTTTCAGGTGGACGGCGAATACATCCTGATCCATCCGGCACACGATGTATTTGGCGCGGCGTTCGATGGCGCGGAAGGTTTGCCCCGGCAGGCGGACGCTAAATTCTGCCGCGCCGGGGGTGGCAATCACGCGGTCACGTTCCAACCACACGGACTCGACGCGCCTGCCGACCAGCGGGGCGCGTAGGCCGCGTACAACTGTTTCAACTTCGGGGAGTTCGGGCATAGTCGGGCTGCAACCACCTTCTAGTACACATCTTTATGACCATCAGTATAAACGTTAAAATAGACTAGACACCATTAGCATTCGCCGAGTATAAACAGCGCCCTTGCGCCCACATCGTCGAGCGAGCTAGTGGTGTCTTTTTGTGTCACGAAGTGCGCTGGAGGTACATTTGAGAATGATGATTTTCATAGACATCGTGCGTGGATTGCTATTCAACGTGATAGATCATATCCACAAAATTCAGCACTCCCTACAGTGAGCCAATCACACCACTCGGTTGCAAAAGCAGGTAAAATCAAAAGCTGAAGTACACATGAAGTACACAAGGTCATCAAATGGCTTTTCCAGCTTTGCCCATTGCATTATCACCGGATGCCATTTCCGCCTTCTGTGATCGTCACCATATTCGGCGGTTAGCTCTGTTCGGGTCGGTATTGCGTACCGATTTCACCCCGACGAGCGATGTGGATATGTTAGTCGAGTTTGACCCTGCACATATACCGGGACTCATCGGGTTGGGTATCATGCAGGAAGAACTGGCGGCGTTGATCGGACAGCGTGTTGATCTCTTAACATTCAAGTCGCTCCATCCCCTGATTCGAGATACGGTACTACGTGAGGCGCAAATTATCTATGACGCAGCATGATGATCGGCTCTATCTCACCCAGATGTTGGAAAGCGCACAGAAGGCACAACGGTTCATTGCGGGTAAAGGCCGAACCGATTATGAACAGGATGAAGTTCTGAGGATCGCGCTCGCACATTTGATCCAAGTGATTG
>CAIPFY010000381.1 GCA_903864435.1 uncultured Chloroflexota bacterium | reverse complement strand
GCTGTATATAGAGAGTTGATAAAAGTCTTGTTAAAAATTCCGCACGGTATCGGGGCTAACTCAAAGCAGATGCGATACCACATCCACTCCCTGCCAGATGGACATTCCCTTACCCGTTTCCCAGTGTTGGGAATATTCTTCTGTACTCAGGATGGCCTCTAGCTCGAATGACAATTCCTCAAGCGTATTCATGAGTATATCGCCAGCTGCGGGGTGGTGAATGAGGAGCGACAAGAGTTCCAGCGCGGTTGTATGCTGATGCTCGACAAAAAGCCAGCGTATCGCCGCCCACAACGCTTGGATGATGAGCACACTATCATTCGATTTCCGGGCTGCACCGATCATATCTTTAAGCACTTCTTTTGATGGAGGTTGGAGTGCGATCTTTAACTCGCTCGTATCCCGGATAGCACCCGCCATCCCCCACCCCTTCTCATCCTTACGAGACATCTCTAAACTGCGTTGAAAATACGCTAACGCAACCGCCACTTCTCCCAGTTCATAAGCAGCATCCCCGAGGCGATTACAAACCCGAACTTGCCCCCCTAGATCGTTTGCAACCTCGAATAACCGAAGGGCTTCCTCAAGATACTGACGGGCTTCAATCGGCTCACCTTGCACCAGCGACACGCTACCGAGGCTCAACAATGAATCCGCGACAATCAAATCGTCTCGGATTTCGTGAGCCGTTATCAAATTTTCTTGGTACAACTTGCGGGCAGGACGGTACTCGCCCAATCCAAGATGTGCCGATGCTATATGACTCTTGAAACTAATCTGATCCCGAATTTGCCCCGTTGTAATAGCGAGCTGCAACGCCTGATCGAAATACACCAGCGCATTACGGTATGCGCCATGCTTTAATGCCTGTGTCCCCGCCAGCACGCCGTACCGCGCCTCTTTAGCTTTCTCGCCCCCCAGCCCAAAATGGAATGCCAGCATCGGCCACGTTTCGGATTCATCAGCACGGAGCGCCTCTAACTCAGCCGCAATCAATCCATGCAGTACCGGACGCCGATCCGATTCGATAAGCTCAAGTACCCCTTCACGAAGTTTGTCATGCGTGAATCGCCACCGATCTTCAAAAACCTCCAGCACCGCCGCATCCGAACAATCCGCCAACCATTGTTGGATATCCTTGTCGGGGGACAATCGCCCCAAAACACTGACATCCAGCCATCGTCCCATCACTGCCGCGAATTGCAAAAGCGGCATAGCCGATTCTGGAATTCGCCCTAAGCGTCTTTCAATAACCCGCTTGATACCGCCTGCAAGCACCGACGCAGGTAGCGTCACCAGACCGATTCGATCCAGTTGCCCCGCTTCTTCTGCCAGCAGGCGAACCACTTCGACCAGAAAGAATACATTCCCTTCCGTTTCTCGTTGAAGCAGTTCCAATACATGCGGTTGCTTGCCATTTTCACCCAGCATCGCTTCGCTTAATTGAGCAATGCCGCGGTCGCTCAACCGCCGTAAACGCAAAACGTGCGCTCCGGGTATTCGTCCGGCCAGTTCGGGACGCTCATCATCACGAAAACTGCCCACCACCAGCAACGAAAGTTTGCCAATATAACTCGATAGGTGAATAAGCACATCGAGGCTTTCCGCTGCCCACTGCATATCCTCAAGAAGAATAAGCGTAGGTTGTTTCAGATTCGTAAAAAGCCCTTGAAACGCATCCAGAAAACGTTGATGCGCGAAACGAGGAGCCAATTCAGGCGCATCAGGAACAGGCCGCCCCAACAGCTCATGAATATCGGGAACCAATATCTTCAGCGGTGATAGAATCTCGTCCGGTAGACCGGGCTGCATCACCAACCACCGCAGCACCGACCGCCACAGAAAATACGGACTGCCGCCTTCGGCAATCGCCTGCCCGCGCAGTACCAATGCCCCGCGCACCAACGCAAGCGCCCGCACCTCATCCAGCAACCGGCTTTTCCCAACGCCGCTTTCCCCACTCACCAACCACAGGCCACCACGTCCTGCCAACGCCTCGCTCAGCGCCGCAGACAACTTCGACACTTCGGCATCGCGCTCGACAAGACGTGCAGCCTGCAAGAAACTCTCACGAGTCGCAGCCGACTCCTGGAATATGGCATTGCTGGTCAAAGACCCCATCTCGCGCAGAACTTCCGCCGCATCCTTAAAGCGCAGCACACGATCTCTTGCTAACAATCGCTCAAGAATGAACTTTAAGTCGGGATGGACATCCAACTCGGAAACATCCGGGTTGCCGTATAACAACTGATTGATTAAAGCGGTAATGTCGCCAGTATCAAATGGGTGATGCCCGGCCACCAGTTCAAACACCATCATCCCAACGGCATAAAGATCAGCCGACTCATCAGCCGCCTGCCCCATCAGCACTTCCGGCGCCATATACGCCAGCGTTCCCGCTGTCGTACTCCCGGCATTGATCGTACTATCATCGCCGATCACCGAAAGGCCGAAATCAAGCACCTTCACTTGGTCATTCACAACCAGAACGTTGTGCGGTTTCAGATCACGATGAATAACACCTCGCCGGTGCAGATAGCGTAAAGCCTGAAGCACTTGCGCGATGAGGGACAATTGATCCGAAAGACTGCGCCCCCGGCCTGCCTCTAAAATATTTTGCGCCCCTTCCAACAACTCCATGGTGTAGAAGGGCTTTTTATCCTCATCAAACCCGTAGTCAATCACACTGATGATATTGGGATGTCTGAGAGAAGAAAGTACCCGGAATTCTTGCGCCAGAGCGAGGCGCTGATTCTCGGCATCCGTATCCCCATCGGAACGTGTACTCTCATCATCCCGTATCCGTTTCAGCGCGATTGTTCCACCCATCAAGCGGTCTTGTGCGCGAAAAACAGCCCCCATACCGCCTGTTCCAAGCGGTTGCTTGAGGATATACCGCATCCCAATGATGGTTTCGGAGCCGATCATCATAAACCTGCGTACCTATTGGAAGAAGTCTATTCGTGTGGAATTGTAAGCACTTGGCGCTCACTAGACAAGTGTAACGTAATACAGATATAAACTTGTCAACAAATTTATGCAATTCTCAACCTAGACGGTGCAGGAAACCTACCGTTGCAGAAGCCTCACCCGTGATCGCCCATAGCAATGCTGTTCGCCAGCCAATTTGCGCTTATCGAAGGACATAAACTCCGGCATAGCTATCATGCAACACCATATCATACTGATCGGTCAACAGGGTTCGCACGGCCTGACTGAGCCATATTCCGCCTTCAGGGGCAGATAATTGCAGGTGGGTGGCGTTCGTCACCGCATCGCCCCACAGGTCATAATAGGCCATCTCACCGATGTGGACAACGCCTCCAACCGCGCTGCCAATATCCATACCGATGCGAATTCGTAGAGGGGTTCCGTGTATAGCGGGTTGCTCAGCCACCACACGCGCCATTTCGAGCGCCACACTCCCTAAATGCACCAACCCATCTTCAGGCTGAAACATCTGACCGCCGACAAACATCATCGTATTCCCGGATGCACGAAGTCGGTAAAGCCCATATTGTTTGGCAACCGCATCAAAAGCGCCAAACAACTTTCCAACCACATGAGCCGTCTCGTCAGCCAGAGCCAGTTCGGATAATCCTTCAACCGCCACCACCAGCACCGCAACACTCGAAAAGCGATCCACCACACCGGCATCATCGCCCAAACGATCCCTCGCAAAGGCAGGCAACCGCACCGCCGCTTCAATCAAACCACGACTCTGTGCGAGAAGCTGTTGTTCTTGGTCGCGCAGCCGTTTTTTGTCGAGACTAGCCCCAATTCTTGCCTTGAGCAAAATCGGATTGAATGGCTTAAACAGATAATCATCTGCGCCCATCTCCACGCATTTCACCACACTTTCCAGATGGTCAACCGCCGAAATCACGATCACCGGAATGTGCATCCAGATCGGGTCGGCTTTAATTCGCTGCAACACTTCGTAACCGTTCACTTCAGGCATCATAATGTCGAGCAAAAGCAAATCAAAAGCGTGTTCAGCCATCAACTCTAAAGCGCGTGCGCCATCCTCAGCAGTGATAACGCCATACCCCTGCCGTTCCAGTCGGCGCTGCATCACATCCCGATTCATTTCGTTATCATCTACAACCAGTATCAATCCCGAATCGGTCATATAACACCGCCACCCTCATCATCTTCCAAGTACAAAGCACACAAAATCAAATAACACCGACCAGAGTATAACCGGACAGCGCACTCAATGCGAAAGTGATAAACAGCAGCACGACACCTCCATAAAATGCAACCTATCTGCTCCTCAAAACTGAATAACCGTTTCGGATCGCGCAAACAAGACCATCGCCTATAGCCAACTCTCCCATGCAAACGTGTATTTTCTGGCGTATACTAGCTCTCGTGTTCCATGCAAATACAGCAGAGTCGGAGGATCATCCGTGAATCTTCACGAGTATCAATCAAAAGCCCGCTTCGCCGAATTTGGCATCCCTACCCCCAAAGGAAAAACAGCGACCACGCCACAGGAAGTGTATGAAATCGCCCGGGAACTGGGCGGGGCAGTCGTTGTAAAATCACAGGTGCTGGTAGGTGGACGCGGTAAAGCGGGCGGCATCAAAGTCGCGCAAACGCCCGAACTAGCCGAACAAGTTGCCAACAATATCCTCGGTATGAAAATTAAAGGTTTAACCGTCCGTAAAGTTCTCGTAGACCCCGCATCCAATATCTCCAAAGAAATCTATCTTGGCATCGTCAACGATCGCACCACCGGCCGACCGGTCATCATGGCCTCGTCGGAAGGTGGCGTGGAAATCGAACAGGTTGCACACGAAAATCCAGATGCCATCATCCGCGAGCAGATCAACCCCTTCCTCGGCTTGCTGGACTATCAAGCGCGAAACCTCGCCAGCGGCATTAACCTGCCCCACGAGCATTGGAAGGCCTTTGGCAAAATCGCCGCCAACCTCTACAAATGCTACATGGCAAGCGACGCGGTTCTGACGGAAATCAATCCGTTGGTCATCACCAAAGAAAATCAATTGGTGGCGCTGGATGGCAAAATGGTAATTGACGATAACGCCCTGTATCGTCATGCCGACTTGGAAGAAATGCGCGACACCGATGCCGAACCCCGTGAAGAAACCGAAGCCCGTGCGGCGGGCATCAGCTATGTCAAACTGAATGGGCAAATCGGTTGTATGGTAAATGGTGCCGGTCTTGCCATGACCACAATGGACATGACCAAACTGTACGGCGGCGAGTCCATCGGCCCTGCCAATTTCCTCGACATCGGTGGCGGTGCGCAGGCCAACAAAGTGGCCGCTGCGCTGCGAATTATTCTAGCCGATCCCAACGTCAAATCGGTGCTGTTTAACATTTTCGGCGGAATAACCCGCTGCGATGAAGTGGCTCGTGGGATTTTGCAGGCGCTCGATGAAGTGAAAACGCAAATCCCGATGGTCATTCGCCTTGCAGGTACCAATGCCGACGAAGGGCGCGCCATCATTGATGCCGCCCACATTCCGAACCTATCCAGCGCCGCCACACTGACCGAAGCCGCTAAGAAAGCCGTCGAGTCAGCACAAGGAGCAAACTAAATGGCAATCCTTGCAGATCGCAACACGCGCCTGATCGTACAGGGTATCACCGGGCGTGAAGGCAGTTTCCACACGAAACAAATGATTGACTATGGCACCAACGTCGTCGGCGGCGTGACCCCCGGCAAAGGTGGCGAATGGGTACACAGCAAACCCGTTTTCGATACCGTCAAACGGGCGGTAGAAGCCACTGGCGCGAATGCCAGTATCATCTATGCCCCTGCGGCAGCAGCCGGTGATGCCATCTTTGAAGCGGTGGATGCCGGAATCGGTTTGATCGTGTGCATCACCGAAGGCGTTCCCATTCTCGATATGATGAAGGTCTACAGCTACGTCAAACAGAGCAACAGCCGTCTAGTTGGCCCCAACTGTCCGGGGATGCTGACCCCCGGACAGGCGAAAGTCGGCATCATGCCCGGTTACATCGCCAAGCCCGGTAACGTCGGCGTCGTCTCCAAAAGCGGCACGCTCACCTATGAAGTCGTGTTCGCGCTCACCAATGCCGGTATGGGACAAACAACCTGTCTGGGAATCGGTGGCGACCCCATCATTGGCACGAATTTCGTTGACGCGCTCCGCATGTTTGAGGAAGACCCTGAAACCGAAAAAGTGGTTCTGATTGGCGAAATAGGCGGTCGTGCCGAAGTGGACGCAGCCGAGTTCA
Source organism: uncultured Chloroflexota bacterium (assembly GCA_903864435.1). GTDB lineage: Bacteria > Chloroflexota > Anaerolineae > Aggregatilineales > Phototrophicaceae > CFX2. Next base: position 34,499 of record CAIPFY010000381.1, on the reverse strand, counting down.
TCAAGTCTCACATGACCAAGCCCGTTGCAGCGTTCATCGCAGGCAAGAGCGCCCCTCCCGGCACCCGTATGGGTCATGCCGGTGCGATCATCGAAGGTGGCGAAGGTACGGCTACCGAAAAGATCAACGCGCTGCTTTCAGCCGGTGTGAAAGTTGCCGACAACCCGGAACAAATTCCGAGCCTTCTGAAATAAGCTGTCCCTCACTCGCCCCCGTTCACCACCGAACGGGGGTGAGTCGCATCACACATCCTCTATCGCACTTTCGGGCAACCATCCCTCCCGCCCGTCGGGAAGTTCAAACCGCACCCATCCCCGTTCGTGAACAATCGAGCGCAGTTCCGCCCCGGCGTGAAGATCATACAATTCGAGATAATCGGTTCCCGGCCCAGAATAGCTAATGACCTGTTCTTCGATAACCACCCCGACTGGTCGCTGGCTATCAAACCACCCGCTCAGACACAGCGCCGCCGCCAGAAGCACGCCCACGCCAAACGAAACGGCTTGTAGCCGCCGCAGCCCGCGCCGCCAGTTCCCCTTAAACCGCATGAGGAAAACCGCTAATACAATCAGGTCAACCATCCCCCAGATCAACCACAACGTTTCTTCGGGCGTAACTACCGAAGCGAATATATCCGCGATGCCAACCGCAAAACCCTGCTCATCACCCATCACGTCCACACGCTGACTGCGCGCCACCGCGAGTCCAGCCAGCACATCCACATCACGCGGAAGCCAGCGAAATGCACGCCGGTAATTGAGAATGGCGCGTCCCATATCGCCCATCTGTCGGTAGACCGTTGCGAGGTTATAGCGCAGTGTGCCCCCTTCGCCCCCCTGTGCAGCAATCTGTTCATAAGCCGCCGCCGCAGTAGGGTAATCGCCCCGCCCATAAGCTGCACTAGCCGCCGCAGCCAGATCAATCGGGTCGGCAGCCCGAATCCACAGCAGGAAGGCGATCATCACCACAAACCACCGGCTCATGAGGCATCCTGCCGATCATTCCAGTGATCGAACGCGCTTATCAGTTGATTCAGCAATAGAGGCACATCAACAACGGATTCTGGCGCGTATAGCGCAGCATCCAGCCGCGCAAGGCAATCTCGCAGCGGATCAGCCTCATCAAGCCGCAGCATCCAATCAGCAGGGCGGTCGGTCATCCTGCCATAGTCCCACAAAATTTGTCGCCCTTCACGGAGCGAGTCAAGCGTTCCGGGGACACTTGCCGCCACAAGACGACGTTTTGCCGTGCGGAACGCCCGTTCCCTGCGGCGCTGCGGTTCTTGTATGCCGCGCCGTTTCGCCCACACGCGCTGTCCCAACCCCGCCAACCCCATCCCAGCAGGCACCAGCCACAGCAGTCCAGACGGCGCATCCGGTGGCATGGTTGTCGCAATTGCTTTGAGAGCAGGTTGTTCAACAGCAGCAGGCACAGGTGTCGTAACCCCCTCACTTTGCGGCGCTGCCCGAATCATCACCGGAATCTCGTCACTCTGGATGATCTGGTACGCACCCTCGTTCGGGTCGAAATAAACGAACCGCAGGGCAGGAATCCGGCGCTCACCCGGTTGATCCGAAACAAACGCCACCCGAAACGTTTTTGTCCCCACAAGCCCATTGGATTGCTGCGCAGTATGGTATTGCACATCTGTCACCGTCTGCTGCCATCTAGACGGATCGCCAACATCGGGCAAAGGTAGCCCCTCCACATGCCCCGTTCCCTCCACCGTTACCGTCACCTGAACAGGTTCACCCACATCCGCCGATGTCGCATCAGCCTGAACCCGCAGCGCGAACTGCCCCACCGCGCCGCCAAACCCCTCCGGCGCACCGTCTGGAAGCTCACGAACACGAACCTCAACCGCAGGCGCAGGCAATAGGCGCTTATCCTCAAATACCGTCGCAGGCAGCACAACACCCGCGCCGGAAATGGTGACGGTGCCGGCCTGTGTCGGGAACAATGCCGTCGTCACATCGGTAACGGTATAAAAGCGTCCATCCGTGTGTTGAATCACCTGCTGTTGCCCATTGGGATCGGTACGCCAAAATCCCTCAAAATCTGCCGGACTGTACAGCGCATTGGTGGTACCCGCCGCGTCGTAAAAGCGAAGTGTGTAAGTAAATTGCTGACCCGCATACGGCTCAGAATTGCTCACAACCGCCTCAACGAACAAATCCGGTGACGGTTGTTGTGAATACACAACCGGCACACACCACAACAAAGCGAATAACACAACCGCACACCGCCTCAATTGCATCGTACCATTTCTGGGCTTTCGCCCCTAAAAACTGCGCCGGTTCAACAACAGAAATGTTGCACCCGTCACCAATCCTTATCCGTTGGCGAGGATGCCAATTCGCCCCGTTGTGCGGGCAAAAACGGCTGATTGCTCTGTACCGCGTCCAGCAAATTTTCAGCCTCCTCCGCGCTCATCTCGCCATTCTCAGCGGGCGAAGGCGGCGGCGAAGTCGCAGCAGGAGACTCGGTAGACTCAGGCGTTTGGGCTGGATCATCCGGCGTCACAATCGCGGGAAGCGGTGCTGAAGTATCCTGCTCCTGCAAAATGCGCCGGTAGGCCAGTTCAAGGTTATAGCGGGCATCCGCATCTTCAGGGTTGAGCAAAAGCGCCCGCTGATAAGTCGCAACGGCCTCCTCAAACCGTCGTTGCTGGAAATAGAGATTTCCGAGGTTGTAATACAGCACCGCCGCCAATTCAGGTTGCGCATTCCGCAGGGCATACTCCATCGTGATCCGCGCACGCTCATAAGCCCCGTTTCGCACCAGTTCCGCCCCCGCGTTCGCATACGGCAGCACATCGTCAGGAACCAGAACTTGCGCCCGCTGAAACGCTTGCAGCGCCGCAGCAGAGTCACCACGTTCATAGGCATCTACGCCGCTGTTATTTCGCTCCGCCGAGCCATCGCACCCGACCAGCAGCAGCAGTAGCACCGCTATCCACCACTTCACGCTGCCGACCTCCTGCGTCCCATCAAAGCCACACGTTCCGCGCTCATCAACACCAGTGCCACCGCAATAAACAACGGGAACTGTTCGCGGGGGCGCGTTTGAGTCTCACCAGAAGTAGCCGATTGTTCAGTACGCCATGTTTCAAGCAACCGTTCCAAACCCCGCCCATCCGATTCAACCCGTTCAAAAATCCCGTTTGTCGTGGTGGCAATCGCTTGCAGACTATGTTCATCCAGTACGGTATGAACCACAGCCCCAGAGCGATCTTCTTTGTACCCCACTCTATTCCCATTTTCATCTCGCAGCGGAATACCTGATCCCGCTACTGTTCCATAGCCAAGCGCATCTACACGCACGCCAGCCGCTTTCGCCGCACCCGCCGCCATCAACGGGCTGCCCATCTGGTTCTCGCCATCACTCAACAGCAAAAGAATCCGTTTCGGGGCAATCGAATTTGATAACGCACTCAACCCAATTTGTAGGGCGGCTTCAATGTTCGTCCCCTGTCCAGAAAGCATCGCCGTCGAAGCATTTTGCACGAATAATTCTGCACTTTGCGCATCCGTCGTCAGCGGCAATTGCAGCATGGCAGAATCTGCAAACACCACCAGCGCAAACTCATTCCCTGTCAGATCACGAATCACGCGCCGCAAATCCAGCTTGGCACGCTCTAACCGGCTGGGCTGAACATCATCCGCATCCATGCTCAAACTCACATCAAGCACCGCCACAATCGCAATACCCTGCGTTGCCAGAGGCACCACTTCCACACCCCATCGGGGTTGCGCCAGCCCCACCACCAAACAGACCAGCGCGCCCAACCATCCAATCGCAGCGAACCCCGTAAAAGACTTAGCCCGCGCCCCAAAACCCGTTCCCAGCACGTGCAAGCGATGCAGGCGCACGCGCTCACGCCAGTAAAAAACGATCATCGCCACAGGCACGAGCAGCAGTAGATACAGGGCCGATGGGTTTCCAAGACTCATGGCACCACCTGAAATACCGTCACCCGAAGCAAACGCTCCATGATGAACAGCCCCAGAGCAATCCAGACCAGAGCAGGTGCCAATTCATTCCAATCTACCCAGCTTATTCGCTCAATATCAGAACGCTCAAGCCGGTTGATTTCGTTGTACACAGCCTGTAAATCCACCAATTCGGCAGCACGGAAAAATTGTCCGCCAGTTTCGGAAGCAATCTTCTGAAGCGTATTTTCATCGAGATTGCTTTCGACCAGTTTCGTGCCGCCGTTCACATCCGGGACTTGAACCTGACCGTTGCGCCCCATGCCAATCGTATAAACCCGCATCCCTAGAGCGCCGACCGCCTGCGCCGCGCTCAACGGCCCGATGCTGCCCGCATTGTTCGCCCCGTCAGTCAACAGGATAATCACTTTACTGGCAGCACGGCTAGGACGCAGCAGATTACCGGAACTCGCCACGCCCATCCCGATTGCCGTGCCGTCGGGCAACGCCAGTGCTGGCGCGAGTTCAATAGCGTTGAGAGAAGCGAGCAAAGCGTTATAGTCTAGAGTCAACGGCACGCGCTGAAAAGCATCCGCCGCGAACACCACCAGCCCGATCCGGTCAAAACTGCGCCCTGCCACAAAACTAGCGATCACCGCCTTTGCGGCTTCAAGACGGTTCTGTGGCGCAAAATCCAGCGCATTCATGCTTCCCGAAATATCCAGCGCCAGCACAATATCAACGCCCTGCCCTCGTGTAATCTGTTGCACCATCCCACTCTGGGGTCGTGCCAGTCCCACAACCAGAAAAACCCATGCCCCCGCCCACAACCCATCAGGAACGCCGCGCCAGCGCACGCGCCATGTAGAAGGCAAGTTCTCGACCAGAAACGTGCTGGAATATACCAGTACCGCAGACTCAAACAACCATTTTTTTCGTCTGCTCCATCCAAACAGCACAACTGGAATGACGAAAAGCAGGAACGCGGCGGGATAAGCAAACTGGAAACTCACTCACCATCCTCCGGCAAACTAGCTTTTTCCACTTCACGAACCCATAGCTGAGCCTGTTGAACATACGGATCAACCTGCCCACCCGCCATCTCGGAACCGCTAAACTTTGCCCGGTCTGCAAGGTTGAGAAACTGCCGGAACCGCTGCTGCTGCTCATCGCTCAACTGGCGCACAGGACTCAACGCCTGCGTCGCTTCGCGTGTGGTGCGTTCCGGAGCAGGTACGCCAAAACGGGTTCTCACATAACGGCGCAAACAATCGGCAGTTTGGGCGATGCGTTCCTCGCTAGACAGCTTTTGAGATGCAATCAAGCGCAGCTCGCGCAAAGCCACCTCCGCAGCCGGGTGCCATTTGCGCTCCGCAAATTCGCTTTTTGCAGGTAGCCACACCAGACGGCGGCGCCACCACAACGCGCTTCCTAGCCCTAGCGCCGCCGCCACGAACAAAAGAATCGCGTAAGGAAATGCAGGTATTCGCTGTGGGGGCTTCAGTGGGCGCAAATTCAAATCATTCTCATTAATCACCGACGGGACGCTGAAAAACGCAGGCTGCACCGCAACCGTTTCGATTGAACCATCTGGACTCCGAACGCCAACAACCGTTTCCGGTGTCTGCGCATCACCCGGTCGCCACAGCACCACCGAGATCACCTGCTGCCACACCATCACATCCCCATCCAGGTAATTTGAAGCGGGGTCTATAGACAACACTTCAAACGGCGCCCATTCACCGGGGAAAGCCGGGAACATCACACTGGCATCCGCAGCAGTTCGCACGGTCAACATGAGCATAATCGGATCACCAGTACGCGGCGTCCCCTCGTTTGCGTGAAACACCGCTTCTGGGACAACCCCGACAAAACGAGCAGCAATGAATAAAAGAACGACACGCCACCACATAAGCATCTCACTCAACCGCGCAGCAGTCGCCGCTGAAAGAACGCTTCAAGCCGTGCGACCGCATCATCCTGCGTATCAACCGGAACAATATCCACCTTTGCGCGGCGTAGAACGGATTCTAAATCGTTCTGCATCTTCAACATTCGGGCTTCAAACTGTTCCCGCCATGCAACCGAACCCGCATCCACCCACCTTTTCTGACCGGTTTCCGCATCCCGCAGCGCGACCAACCCGCCCGCATCCGGCCACATCTTCTCGCGCTCATCACGCAGCACCACCGCAACCACATCATGCCGGTGCGCCAGAAGTGAAAGTTCAGCACTCACCTCACGCATATCGGTCAAAAAATCCGACAGCACAAACACCACTGCACTATGTTTAAGCAACATGCGCGTCGAACGCAATGCCGTCCGAAGGTCAGTCGCCCGCCCGTCTGATCGCATCTCCAGCAGGTCACGAATCACCCGCAGCACATGGTTTCGCCCTTTTCGGGGTGGTATCGCTTGCTCAATCCGGTCACTAAATAGAATTAGCCCCACGCGATCATTGTTGCGTGCTGCGGTATATGCCAGCACCGCCCCCAGTTCCAGCGCAACATCATGCTTTGTACGTCCAGTCGTACCGAAAAACGCTGATGCGCTCAGGTCAACAATCAGCATCACCGTCAGTTCGCGTTCTTCAAGATACCGCTTCACAAAAGGAATACCCGCCCGCGCCGTCACGTTCCAGTCAATTAGCCGCACGTCATCACCGGGTTCATAGGCACGCACCGAATCAAACTCCATGCCGCGCCCCTTAAATACAGCTTGGTAGGCACCGGCAAAAACATGATTCACGCGCTTACGGGTACGAAGTTCCACCCGGCGAATTTTCCGCAGCGTGTCGGCTGTAAGCGTCATGGTACAGGCACCCGGTTCAACAATCGCTCCAGAATCGTATCCGCATTCAGCCCATCGACCTGCGCTTCAAACGACAACACCAATCGGTGTCGCAGCACATCCGGCGCAATCTGCTTTACATCGTCAGGCGTAACATAGCCCCGTCCCCGCAAAAATGCCCCCGCTTTTGCCGCCCGCAGCAACGCTAACGAAGCTCGCGGAGAAGCGCCATACTCGATTAATCCCGTAAGGTCGCTCAGTCCAACCGAACCCGGATCGCGGGTAGCAAAGATGATATTCAGCACATAATCTTTGATCTTCTCGTCCACATAAATACGCTTCACCACCTCCCGCGCCGAACTCAGCGCCTGAGCCGAGGCTATCGCCACTGGCAGCGATGGACTGTCGCTGCCCATCCGGTCAAGTATCTGGCGTTCCTCGTTCCGGTTCGGGTATGTGACAAGCACTTTGAGCATAAATCGGTCAAGCTGGGCTTCAGGGAGCAGATAAGTACCTTCCTGCTCAATCGGGTTCTGTGTCGCCAGCACCAGAAACGGGTCTGGCATCGAGTAGGTCTGGTCGCCTAGCGTTACTTGGCGCTCCTCCATCGCTTCCAGCAATGCCGACTGCACTTTGGCGGGAGCGCGGTTAATCTCATCCGCCAGAACAATCGAAGCAAATAACGGGCCGGTGTGGGGTGTAAATTCCCCGCTGCGCGGATTGAAGATTTGCGTCCCTATGATGTCCGAAGGCAACAAGTCGGGCGTGAACTGAATGCGTTGGAATTTCACACCCAGCGTTGCCGCCAATGTGCGTACCGCCAACGTCTTGGCTAAACCCGGCACACCTTCAATCAGCACATGCCCATTACAGAGCAGCGCGATCAACATACGGTTCAATAGCCGTTCTTGCCCCACAATCACGCTGTTGGTGTGGCGGGCAATCTCCTGAAAAAGACCAGCCTCGCGACGGATCGTTTCTTGAAATTGATGGGTTTCGTTCATTAATCATCTCCATCGTGCTGAATGATTGTACTGCAATCTGCCACCCCACCGGCGAATTTCGAGTACAACTAGAAGATTAACCTACATATCAGCTATAATGTCATCATATCGTGTGCAAAACAAACGTTCGACCTGTGATTCGATCTTAAAATAATTGCCAGCGAACGTTTCTTAATCCGGGGTTTGGGCATGAATAATCCAAGGACACGAAACTTACTGATATACGGCTTCATCGGCCTGCTGCTCATTATTATATTCATTGGCATCAGCAGCAGTGGGCAGGAAACGACCACAATCCAATTTACCGAACTCGTTCGCCGAATCAATAATGGCGATGTTGTGACCATCATCGTTTCTGGAAACCAGTTAAAAATCACCTTCAAAGATCAATCTGCCGCAACGACTACCAAAAGCGCCGAATCAACCGCGCAAGAACAGCTTATTCAGTTTGGCATCACGACTGACCAGATCAATCAGATCAACTGGACGTTCGACACGCCCAACAATCTACCCTCCGTCGGGTTAAGCCTCCTCACCACCCTGCTGCCGCTGCTGATGATCGGCGGCCTGATTTTTTTCATGCTCCGGCAGGCACAGGGGAACAACAACCAAGCCATTGCGTTCGGAAAAAGCCGCGCCCGCCTGTTCAGCAGCGATAAGCCTTCGATCACCTTTGAAGATGTCGCAGGCGCGGAAGAATCCAAAGCGGAACTGGCTGAAGTGGTCGAATTTCTGAAAGAGCCTGAAAAATTCATCCAGCTCGGAGCGCGTATCCCTAAAGGGTTGCTGCTCATCGGCAGCCCCGGCACAGGCAAAACGCTGCTGGCAAAAGCGGTCGCAGGCGAAGCAGCCGTGCCATTTTTTAGCATCTCCGGTTCAGAATTTGTCGAGATGTTCGTCGGTGTAGGCGCCAGTCGTGTACGCGACCTCTTTGCACAAGCCAAGCATCACAGCCCGTGCATCATTTTCATTGACGAAATTGACGCCGTAGGCAGGCAGCGTGGCGCAGGCTTGGGCGGCAGTCACGACGAGCGCGAGCAAACGCTCAACCAGATTCTTGTGGAAATGGACGGTTTCGATACCGATACCAATGTCATCGTCATCGCGGCCACCAACCGCCCGGACATTCTCGATCCGGCACTGCTGCGTCCGGGTCGTTTCGACCGCCGCGTGATACTCGATCGCCCGGATGTCAAAGGGCGCGAAGCAATCATCCGCATTCATGTGCGTGGGAAACCTCTAGCCCCGGATGTGGACTTGAGCGTAATCGCCAAAGTAACGCCCGGTTTCGTCGGTGCAGACATCGAGAACATGGTGAATGAAGCGGCTATTCTGGCTGCCCGCAAAAACAAGAAATCCATCAATGATCGTGATTTTCAGGAAGCCATCGAGCGCATTGTGTTGGGGCCAGAGCGCAAAAGCCGTGTCATTCACGAACAAGAACAGCGAATCACCGCCTATCACGAAGCCGGTCACGCCGTCATCGGTTTCTTATTGCCAAACACAGACCCCGTTCGCAAAGTGACAATCATTCCGCGTGGAATGAGTGGCGGCTCCACGCTCTTTATGCCAGAACGTGACCTGAACTATATCACCCGGTCGCGCATGAAAAATCAGATCGTTGTCGCGCTGGGTGGGCGCGCCGCCGAGGAACTCATCTTCAACGAAATCACCACTGGCGCGGCGAGCGATTTAGAGCATGTCAGCAAGTTGGCGCGGTCAATGGTGATGCGTTTTGGAATGAGCGATAAACTCGGCCCCATGATGTTCGGTCAGAAAGAAGAAATGATTTTTCTGGGGCGTGAAATCTCAGAACAACGCGATTACAGTGAAGCCGTCGCCAAAGAAATTGACGATGAAGTTCGCACCATCGTCAATTGGGCGTATGCCGAAGCCCGGCGTCTGCTTCAAGAACACCCGGACAAACTCGAAACCATCGCCAAACGCTTGCTGGACGCGGAAACCATTGATGGCATTGAGTTCGAGGCGCTGATGCGCGGCGCCTAACTGCCGTTGCTCTCACCTTAGCGCGGCAAAAGTGAGCAAAAGTTCATCGCAGTCGGGTTCCCGTTGCAAGCCGTTACCACAACGGCCACACCGACCACGCCGCCACATGCCAGCAGCATGACCAGACACCCGCACCACAAGCCGGGGCCGCCGTTCAAAAGCGTTCCAAACAGCCCCACAAAGCTCATCAGCGTATTCAGGGTAACGCCGACCAGTTGCAAGCCAAACGACAGCACCAGACCGACAATACACAGGCCCCCGCAAACAAGGCCGATTGTGATAATGGTGTTGGTATCAAGCTGTGGCATGAATCATCCCATCCATTTCTCTTGTGACATCGAACCGACTTAGGAACCGCAGTTACCTTGCTGCGTGGATACAAACTGCCACGCAGCATCAGCACTCCCACGCTGATAACACTCGCAGTAATCTGCGGGACTGGTGCTCCCCATCCACAGAGCAAAACGGATGTGGGACTCCAAGCAGACAGCATTCGGATCACCGCTGCTAATCAGACTCGGTTGAGCAATCGCCAAACCGCGCTCATCCGCCTCATTGACCAACCAGATTCGGAACGCATGACCCGGAACATCGCTGAGTGTGATCGCAATCTCGTTTTGTGTCGCCATGACAATAAAAAAACAGGGCGTAAGCAACACCACGAACCAGATCAGCAGCGCCAGCGCACACCCGATGCGCTGGATCGGCGTTCTTCGCTTCGGGGGCAAAACCAATGTCGTAGGGAACGGTGTTTCAGGCATTGCGAATCCTATAGAAAGCCCAAATCCCTCAAGAGTATACCGCCTTCGTCAAAAGTTCGATAAGCGATCAACCGACCCCATTTCCTACCCATCATTCCGCCTGTGTGATCTGAATGACTGGATGATCGCGCTCATCATAAGACATGTGGACAAACAGCGGCGGCACGCCGGTTGGCATCGCCAGCATACGCGGGAGCAAAATAGGCAAGTCGTCTACAAGATCATATTCCCCTAGCTGCTGCCGGGGAATCCAGTGAAGGCTACCCTCATCGTTAGCGACCACATTCCGGTTGTCCGAATACGCAGTAAACGCATAGACCACAATGCCTGTGTCTGCGCCCGCATCCACATGGTATATCGCCCGCAGTCGCAAATCGCGCACCACCAGCCCGGTTTCTTCGAGAATCTCACGCCGAACACTGGTCGGCGGGTCTTCGTCCCGTTCAACATGCCCCCCCACCCCGTTGTACCGATTGGGAAACACGCGCTTATGGGCTGCCCGTTTCATCAGCAACACATCATCCCCGTTCTGCACAAAACATAACGTGCGGGGTATCGTAAGCCAGCGCCCTTCTGTGGCACTTGCGCCTTGTTCTACTGCACCCATTCGCGCCCCCTCGCTGTTCCACTTCCGATTCAGATGCAAAAAATCTATCCGTGACAATTGTACTGAGCTACAGTTCGTGCTAATCTACGCGCAGGCTCACACATACTCATAAGGCATGATAATGACTCCGGCTCATACTGACGCGCCACCGCCTGATCTGCGCATCGTACTCACCCAATCCCTACATCCACATGAGGAACACGACTCTCAACGTGCGCAGCCTTTAATTGCGCGGCTGACACAGGAAACTGTCGTCATCAATCCACCTGTTGTTGCGCCAATGGGTGATGGTAGCAAGTTTGTTGTGCTGGATGGAGCTAATCGCTACTACGCCTTTTCTCACCTCGCCTACCCGCATATTCTCGTTCAAGTCGCCCCTTACGAGAGTGGCTACGTGCATTTAGACACATGGCGGCACCTCATCTGCAACTGGGACGAGGACAGCCTAATGTCTCACCTGCGCCAGATCAATTCTCTCGAAATACTGGAAGGGCAGCATCGAGACTCCATCGCGCATCTCTTGTTCCGCGATGAACGGGTGGTTGCCTTGCGCGTCCCCGTCCAGAACACACACGAGCGAAATGCAGCCCTGCGCGAAATCGTCCGCACCTATCAGCAAAACGCCACACTCCAGCGCACCACCCTTCATGAGCCGGAAGACATCTGGCGCCTTCACCCCGATGCGTTGGCGATGGTGATTTTCCCGCAGTACGAACCGAACGATATTATCGCGGCAGCGCATCATCTCGCCTTTCTCCCGCCGGGAATCAGCCGCCATATCATTCACGGGCGTGCATTGCGAATCAACTATCCTTTGAATCGCTTACAGGCGGTTGACGAGACGCTTGAAACCAAGAATAGAGTCTTGCAAACATGGATGCAAGAGAAACTTTCCCGGCGGCAAATTCGGTATTACGCCGAAGCCACTTACCAGTTTGACGAATAAAAAGCGAGAAGACAACTTGCAAACCGTCCAGCAAGCCTTACGTGCGGCTCAGTTTTATACCGATGGCATAGATTATCAGTTACTTCAACTGCCGCGTGGGGCGGTGATGGCCGCCGCCGGAGTTGTGGCTGAAATCGGTGAACCTTTCTGTGCGCTCTTGGTTGACAAAGATGAAGTCAGCCTCATCATCTCTGTCGAAGCCTATGAGCATTTCGCAGGGCGGCTCAAGAATGCCGTCCCCAGCGATCACCCTTACCGCTTACTTACAGTAGATGTCGTTCTCGATTCGGCATTGGTCGGCTTCATGGCGGCACTCACCCCCGCGCTGGCTCAAGCGGGAATATCGGTGATCCCGCTCGGCGCATACAGCCGCGATCACCTGCTCATTCCGGCGCATCATATCGAGATTGCTCTCGCCACGCTGAAACAATTACAATCAAGTTGCTAATGTCAGTCTAGTCAATGTCGAGATTCACGCATGGATATTCCCATATTTCCGACTTCTGAAGTTCCGAAACAACGGCAAGATGTTCACATAGAAGAACTGGAAATCATCCCTTTTCCAGATCGTTTCCGCGTCTATGCGCATATCCGTGTGACCCCGTTTTTGGAACGTCCCAATTTGCTGCTCATCGCCCATGACGAAAACGATCGCGTCGTGAGCGAACTCAATATCATCGAAACCATGCACCATGACATGGAATTCACACTCCATATCCGGGGAGTCCCCGACCCCGCTGGAGTATATACGCTGACGGCTGACCTGTTCTATGAAACACGAAATCCGCCACAGGATCGCCGCATTGAAAGTTTCCTGATCCCCGCAGCAGATCAAGATGGGGCATAGCAGAATGTCACCCCTGTGGATGACCTATGAGCAGGCAGTGGCCTTAATCGCCGCTGCCAATCAGGAGCGCCCGCAGGAAGCCTGTGGAATCTTGGTTGGAAAAAACGAACAGGTAGAGGAAGTCATCAGCATCCGCAACATCGCCGCTGATCCCGCGCACTTCTACCGCCTCGACGATCAAGCCTTTACGCAGGCGCTATTCCAAACACAGAACAAAGGCCAAACGCTACTAGCCTTTTACCATTCCCATCCGACCAGTGACCCCATCCCCTCGCAAGAGGATATTCGGCAGATCACCTACCCAGACATCCCGTATGTGATCGTTGGTTTCCGCAAGCCGGAACCTGAGTTGGCTGCATGGCAAATACGTCCGGGTGAGGTGAAACGGATGCCGCTGCACATCGGGTTTCACGCGCCACCGCCTCCGCCTTCATTCTCGCAGGCGCAAAAAACCGCTGTGCTGCTGACCGCCCTGATCGCGTTCGTATTCCTGATTGTGCTTTCGCTGTCACTTCTTCCGCCCGCACCGGTCATTGTCACACCGCTACCCTAGAGGAAACCCCTATGCTCCTCACGATCCTCATTATCATCATCATTGGCCTGTTTGCGGGCGCTATCATCAACGTGTTGGCGGATGATCTGCCGCATTACCGCCGTCCCACCACCCCCCGCTATGCCGATGGCGCGCGCCGTCCACTCATCGCATGGTTGGGCATCCTCGCCTTCGTAACAGGTAAGCGAGCTTCTCCAGAAGGTGCTGCATTATCGTGGCGCTATCCGGTGGCAGAAGTGGCAACCGTCGCCGGCATGCTCATCGCATTACTTGTGAAAAATGCACGCACGGATGTCAGCGACACCCAGCTCATATTCTGGTTGATAGACATCATCATCATGGTTCTGGTCACTGTCGTTGACATCGAACACAAATTAATTCTGTTCTCGGTCATGATTCCCGCTTATGTCGTGGCCGTTCTCGATGCAATCATCACGCCCGCACAACGCGAACCGAACCTCACCGCTGCCCTCATCGCAGGAGCTGTGGGATTCGGGGTGTACTATATTCTGTATCTGGGCGGCATCCTGTACGTCTATGTTGCCAATCAACAGGGACGCAATATCAACACCGTAGCCTTCGGCTTCGGGGACGTAATGCTGGCGACCTTCAGCGGCCTGATTCTTGGGCCCGGGGCGCTCATCTTCGCTATGTTTATCACCGTGTTCGCGGGCGCAGCAGGCGCAGTAATTTATCTCATCAGCCGCCGACTGAGCGCAGACGGCTACAGCCCGTTCACCGCCCTACCCTACGGGCCGTATATCGTGTTAGGCACGTTCTTGATGCTCTTTTTTGGATCGCAGATGCGCTACCTGCTCATTGGCTATTAGCTCACCGTTGGGCGCTCAATAATGCCGCCCCCCAGAACCACATCACCCGCATAGATCACAGCGCCCTGCCCCGGCGTAATATCCCGCAGCGGCGCATCAAATCGCGCCACAAACCGACCATCCGGCAGCGGATCAATCTGCGCAGGCACAAAAGAGCCTTTATAACGGATTTTGAGTAACGCTTTGAAAGGCGCTGTGGGTGCTTGCCCGCTGACCCAGTTCACGCGCTTCGCAGTCAGTGACGATTGTCCCAGTTCTTCGACTGTCCCCACCACAAGGCTGTTTTGCGCGACATTCAAATCAAGCACATAAAGCGCCTCTAGGCTGTGTACGCCCAACCTTTTACGCTGCCCGATGGTGTAGTTCACCAATCCCCCATGTTCGCCGATCACGCGGCCATCCTGTCGCACAATCGGCCCCGGCTGCATCACACCCGGCGCATAGTCCGAAAGAAAGCGCCTGTAGTTATTGTCTCCAATGAAGCACAGGTCTTGGCTATCCTTTTTACTGGCGGTCGGCAGTCCAAAACGCGCCGCAATCTGTCGCACTTCGGTCTTGGCAAATTCGCCTACCGGAAACAGCGCATGACCGAGTTGTTCCTGCCCCAGCACGCTTAACACATAACTCTGGTCTTTGTGGTCATCCACACCCGTTCGGAGCAGATGCGTCCCATCTGGATGATGCTCCACACGCGCATAGTGCCCGGTCGCCAGATAATCCGCCTCCAGAGCCAGCGCATTCTTGAGTAGAAAATTGAAACGGATATGCCGGTTGCACTCTAAGCAGGGATTTGGCGTCACCCCCTGCCGATGCTGGTCAATAAAGAACTCCACAATCGTGTTGCGAAAAACTTCCTTCGTATCCAGCACATAGAATGGGATGCCCAGTTTGGCGGCAATTCGCCGCGCATCCGCCATCTGATCCGGTGTACAGCAGCGATTATGCGCCCCGCCGACTACGGTTTCTTCCGACCACAGCCGCATCATCATGCCGACCACATCATATCCCTGTTCGACCAGTAGCGCGGCGGCCACCGAACTGTCCACACCGCCACTCATCGCCACAACCACCCGTGTATTCTTAGGACTGCTCACCTTATCCATTCGCTGTTCAGGTTCCTCAACTTCTCAACCACATCCAATAAAGTATCCACCACGTAATCAATATCAGCTTCAGTGGTTTGCCGCCCCACGCTCAAGCGTAAGCTGCCCATCGCTTTTTTGGGCGACAATCCCATCGCTAGTAGCACCGCAGAAGGTTCTGGATTCCCCGTCTTGCAAGCTGAACCGCCGCTGACCGCGATCCCGCGCACATCAAGGTGCATCACAAGCGTGCTGCTGTCCACACCATCAATCACAAAGCTGGCGTGAGCAGGCAGTCGTTGCGTAGGATGCCCGGTCAATTCGGTGCCGGGAATCCGCGCCAGCACCGCATCAATGAGTAGATCACGCATCATCTGAAAATGCCGGACATGCTCATCCATCTCATCATGAGCCAATTCCAGCGCCTTTGCCAGCCCAACGATAAAAGCCGTATTGTGCGTACCGGCCCTGCGTCCATCCTCATGACTGCCGCCACTCTGGTTGGGTATCAGGTCAATCCCCTTACGGATATACAGAGCGCCAACCCCTTTTGGCCCGTAAAACTTGTGTGCCGACAAGCTCAGGAGATCAACATCCAGCGCCCGAACATCCAGTGGAATCTGCCCCGCCGCTTGAACCGCATCGGTGTGCAACCAAGCCTCGCCCGCATGAACCATATCCGCAAGGGGGCGAAGCGGTTGTACGCTACCAACCTCGTTATTGGCTGCCATAACGCTCGCCAGCACGACACCGGGAACACAGGCGCGACGAAACACGTCCTCATCCACGATCCCGTAGGAATTAACCGGCACCACCGTCTGCTCAAACCCCATAATATCGGCCAGTTGAGCGATGGTCTTGCCCACCGCGCTATGCTCAACGGGTAACGTCAGAATACGATTGCCGCGTCCCTGTTTTCGTGCCGCCCATGCCGCACCCCGTATAGCAAGATTATCACCTTCGGAACCCCCGCTGGTGAACACAATCTCGGAAGGTTGCGTGTTCAACAAACGGGCGACCGTTTCCCGCGCCGTTTCCACCGCCGCCTCAGCCCGTCGCCCAAAACTGTGCGCAGACGATGGGTTGCCGTATATCTCGGTGAAAAAAGGCATCATCGTTTCCACCACACGCGGATCGGTGGGTGTACTCGCAGAATGATCCAGATAGACGGTTCGGCGTTCGGTCATATAGCACCTTTTTTAATCACTCCACGAATTCATTGTATCGAAAACGCTTACAGGAGGTAGGTCTGTCTTTCCACCCCAGTGATACTTCTATTGCTGAATTGAGATAAGCGAGATATACCTGTAGTCATCCTCAATAAGGGGTGCGACATGAATTCCAGAGACAGAGTGCTGACCACGTTCGCCTTTGAAGAGCCAGACCGCGTACCGGTCTGGCTCGGCGCTTCACCCGCCTTTCGCAAAAAAGCCATTCAACATCTGAACCTGCCCGATGACGAAAGCCTTTCGCTGTGGGTGGGGGACGATTTCCGGCGCGTCACCACCCGCTACGCTGGCCCGCAAGAGCGCAGCCCTTACGCCAACCTGCCCCCCGGCGTGACCTTCCGTTCCCCCTTCAAAATCCTACGGCACGGCTATGAGGGCGGACAGCCCATCAGCCACCCGCTAGAACACGCCACCACCGCTGACGAAATTAACAACTACGACTGGCCTGACCCCGAATGGGTGGATGTTTCGCATATTCGCGCCGAAGCCAGCGCCTTTCATAACCGCTATGCCATCCTCGGCGGCGAATGGTCGCCCTTCTGGCACGATGCCATTGACCTGATGGGCATGGATACGCTCATGCTCTGCATGTACGATTCGCCCGCGATAGTAGACGCGCTGTTTGAACGCCTGCTGGATTACTACGCAGCCGTCAGCCAGCGCATTTTCGATGCCGCCGCCGATGTGATCGACATCTTTTTCATCGGGAATGATTTTGGTTCGCAGACCGGCCCGCTGCTCGGTGAAGGGTTGTTCCGGCGCTTCCTCATCCCCCATCTCAAGCGCCTGATTGATCTGGGTCACGACTACCGCCTCAAAGTCCTGCTGCACTGTTGCGGCGGATTCGCCCCCCTCATCCCCGCGCTGATCGAAACGGGTCTGGACGGGCTTCAGGCGCTACAGCCTAATTGCCGGGGTATGGAGCCTGCTGGCCTTAAAGCCGCGTTCGGCAGTCAGTTGGTGCTGATGGGCGCGATCAATACGCAGTTGTTGATTGACGGCACGCCACAGGCCGCCGCAGCCGAAACACGCCGCGTTCTGGAGATCATGAAACCGGGCAGCGGTTATGTGGCCTGCCCCAGCCACGACTACGTACTGGGGGAAACGCCCGTCGAAAATATACTCGCACTCTACGAAACCGTGCGCGAACACGGCTGGTATTCGCGCTAATCGCTACAGCGGCACGGCCTGTATCAAACGGTCGTCCGCCATCTGCTGAATGCGGTGCTGCGGCGGCACGATGAGGAACTCGTCTTCCGACCACTCACCATTAATGAGCATATGCAGCAGGCGGCGATCCCCTTCGCGCCGTTCAAATCGCCAGCCGCGCCGTTCGGCCTGCTCACGGGCGATCCGCTCATACTGCGCGCCCCCCTGCAAACCGGTATCAATATAGACCGCCCGGTTGTAGTGCTTGCCCCACTCGCCCATCACCTCCATCAGGTAATCGGCGTTCTCCTGCCCGTATTTCGCCACATACTGCTGATACACCGCTTCGCTGATCTGGATGCTGGCAGCGCCCAGCGCCACGCTCGAATCGGGGTTGCGCTCCAGATAATCCTGACTGTACCAGTACGTGCCGGGGTCGGCATCAAATTCCTCGCTGTAACGCTGGCGCGAACCCAGATATAGCGTGATGCAGTCGTGTGCGCGGGGGATGACCAGCGGTATCGAATGCGATTGCAGGCCAACGGTGGCCAGCCCGCATGTCCCGTAGGCAAGCAATATCGCATCACACGATCCCGCCGGAATCGCGTTGATCTCTGCCTGTAGCCGCGCCCGCAGATTCTTGGGGACGTTGTGCAACCCCTGATCGAACAGGCGCACGCTGATGATCGGCTGTGAATCTGCCGCCACCGCGTACACGCTGCGCGCCAGCGCCGAACAGGTGAGAGCAACGTAGTGTGTCATCGCCGCGCCTAACCCTTCAGCGCGCTGGCGATAGCCGCAATATGGTCGGGCGTACTGCCGCAGCAGGAACCGATAATCCGCGCACCCAGTTTATGGACGCGCAGCGCATACTCCGCCATCACATCCGGCGTGGCCTCATAAACCGGCGTATCCCCTTCCATGCGCGGCATGCCAGCGTTCGCCTTCGCCACCAGCACTGTCTCTGGTTGCGTCTGGTGCATCTTCTCGATCACCGCTTCCAGTTCATCCGGTCCGTTGCCGCAGTTCGCCCCCAGCGCAATCACCCCGTAATCGCTCAGTGTCTTGATGGCCTGCTCCGGCTTCACGCCCATCATCGTCCGCCCGTGCGTGTCAAAGGTCATGGTCGTCACCAGCGGCAGTTGTGGCGCTCGCTGCCGGCAGCCTTCCACCGCCGCATGAACCTCCTGTAAATCGGACATGGTTTCTATCCACAGCACATCCGCGCCGCCTTCCGCCAGCGCCGCCGCCTGCTCTGCGAACACCTGCACCGCGTCCTCAAATTCCAGATCGCCGAACGGAGTCAACATCTGCCCTGAAGGGCCTATCGAACCCGCCACCACCACCGGATGCGCCGCCTGTTCCGCTTCCATCCCCGCCAGTTGCGCCCCGGCGCGGTTGAACTCCGCCATCCGTTCCTCCAGCCCATGTATCGCCAAACGAATACGGCTTCCGCCAAAGGTGTTCGTCAGAATGATCTGTGCGCCCGCGCCGATATACCTGCTGTGAACAGACCGGACGGCATCCGGGTGTCCCACATTCCACAGTTCCGGTGCGCTGCCCCGCTGCAACCCCAGCGCGAACAACATCGTTCCCATCCCCCCATCCGCCACGATGACCGAATGGGATTCCAGCAGTTGACTTAATGAGGTACGCATCATCTTCTCGCTTTAATATCCAGTTCCTGATTCAGAAAGGTCAGCCTGAAACTGCTCAAAATGAGGGAATGAATCGCTGGCATGAGGGAAAGTCATGGCATCAACATAATACTCGTGAAAGCGGGGGTGGGCAGCCGTTTCCACATATTCAGCACGCCGCGCCAACCGTTCCGCCTCCTGCCGCTGCTCCCGATTGAGCAGCGCGATTCGAGCGCCATCCCCCGGCTGCGTTGCCCACCGAAACCACCCGACTCAGGTCGCAATCAGGAATCAGACCAATCGCCATCGCAAAGCGCGGGTCAATGTAACTGCCGAACGCCCCCGCCAGTTTGATGTGATCCACCCGACTCACGCCCATGTGATCCATCAGCAGGCGCACCCCCGCGTATAGCGCCGACTTCGCCAGTTGAATCGCACGAATATCCTGCTGCGTGACCACAATTTCGCTGCCCGTCGCACTCTCGTCGGCAGTGGCAACCACAAATTCGCCGGATACCCCCGCCGCCCGCACCCGCGCATGGTTGGCATTCGGCGGTAGCCGTCCGGTAGCCGAAATCACGCCAACGGAAAACAGTTCCGCCACAATCTCGATAATGCCCGACCCGCAAATGCCCGTCGTAACCAGCGTTCCCCCCGTCGGCAGCGCATCGCTCCAGCGCGAATCACCGATCACCTGATAGCGCACTGCCCCCGTTTTCCGGTCAATGCGGAAGCGTTCAATCGCGCCGGTAGCCGCCCGCTGCCCGTGCTTGATCTGCGCGCCCTCGAACGCCGGCCCCGTCGGGCTGGAGGCCGCCAGAATACGCTCCCCCGCCATCAGCAGAATCTCGGCATTCGTCCCCACATCAATAATCAGCGTCGCTCCATCTGCATCCAGCAGCGAATACTCGGAGAGCAGTACCGCCACCGCGTCCGCGCCCACATACCCCGCAATACACGGCAGTACATGAACCTGCGCCAAAGGCGCAACTCCTTTTAATCCCAGATCACGCGCTTTCAAATCCAGTGCCTCGCCCGTCGCCAGCGCGAACGGCACATGCCCCAGTTCCACCGGATCAATTCCGAGCGCGAGATGGTGCATCACCGTATTGCCCACCAGTACCACATCGGTGATGTCCTCCGGCGCGATCTGCGCGTCCTGCGCGGCGGCCAGCGCCAGATCATGCAGCGCCTTCACAATCGCATGGTGCATCCGGGCGACCCCGCCCGCCTCACTCACCCCATACGAAACGCGGCTCATCACATCCTCGCCATAGCGAACCTGCGGGTTCATCTCCGCCCGCGTCGCCAGCACCGCACCGGTACGCAAATCGCACAGATGCGCCACCACCGTCGTCGTGCCAATATCCACCGCCAGCCCGTACAAACTCTCTTCATAACCGGGCGCAATGCGAATCACCTGTTGATCGCGCCAGAGCGTGAGTGTGAGCTTCCACTGCCCTTCGCGCAGCGTTCGCTGAAGGCTGTGCAGCAGCGGCAGTTCGATGTGCAGCCCACTCAAACCGTGCTGCTCCTGAAGCGCCGCTTGCACCCGCTCCCAATCGCCCGCCGACCCCAGCGCAGGCGGTTGCACTTCCACATACACCAACCGGACGGCAGGCGCTACCTCGATCAGCACATCGCCGGCCGCTTTACGGATGGCCTGCTTACGGGCGAGGCTGGTATCAGGTATCTGAACCAGCACATCCCCCATCACCTGAGCCGCGCAAGCCATCCGCGCTTGGCGCACATCCAGACCATGCGCGGCGGCGTAGGCTTGCTCATCGGCCTGCGGCGGGCTGAGATGATCGGCATCCGAGCGAATCCCGTGCTTTAAGAACTCACCCTGTTCGGGATGCACCAAGCATTTCCCGCACGTCTGCCTGCCGCCGCAGATCGCCTCCAGTTCCACTCCCAACGAACGGGATGCTTCCAGCAGCGTCGTCCCATGTGCGATTTGCCCCTGCCGTCCAGAGGGCATCAAAATCAGGCGATGTGCGGGTTCGTTCATCGTGCCTGCCATCCTCTAAATTGCCCTTACGTCAGACCGTACTGGTCTTGGCGAATCTTCTCCGGGTCAATTTGATCTTTCATCTGCTCGATCAAGGCTTCTTCGGCCTCCGGCAGCGTGTCCGCCTGCTTCGACAGCCGATCCAGCCAGTTCACCTCTTGGGGCGACAGCGGACACAACCCGTCATGATGCGCTTTCCGCAAGCATTGCGCCGTCGCCAGCGCCGCCCGCCGCACCCGCCCGTAGGCCGTCTCCTCTGCGATGATCTCCCGCGAAAGGTCAATGACCACATCCGGGCGCAGCACATACGCCTGCGGGTCATAAGTCGTATCGGAAGCCACGAACAGGTTACGCAGCATGAGCGCAGTATGCGGGCCGGCTTCCGTCGCCGTGTTCATCAGCCGCGCAGCGTAAGCCAGTTGTTCCAGCGAAACGGTGGGAGCAGCGCCGCCCAGCAACCGAACATTCTGCACAGACTCGTTGCTCCACAGATCGGCGGTGGCTTTGGCGATATTGCCGATGGGAGACGAATGCGCGACAGCCGCCTCCGCCCCTTCCATCGCAATCGGATACCCCGTGATGGCCTTGATGTACGGCCCTTCATACGCGCAGTCTTTGCCGGGGCCAACCGCGCCGCGCTCGAACGCCACAAGGCTACGCGCCACGCTCATCACGCGAATCAACGCCGCCCACACACGCGGGATATGCCGGATTTCCGCCAGCACCATCGCCGTATTGGCAAAGCCGCAAGCCGTATCGCCCGCCGGAATAGCGCCATTCTTCAGCCCCACGCGCACGATCATGTCCCACAGGAAGGTCATATCGCGTGCGCCCAGCACCCCCAGCGCATACGCTACCGTCGGCAGATCGGCGTACAAGATCGCGTCATCATGGATTTCCTTGCCGCCCGTCGACTCGATAGACAGCAAATCCGCACCGGCCTGCGCGCACAACTCAAAACTGCGAATCATATCGTCCCACAGGCCACCGCTGCGCATCCGGGGCGGACGCTCAAACTCGCGGATGTCGTTGGGCGTGACGCGCAAAGCACTTTTCAGGCCGTCACGCTGTGCAAACCGATCCAGACAGTCGCGCAGGATAGCCGTGATTTCCGCGCCCCATTCCGGTGTGCGGGTCATTTCGGGCAGCAGTTCAAATTCGACCACCAGCCCCGGCACGTACAGATCAACCGCCCTAGCACAGGCGCTCTCGATGATCTGACGGTACTGTTCGCGAATTTCGGGCATCGTCTCGGCGCTGATGGACATCGGCGGGAGGGTGAAATTCAGTTCGGGATACACCAACCCGCCGCCGATCACCAACCCGTTCGGCAGAGTCAACGGGCGCGGGGAATGACCAAAGATCAAATCATCCGGGTCTTTGACCGCCAGATGCTTATAAATCTCCATGTGAGTTTTGCCTGATCTGGCGCTATACGCCCAACATCTCGCGGACTTTGCGGACGGCGCTCGATGCGTCTGGCGCGTAGCCATCCGCACCAATCTGGTCGGCATACGCCTGATTCACAGGCGCGCCGCCGATGATAATCCGCACCTTGTCACGCACACCGGCCTGTTTCAAGGCATCCACCACCGTTTTCATGTTCGGCATGGTGGTGGTGAGCAGCGCCGAGAGCGCCACCACATCCGCGCCCTTGTTCTGCACCGCATCCACAAACTTCTCTGGCGGCGCATCAATCCCCAGATCAATAATCTCGAAACCGGAGCCTTCCAGCATCATCGCCACCAACTTCTTGCCGATGTCGTGCAGGTCGCCCTTCACCGTCCCAATCGCCACCTTGCCCACCGGTTTCACGCCCTGAGCCACCAGATAGGGGCGCAGAATTTGCAGCGCCTTATCCATCGCACGGGCAGCGATCAGCATTTCGGGAACGAATACCACTCCGTCCTCATACATCTGCCCGACATTGCTCATAGCGCTGATGAGTCCTTCATTCAGGATCACATCAGCGGCATAACCTTCTTCCAGCGCCTTTTTCACCTTCTCAAGAGCAACATTCGCCTGCCCCTGAATAACGCCTTCCCGCAGTTCATCAATAATCGTCATGCTCAAGACTCCTTGACGGCACTTAATTGACCACGCATGAAACGCATCCTAACGTATCCTGATGAGCAACTCCAGCATACAAGGCGCTGGCGATCTGCTTCAGCCATTCAGCCGGAACGCCCTACACGAATCACGGATAACCAGTTCCGGTTGCAGCGTGACTTGCTCGTAATAACTCTGTTCGCCCCTAATCCGGCGCAGCAGACAGTTGGCAGCAACCTGCCCGATGGTGAGGAACGGCTGTGCAATCGTCGTCAGCGGCGGGTCGAGATGCGATGAAACATCCAGATTATCAAACCCGATGATGGACAAATCTTCCGGGATTCGCAGCGACAAACTCGCCGCCGCCCGGTACAGCCCGATGGCGATCTGATCGTTGGCGGCGACAATCGCCGATGGGCGATCTTCACCGGAGAGATACTGCTGCAACGGGGTCAGATCAATCACCGGATAACCTTCCACACGGCACACCAACCGTTCATCGAAAGGGATTTGTCGTTCGCTCAAAGCCTGCCGGTAGCCCAGAAATCGGTGTTCCATGCTGACGGCGGGCGAAAGCCACGTCACAAACCCGACACGCCGATGACCCAGATCGAGTAGATACTGCGTCCCTCGGATAATCCCGCTGAAATGGTCGGTCATCACATAATCGGTGGATAGACTGCGCAAATAGCGGTCAATCAGCACAATCGGAAAACCCGACTCTTTCAGCCGTTCAACCAGCGAAATTTCTTCAGAACTGACCGGATACAAGCCGATTCCGGCGATATGCTCATCAATCAGCTTGACGATAGCGCGTTCTTGCTGCGACTGATCGTTATTCACATGATTGAAGATCACCGAGAAACCCGCTTCTTCCGCCACCTGCTGAAACCCGACCAGCATGGTCGGAATGGACGAGTCGCGCACGTAAGGCACGACAAATGCCAACCGCTTGGATCGCAGCGCCACCTGATTCACTTCCGCCAGATGAACGAACGTCCCCCGCCCTTGTTCGCGGATGAGATAGCCCTCGCTCTCCAGCGTTTGCAGCGCCTGCCGGATAGTCCCCCGCGCCACATCAAACTCTGCACACAGTTCTTTCTCGGAAGGGATAGCCGTTCTATCCGGCCAGATACCACTCCGAATACGATCTTTCAACATCCCTGCCACCTGCATGTGCAGATGGGGCGCATTTGAACTTCGATCCAGCATTTACAACTTGTCCAGTCCAACTCAAAAAGGTATAGACGTTAGACTACTTACAAATGTACATTTTGTCAAACGGGACTGATCTTCAGTGTATACACCTCCCCCCCCATCACTTCGATCACCACAGACTTGCCATTCTGAAGCGGCAGCACCTCCAGACCCTCCTCGTTCATCAGGGCGCGTTCCACCTGCTGTACGGGCAACCCGAACGTCACCACGCTCCGCACCGGCTGGCGCGTCACGTTGTAGCAGCGCACGAACAGATGCTCCCCACTGCGGTAGGCGGCACTGAGCGTCAGTTCCGGCGCGTCAAGCGTCACAAAGCTAAAGTGATCGGCCAGCTTGCCGCCACGCGGCCATGGGGCTTTCGTCACCTTCGCCGGATCATCACGGGTGATGTTCATCTCGTGCAGTTCGAGGCCGGGGTGCGTATCCGCACGGCGGGCGAACAACGGGGCATTGTAGTTGTGCGCCTGCGCGTACACCTGCTGCCAACCGCCGGCATGGGGCAGAATGGCGTACTCATACTCGTAATCTCCGAGGCACTGTGCGCCCGGCGTGGGAACCAGTGGCCCCGCCGCGATGCGCCGCACCCACAGATCATCCCGCGACAGCCAGCCCACGCAGCGCAGCAGCGTCAGCGCAATCGTGCCATCCTGATATACTTCCACCGAAGGCAGCCCCCGATTCAGCACCGCCAAACCGGCACCATCGTTGCTCAAATCGGTGAAGGTGCGCTGGTGCATCAACGCCGTCGGGTCTTCCACCCACCCCGTCGAGTCCGGCAGTTGCAAGTCGCGCTCCGCCACCATGAACGACTCGTCCACATAAGCCTGCGCCGCCTGTACGCCACTGGGGAAATTCACCGTCAGTTTGTGGTCATGCGCCGCGTTGTGAATGGTCGTGCGGATATACACACCGGGTTGATCGGCAAACACCGCCACCTCGGAGATGATAGGCAGCGGCACGGTATCCCCGGCACGCATCTGGCGGTCTGCCGTCAGCCCCGAAGGGATGGGCAGCACGCGCTCAATCCGATACAGGGCGCGTAGCGGGCCGCTTTCGACGCAGGTGATGCTGGCCGCCTGCCCGATGGTACTCACGGGTTGGCTATTATGCTGCAACGGGCAATAGGTATACTCGTCGCCCGTGTCCTCAACATCAAAGAAATGATTCAACTGGCTGTAAGTCTTGCCAGTAGATTTGTCCACCACCGTCAAGCCGCCGTCGTCCGCCACGCTCAACTTCAGGAACGCATTCTCCGCCTGCCGTTCGCTGACCGTCAGCCCTGCCGCCGGAGATGCCCCCGAACGCGGTTGCACATACAACGTGGTATAGCCGCAGGCCGGAACGCGCACGGGTAGCAACACCTGAACACGGCGCTTGCGGTTCGGCTTCAGCACTTCCATCCAGAACACCTGCTCATCCCGCACCACCTGATGCGGCACCACCGCGCCCTTCGCATCCACAATCTGGAAGCTGTCCGCCAGCGAGTCGTCAAATTCAAAATCCACTTCGGCCTGCGCCACTTCACTGCGCCCCCAGCCCAGCGCGTTATAGACGATAATCGGTATCCCGGTCTGTCCGGTGTAATCCACCTCCCGCGCCAACCAGCGCAGGCTGTCGCGCACCAGTGCCTCGCCAATCTGCCGGGACTGGCTGAAGCGGTAATCCATCTCGTGATGCACTTCATCAATGCCGCTGCCGTAAATATCATCATGCGGATGATTCAGCATCAGCCAGTGCCACGCCACATCCGCCAAGCTCGGAACACCTTCCGGCACTGCCGCGCCAGAGAGCCACGCCATCGCACTCAACGGCTCCATATAGCGTTCCAGCAGCACTTCACCCTTGTGGTTGGCCTGTTTCAGATGAATGCGCGTCGAATACACGCCCTGCAAAATCTCGCTGTAGCGTCCCCATCGGAACTCGCCTTCAAACAGTTCCAGCGCCTTGCCAGACCCGCGAACCCGCGCCAGATGATCGCGCAGGCGGCCATGTTTCACGGTGGCGTTTTCCAGTTCGTCGTTCGCGTGGGCGATGATCTGCGGGATGAGCGCCTCCGGTTCGGCGTGGTCAATCCCGTTCATGAGCAAAAGACCATCGGTGTTCGCCATCGGGGTCAGTTTGTTGATGGCGCGTTCGATCTTCTCCTGTGCCAGCACCGGGTTGAAGATCATCTGCGAGACATCGCCCCAGTGAATCCCGTACCCCAGATTGGTGACGTTGTGATAGCCCCACGGCATAAGAATGGTGGTGACGGCCTCGCCGCCGATCCCCTTCCACATGAACTCCGTGCCCAACCGATCCCCTTCTTTGCCCATTCCGCGCCAGAAGAACGCATTATCAATCCCAAACCCGCGCAAAATCTGCGGCAATTGGGCAATATGTCCGAATCCGTCCGGGACATAGCCGATCTTCTCGACCCCGCCGAAGGCTTCGCCCATGCGGTGGCCCAAGCGCAAATTGCGGATGAGCGACTCCGGGCTGACCAGAAATTCATCCGCCAGCACGAACCACGGGCCGACCTGAATCCGCCCGCTGCGGCACAACGCCTGCAACTCTGCCGCATTCTCCGGCCTCACTTCGAGGTAATCCTCGATCACACTCATCTGCCCATCGAGCATGAAATAATGAAAATCCGGGTTTTCCTTCAAAATCCTCAATAAATTATCTACCAGCCGAACAAGGCGGATACGAAATTCCTGGAAAGTACAGTACCACGCCCGATCCCAGTGGGTATGGCTGACCAGCGTCGCCTGATAATGTTGCGCCATGTCCTAATCCTTCTTCGCTGTTTGACAAAAGCAGCAAAATGATTATATATTTGACTTGACTTGTCTATACCATTCATGATGATAGCACCGAACGCAAGTATTGACCATTATTTAGCACAGGAGCGAATTGAATGGACAGCAAACAGAAAAAGACTCTCTTTAGCCGAGGGATGACCCGCCGGACATTCCTCAAAGGTTCAGCGGGGAGCATCGCAGCTGCACTGGCTGCGGCCACCCCCGGTCGCTTCCTCACTCAGGGCATTTATGCACCCGCGCTCATCCAGAACAATAAGACCGTTGTTCTTGCCATTCAGGAATTTGCCCATGATGCCATCAAGGCCGTGCTGCCGGATTTCGAGGCCAGCACTGGCTTGACTGTACAGCTTGAAGGCGGCCCCGCCAGCGGTACAGACATGCTCACCAAATACGGACCGAGCTTCGCTTCTGGCGAGAGCGCGGTGGATGTCATCAGCGATGCCGACGATGACTCGCCCACCTTCATTCGTGCCGGCTACATCGAACCCCTCACCGACATCATCCCGCAAGAAACTTGGGACGACTTCCCGGAGAGCTTCGGCAGCCAGATCGAGAAATTCCACAGCTTCGACGGGCAGCGTTATCGCATCCCGCACGAATTTGCCATCGGCTACTTCTTCACCCGCAAGGACTGGTTGGACTCGAAGGGTCTGAAGTCACCGGCCACATGGGAAGAACTGGTCAACGTCGGCAAGGAACTCGCAGACCCCGCCAACGGCGTGTGGGGAACCACCGACGCGCTCATCAAGCCGGCGCTCCTGTATGTGTACGTGGCGTATCTCACGGCGCAGTCCGGCGGCGATGTGTTCGCCTTCGACGAAGCCACCGCCGAAGCCCTGCAATTCCTGTACGACATGATCTACACCCACAAGATTTTCCCGGAAGATGCGCTGAATCAGGACTACACCGCCCAGAACCAGCTCTATATGAGCGACAAGGTGGCCGTCATGCGTCAGTGGCCGTTCTTCCAGAGCGTTGCCGAAGGGGATACCGCGTGGTTCGCTCCCGAAAAACTCGCTATCGAACTGCCGCCCGCTGGCGCAGCCGGTAGCAAGGCGTGGTGGGGCGGCTGGGGCTTCTCGGTTCCGAAATTCGCCCCCAACATGGACGGCGCGAAGGAACTGATTAAGTACCTGACCTCCGTCGAAATCGCGCCCAAGCTGGCGGAAGGCCAGTCGTGGTTCATCATGCCGCGCAAATCCATTCTGGATGCGTTCGCTGGCAAGGAAAACGCCGTCCTCACCGCAATGGGCGCTTACGCGGCTGCGGGTGTCCCCGCCGCCCGTCCGTTCCATGCGCGTGTTGCCGAAGCACAGACCGTCGTGGACGATGCCGCTTCGCAATTCCTGACCAACCAGCTTTCGCTGGCCGATACCATCAAGTACGGACAGGAACAGATCGCCGCGCTGGGAACCTAGTCAGCACAGAACAGACTCAATGTTTCGGGGCGGGTGCGCTGCATCCGCCCCGGACTATTCCGGGTACAGTACTCCAAAAATCCCTTTCTTTGCGAAATGGTTATCAGATTAATCTGAAGTTGAATTGCCCATGAGTACTCTATCTCGCACGCCTGCTCGAAAGTCTTTCAAGGGGTTAACCTTCCGCCAGCGCACCTATGTGGTCGCCGTGATCTTGCTGATTCCGGCCTTAGCCCTGCGCGTCTTCACAGCCTTCTACCCCTTCGTCCAGACCGCCTATCTCAGCCTGCACCGCTTCAACCCGGCCTTCGATGGCGCAACAGGCCCCGTGTTCGTCGGACTCGGCAATTTCCAGCGCATCGCCAACGATCCGGTTGTCCGCGCCAGCATCGGCTTCACGCTGACCTTCGTGGTGGTGGCGACCTTCCTTCAAATCACGCTCGGCCTCGCCGTCGCCCATTTGCTGGATGCCCCCTTCCGCTTTCGCGGGCTGTCGCGCACCCTCGTCCTCGTCCCGTGGGCGATCCCGATGGTCATTGTGGCGCTCGGCTTCCGCTGGATGTTCGACGATCAGTTCGGCATGATCCCCGATCTGCTGCGGCACGTGGGCTTAGAAATGAAATGGCTGATTAACCCCACCAACGCCAAAATCGCGGTCATCTCGGTGGCAGTGTGGAAAAGCACGCCGTTTGTCGCGCTGGTACTGCTGGCGGGTCTACAGGGAATCTCGCAGGACTTGTACGAAGCCGCCCGCGTGGATGGCGCGAACTGGTTCACGTCGCTGCGCTATATCACCATCCCTATGGTCATGCCCATCATCATCACCACCAGCATGTTCATGGTGGTGTGGCAACTGGCGGTGTTCGACCTCCCCTTCCTGATGACGGGTGGCGGCCCCGGTTTCTCGACCACCGTGATCGCGCAGAAAATCTACCTCGAAAGCAACTCGCTCAACTACGGCTATGCGGCTTCAATCGGCATGGTGCTGGTTGCCATCGTCGCCATTGTCGGCGCGATCGGGCTGTATCTGTTCCGCCGCTTCGATGTGTCCGAGTGAAAGCAGGAAAGCATGACCACCTCGGCTGTAATCCCCTCGCGTGAACAGGCTGCTCCGTCCACCAGCGGCTTTGTGCAGCGTTACGCCCAGACCATCTTGGTATACGTCTGCTTCGCCATCTTCGTGGTCATCGTCTGTGCGCCCTTCTACTTCGTGTTCGTGTCGTCCATCATGCCATCCACCGAATTGTTTGAAATGCCGCCCCGTTACTGGCCCAGCACCCCCACGCTGGATAGCTACGCCCGCATGATCGATTCCGTCCCATTCTTCACCTACTACCGGAACTCGCTAATCTTCGCCACCGGCTCCTCGGCGCTATCGGTAGTGGCAGCCAGTATGGCGGCCTATGCGCTGGCACGGATCAAGTTCCCCGGCAGCAACATTGTCTATCTGGCGCTCATCCTCTCGGTAGCCCTGCCGCAGATCGCGGTGCTTGTGCCCATGTTCGAAACGCTCAAAACCTTCAAGATGATTAGCACCCATCACGGGTTAATCATACTCATGAGCAGCCTCGTCTTGCCCTATACTATCATGACGCTGGTGTCGTTCATCAAGCAGGTTCCCGCCGAAGTGGAAGAAGCCGCCTACATTGACGGCGCGACCACATGGCAGATCATCCTGCGGGTGGTGCTGCCCCTCATCCGTCCGGCGCTGTTCACCATGTTCCTGATTAATTTCATCATTAGCTGGAACGAATTGCTTTACCCTCTGGTTTTCGCCCATAATGTAGACACCAAAACCCTGAGCGTCGGCCTGACCGAATTGACCGATCCGGGTTCGACCTACACCAAACCGTGGGACATGATGAGCGCCCTGAGCATCCTCATGATTATCCCCGTGCTGATGATTATCCTCCTCGGTCAGCGGTTGATTATTGCTGGCCTTTCACGCGGTGCAATTAAGTAAGGGAATGGGAGTGGGAGTGGAACAATGCCTGTCGAAAAATCGCATATCAACATCGAACAAAACACTGAATATCTGAAGCGATATGCCTTCCTCGAACGCGCCTGCATGCGGACGCTTTCGGGCTGGTTGCCGGGCGTGCCGGAATGGGAAGCCAAAAACGAGTTCGGCCTGCACATCTGGGAAAGCGGCGATTCGGCTGACTTGCTCTACAGCCGTCTGCGCGAACTGCGCTGCTACCAACCGGAACGCGGCATCAGCCCGCGCCTCAAGAAACTGGTGCAGGAACTGGACTACGCCCAGAATTCGGCGGAAGTCATCGCCACCGTGTATCTGGTCATCAAGAAAGGGCTGCTAGAAGCCTACCGCAATCACCCCGAAGTCACATGGAGCGATTTTGACCGCCCCACCGTGAAAATCACCGAGAAGGTGCTGCCGGCGGTGGAACGGCAGGTGGCATGGGCCGAGAAGTTCTTCGCAGGCATCGAGAAGGACTATCCGGGTTGGGAAGCGTGGCGGGACTACCTCGCGGGGCTACTGACCGCCGATGGTGGCGTTACCGGCACCGCAACGCCGGTTGCCGAACCCGTTGCACCCGCGCCGCGTCCCCTGCTCCTCCCCTGGAAAGAATGCCAGCGCGTGAAAAGCTGGCCGATCTTCGACCCCTCGGTTGATTTTGAGCCGGATCGCAAGCAGAATCCCGAAGCCCATCGTCTGTGGCGCTTCAAGCACTACGTCAACGAGATGACGGCTGCCGAAACGCTGGGTTCGATCCTGTGGATGACCCCCGAAATGACGTGGGAATACCAGTACAACGTGTCGCGCCATCTGTGGGACGAAATCCGCCACAGCCAGCTAGGGCAGATTCGCGTGCAGCAGCTCGGCCTGAAGGTCGAGAACATCCCGCAGGTCGTCCAGATTTACAACGTCATGATGACTCTGCCCGCTGTGGATCAGTACGCGCTCCTGACCACCGTCATCGAACCCAACGGGATGCCGGAAAAGAGCGCCAACCGCGAACACTGGGAGGAGATCGAGGACGACATCTCGGCGGCGGCGGTCAGCTACGACTGGAGCGACGAGAACTTCCACATTCGCTGGGGCAAAAAGTGGACACCTGTCTTGCTGCAAACCTACGGCTACAAAGAAACACCGGAAGAAATCGCCGCCCGCACCGAAGCATGGCTGATGGAACACACGCCCGTCCGCATGCAGGCGAAAATGGTCGTTGATGCCCACGAGAAAAATACGGGGCGGTTCGACAATTAGGGCAAGAAATCCCCTATCCCATTACAGGGAACAAGAGGGAAGCAACACACAGATTCGTAGGGACACAACGCAGGTTGTGTCCTTTTGTTTTTAGGCGAGACAGCCGGACACGGCTCGCACCGTGTCCCTACGAAACATCCCCGCTTCCCCCCCTTGCCCCATGTATGGGGCTGAGGGGTCGGGGGATAGGGGACTCCACCTGTGCAACCTTTATGCCGTTTGCCGCGAAGCATCAGGATGCCACTGGAGCAGTAGCATCTGTCCGGCGTGCAGGGTCAACCGCAAAGGCAAGCTACCGCTGGCATTCGCAAATTCCACCGTGTACAGTCCCACGCCCACCCGTTCATGGATCCCGCGCACCAACCCGTGACCGGGAATATCCGCCAGCAGCGCAACAGATTCACCCGCGAAGAAATCCGCCAGCGTGAGAATCATCTGACGGGTATGCACATCCACCACCTTCCAGCCTGTGACGACATCCTCCACATAGGGGATTTTCATCTAAGCCATAAGGCGGTATCGTTAGCTGGACCCCAGCCCTCATGTGAGGACAACCTCTTGCACATTCCCCTCTACCGTTACCTTGCACTGCTGCGGCGCTACTTACGGACGCAGCGCTGGCGTGTTTTTGGCTTGGCCGTGCTGCTGTTTGGCGAGATTGGCCTGCAACTCGCCATCCCCCAGTTCACGCGCATCGTCATTGACACGGCTACGGGCGCGCCCACCGGCTTAAACGACCCAACAGGCGAAAAATTGGTACTGGTGGCGCTGGCCTTTATCGGGCTGGCGATTGTCCAGCAGATCGTGTCCATTGGCGCGACCTTCCTCGGCGAAACCGTCGCGTGGTCGGCGACCAACGAACTGCGCTCCGACCTCATGGAACACTGCCTGAACCTCGATGCCCGCTTTTACCTGACCATGACTCCCGGCGCGCTGATTGAACGGCTGGATAGCGATGTGTCGCTGCTGGCGAATTTCTTTTCGCAGTTCTTTATTCACGTGATGGGGAGTCTGCTGCTGACCATCGGCATTCTCGCGGTGCTGTTTATCCAGAACAGCGGTGTTGGTCTGCTGTTTGCCCTGTATACAGTGGGCGCACTGCTGGTCTTGTACCGGGTGCGCAACATTGCTGTGAATCCCCACAAAGCCCTGCGCGAAGCCAACACTCAGCTTTCCGGATTTCTGGAAGAACGGCTGGCAGGAACGGAAGACCTGCGTTCCAGCGGCGCAGCCGACTACGTGACCTATGGTTTGTTCCGGCAGCAGGCGCGCATCCGAAGCCGCTGGCAGCGCCTCATCCTCTTCCAGTCGCTCCTGAATTCCACCGCCGGGATCATTCTCACGATTGGCTTTGCGACCGCCTTTATCGCTGGCTACTTCCTGTTTAG
Source organism: uncultured Chloroflexota bacterium (assembly GCA_903864435.1). Lineage (GTDB taxonomy): Bacteria > Chloroflexota > Anaerolineae > Aggregatilineales > Phototrophicaceae > CFX2. The sequence goes on along the minus strand of CAIPFY010000381.1, from coordinate 1,008 downwards.
CGCCGGAGCGATTACGCTAGGCGGGGTCTATCTGATTATGAGCTATATGACCCTGCTCAACTTTCCCCTCAGGACGCTGACAGAGCAGGTGGAAAGCCTGCAAAATATGGGCGCAAGTCTGTCCCGGATAGACGAGCTTCTCAGCATAACCAGCGCCATACAAGACCCTGCGCCCGATACAGCCGAGACCATCCCGGCAGGCGCTCTGTCCCTTGACTTCGACCATGTGCAGTTTGCTTACCAACCGGACAACGCCGTTCTGGACGATGTGACCTTTTCGCTACAGCCTCAAGAAGTCCTGGGCATTGTCGGGCGAACAGGCAGCGGCAAAACCTCGATTGCGCGCCTGCTGTTCCGGCTGTACGACATCCAGCGGGGCAGTATCCGCCTCAACGGGGTTGCTGTTCATCGTGTGCCTATCCGTGCGCTGCGGCGGCGGGTGGCGCTGGTGACACAGGACGTACAGCTTTTTGAAGGCACAATTCGCGAAAACCTCACCTTCTTTCAAGAGCATATCAGCGACACGGATATGCTGTCGGCGCTGCAAGAAGTCGAGTTAGGCGAGTGGCTGGCGAGTTTGAGTGCGGGTCTGGACACAGTGCTAGAGGCTGGGGGACGCAATCTGTCTGCGGGTGAGGGTCAACTGCTTGCCTTTGCGCGTACGCTGCTGCGCCAACCTGACCTCATCATTCTGGACGAAGCCTCCTCCCGGCTCGACCCCACCACCGAAGCCCGCATCGAACGCACGATGGATAAACTGCTCAAGGGACGCACCGCCATCATTATCGCGCATCGTCTGGCGACCCTCAACCGTGCCGACAAAATCCTGCTGCTGGAAAACAGCCGCGTTCTGGAGTACGGCGAACGCCAGCAATTGGCAGATAATCCCGACTCTCGTTTTCACCAGCTTTTACAAGTGGGCGAAGGAGCGCTGTCCTCATGACGACCAAAACCAATCCGGTTTGGCGTGCCGCTGCTGCGTTGAGCCGCCGCCAGCCTTGGACATGG
>CAIPFY010000380.1 GCA_903864435.1 uncultured Chloroflexota bacterium | reverse complement strand
TCCGCCAGCCCTGACCGCATCGAATGGGATATTTATGCCCCGCAAAGCGGCTGGCTAAACCTGACGGGCGCGTTGAATAGCGCCTCGCGTCAGGCGGCACTGTGGCTGGACGGCGTGAAGATCGCCAGCTTCCCGGCGGGCGACTCGGCGCTCGATAGCGGCGTGCCGCTGTCGGCCTACGGCTATCACCGGTTGAGCCTGACCGCGCTCCCCGTCTGCGGGCAGTCCCCCTCGCCCTATGCCGACTGCCCGCCCCTGCGCGTGACGCTGGCGGCTTCCGCGCTGGCCTTCACCGGGGGCGGGTTCGCCCCGCCTGTTTCGTTCGCGGAAGGGCTGCGGCTGATGGGCGGCGCGGCACAGGTGGCGGGGGACTCGCTCACGGTGGATTTGTGGTGGGCGTTCGATGCGGCGCGAACGGATACCGATGTGCGCTTCGTGAAGGTGCTAAACGCGGCAGGCGAACCGGTGGCCGGCGATGACCATCCGTTAGGCGACCTGCCGCCGAACACACATCTCAGCGAACGGTTGCGGCTCACGCTTCCGGCTGACCTACCTTCCGGCGAGTACCGGGTCATCGTGGGCTGGTATCGCTACCCGGAACTGACACGCTTCACCATCACCAGCGATGTGCAGGGCGCGGCGGACGGTCTGGCTCCGGCGGCGGGGTTCACGATTCCTGCAACCGCCCCTTGATGCGGCGGAAGCCGTGCCCGTAAGCCACATGCCCGTGTCCGACCACCATGAACGCATCGGCGTCAATCTGCTGTACCAGATGGCGCAGCGTCCCGATTTGGGAGCGCGACACGGTGACGAACAGGACGGTATGCTCCTGCGCGGTGAACATGCCCTTGCCCTGCCACGCCGTCACGCCGCGCCCCATCTCCGCCAGCACGCGCTCGGAAATTTCGTCCGGCACATCGGTGATGATGGTGGCGGTGCGAATCACGCTGGGGCCTTCGAGGACATAATCGGCAGCCGCGCCGGACACGAACAGCGAGATGATGGCGTACAACGCGCCTTCCCAGCCGAACACCAGCCCCGCCAGAAAGACCACGCCCGTATCGGTGTATAGGGTGGTAGTGCTGAGGGGCAGGCCGAAGCGCCGCTGAAGGATGCGCCCCAGTGTGGATGTGCCGCCCGGTGTGGCTCCGGCGCGGATGACTATGCCGCCGGCGATGCCCACCAGCACACCGCCGAACAGCGCGTTGGTCAGCGTGTTGTCGCCCACATCAATGCCAGCCACCAGCGGCTTGATAATCTCGATGGCGGCAGCGTACACCGCCAGATAAAAGACCGTCCGCACCACCACCGTCCAGCCGCCCAACATGCGCAGCGCCAGCATTTGAATGGGGATATTGCCGATTAGGATGAACAGACCGATGGGCAAGCGCGGATCGAGGTGATTGAGCATCACAGCGATGCCCGACACGCCGCCCGGCGCAATGTCCGAACGCGCAAGGAAGATCGCCACGCCAATCGCATCCACGATAGCGGCGATCACCAGCAGGATAAACGCGAAAGTGGTACCCACCCATTTGTGCTGATATGCGGCGCGTAGGCCATCCATAAGCAACCTTTCTGCTGAAAGTGATAGCCCCCTCCAAGCGGTAGGGCTGAAATAATTTAAGCGCGACCAGCCAGCCAGCGCACCGCATTTTGCCACAACCGCGCATAGCCCGACCATGCCAGAAACGGCGCGGGACACCAGTGCGGCCCGATGTCCGAAGCCCACGCCAGCGTGCGACCGCGCCCAACCGTCCGTACCGCCAGCAGGGGGTGTTCGCCGACGGTGGCGATGAGGTGCGCGTCCGGCTTGAGCGTCAGTTCATTGTAACCGAGCAACAGCGGCCACTCATCCGTGAGTCCCGCTACCACCGGATGCGCCGCATCCCACAGCGCGGCCTGTGCGCCTTCCGGCACTTCCAGACGATCATCGAACGGGTAGATGTTCACCGGCAGCAACGCCTCAATCGGGGTGCGGTAATATTTGGCGGCGGCGGCAATCCCCGCGAACGACATATAGCCGCCGCACATCGCCAGCCCGCCGCCATCTTCCACCCAGCCCGCCAACAGCTTCAGGCGGTTGGGCGTGGGCTGACCGCGCAGCCATGTGTCCGGGTGCAGCAGCAGCGTGTTCGCGCCCAGATCGCTCAGGATGACCACATCGTAGTGATCCAGTTCGGCGCGGGTCTGCGGGAAACGGGCAGCGGCCAGATGCCCCGGCAGATGCTCGAAGGCGAACCCTTCGCCCGTCAGCGCCTTTTCGAGATATTCCGTCCCCACCTCGTACACGGTACTGGAAAAATAGTCCCAGCCCTTGAAATGGGTACTGTTGGAAACCCACGACTCACCGGCCAGCAGGATGCGAATATCTGCCATGATGTCCTTTCCCTTTGCGATTGAATGGGGTGAAATCAGGTCAAAAACTCAGGTTGGCGACAGGGTGAACGCGAAACACGCACCGGGCAGCGGGCCTTCCGCTTCCACCCAGATACGCTCGCCATGCGCTTCCAGCACGCGCTGGCAGAACGTCAGGCCAATGCCGCTGCCTTTTGTGCCGCGCAGGGGTTTGTTCTCTTTGACCTGCCAGTATTGCTCGAAGATGCGTTCGCGTTCGCCTTCGGGGATGCCGGGGCCGCTGTCCGCCACTTCCACCAGCACCTTGCCCCGATGCACATCATAGCGGGCTGCCACCAGCACCGACTTCCCGGCAGGGCTGTAGCGCAGCGCATTGTCCAGCAGGTTGATAATCACGCGGCGAATTTTGTCCACATCCACCCGCACCTGTGGCAGGTTGGGTTCAAGCCGCACTTCGATAGCGATACCGGCTTTCTCCGCCGAAGCCAGCAGCGTCAACCGCGCCATCTCCACAAGGTCTTCCAGCGTGGTTTCGGCGCGTTCCAGCGTCATCTGCTTGCCTTTACGGATGTCCAGCAAGCTGTTCACGAGGTTCATCAATTCTTCGGCGCGTCCCTGTGCGCGGTTGATAGTTTGCGTGGCAATCATCGTGCCGTTGGGACGGTCAATGTTCTCCAGCGCCAGCTTGAGCGCATTGATGATGGAGGCCAGCGGGCTGCGCAGATCATGCACCGCCATGCCGGTAATCTCCTCGCGGTAGTTTTCGACCATCTTTTCTTCGGTAATATCGCGCAGCGCCATCAGCCGCCCGACCACATGATTATGCTCATCCATCACCGGCGAGCCGATTTCTTCCACATAGATCATCTGGTTGGAAGCCACCTGTCGGCTGAACTCGCGCCGGGTGATGCCCTGCGGTTGCAACCGCTGAATGCGTGCCAGCGCGATCAACTCATCCTGCGAGTAACCGGCTTTGACGCCTGTTTCCGAATCGGAATGGCGCATGAGAATATCCACCAGCGGTTCGCCGATATACTCGCTCAGGTTGATCCCCATCAGGCGTTGCGCGGCGGGGTTCACTTCAATCAAGCGCCCGTTGTAATCCAGCAGAATCACGCCATCACGGGTGGAGTCGAGGATGGCGCGCATCCGGTTGTTGCCCTCGTGAATCTGCTCGTTGAGGGCGGCGTTTTCCAGATGACGCGCCGCCTGCACCGCCAGTAGCATGAGCGTGTTCAGGTCGCGCTGATCGGGCAGCGCATGTTCCGAGAAGCCCAAGCACAGCACCCCGAACAGGTATTCACGGTTGCGCACGGGAACCGCGATCAAGCCGGAGTAGTTCACCGGCTGCGGCACACGTTCGCCATAACGTTCGCGCACATCTTCCACCATCAGCGGGTCGGCACCATATATGGACTGACGGGCAAGGTCTAAGATCAGCGCCATCTGCCCGTTCATTTCCAAACTCTGATCTACCTGCCGTTTACTCAGCGGAATCAGTGTGTTTTCTGACGGTTCCCATTGGAAGACGGCGGCATACTGTGCCTGCGCGATGTGCATGGCGGCGCTCATCACCGCGCCGGCAACGGCATCAATATCCACCGCCGTCGAAAGCGAGAGCGACAGCTCGCGCAAATTGGTGAGCGTGTCAATCTGGTAACGCAGTTCTTCCAGCAACCGAGCATTCTCAATGCTGATAATGGCGTGGTTGCCGAGGCTCATCAAGAAATGCGCCTGATCCTGATTGAAAAAATCCAACTGCTTGCTTTCGACGTTCAACACGCCGACGATCTGCCCGTTGCGCTTGATCGGCACCGCCAGCGAACTCATGTAGCGGTCGCGGACGGTGCTGACGTACTGCGAGAGTGTGCGGTTATCCCGCGCCACCACCACCTCGCCGCTACGTGCCACCATCCCCATCACGCCTTCGTCAATGCGCTGTTGCATATACAGGCGGCGCGAAGTGCCACTCTCAAACACATGCTCGATCACCCAGAAATCGCCCGCATCGGTGAGCAGCGCCAAATCCATCACATCGGCCTGTGTGCTTTTGAGCGCGGCGTCAAGACATCGCGGATGATGGAATGAAAATCGTGCGAACTGGAGATGCGCCCCGCGATGTCTTCGATCAGGGATAACTGCTGAAGCTGCTGCCGCAGGGCGTGATAGGTATCCGCATAGGTGCGCACGTTATGAATTTGCGCGGCGATCTGGTAAGCAGCGGTTTCCAGCAGTTGTGTTTCGCGGTCGCTGAAGCGGTAAATTTGAACGCGGCCTATAAACAACAACCCGAAAAGATGATCGTCTTCCGAGGCCAGTGGCACCACCGCCAGCGTTTGCAGCCCCAGCTTTTCGAGGTAGCTGGACATGGCATTGGAAAGCGGATTAGCGGGGTCATCCACCGTAAAGACCATCATTCCGGTTTCGCGGTTCACGCGGCTCAAATCCGCAAAAATGGGTAGGCGGGTTTCCACCGTGTCGTTGTCAGTGGACGACTGGTTGGTACTCAACCCCGCAATGCGGATGTAGTTGGCGTTGCTGCTGAATAGGCCGATCATCACCCAATCGGCATTGGTCATCTGGCGCAGCACCCCGGCGATGTCTACGCTCACTTTCGTCAGGTCGAGGCTGGAAGCCGAAATGCGCGACAGATGCACTAGATGGGTCATCTCGAAAGCGTGGATTTCCATCTCGTGCAGCAGTTGCGCATTATCCAGCGCGGAGGCCAGCTGCAAACTCAAGATTTCCAGCAGTTCGGTTTCGGTGGCGCTCAAGGATTGCGGTTGACGGTAATACACCGCCAGATACCCGATGGCTGAACTCCCAGAACGCAGCGGGATTTCCACCCACGACTGCGCTTCCAGCAATTCCGCCAACCCGGTCAGCGAACCCGGCGGGTGCGACTGGCGCTTGTCCGCCACAATGCGCGTGCTGCTGTCCTCTACCAGTGAAAAAGTGCGTTCCGCCAGCATATCCTCTTGCATAATATTCAGCCCGACGGACTGTACCACATGCAGCGGCGCGCCTTCATATGTCGCCAGCAGCACCAGCGCATAATCGGCATGGGCGATGGTGTGCGCCGTCTGGCAGGCGTTTTCGATGGCGATCTGCTGGTCTACGTTGAACATGGCTTTCTGGGCGGCGCGGTTGACCAGCGTGAGCTTGCGCACCACTTCGAGACTTTGCTGGTACATCTGGTTGACGCGCACCCCGGCCTCGCTCATTTCGTGGTAGCGCAGGGCATAGGCCGCAACCATAATTAGCACAATGCAAAAGGCGCTGATCCCCGAACCGTGATAGATCAACGGCATGGCTACCATCACAGCGGCCATCGTCATTTCGGAGTACAGGCGCGGGCGCTCATTCTCACCCCAGATCGGCTCAAATTCCCGTCTGCGCCGTCGGGCAATCAGGTAACGGGCAAGCTGGATGGAACCGAAATGACCGAACAGCGCGAAAAACAGCGCCAGCAGGTATTCAGAGGTAATCCCGTTCAACGGAATCGGCCCCTTAAACAACCTGTACAGCAAGGTTGCCGCGCTCAACGCCAGCACCGACACAGCGCAAATCAGCATTCGCCGCCACAAAATCATGTTGATCGGCATGTCAGCCATGCCCATACGAGCGCCCCAACGCACACGGATGAGGGCTGAAACCGAAATGCTGACGACGATCAGCACCAGCGCCGCCAGATAACCTTCCAGCAGCAAGGTGGTCATCACCGCCAGATTGCGGTAACTGCTCCATGTATTATCCGCGTTGCGGGCGTCCGAAATGGTGGCGATACAGTACAGCGCGGCGCACCCCACCCACGCGATCAGCGCAGACTGGCTCAGGGTGAGCAGGGGTGAAATGCTAATGAAGTAAATGACAATCAGGGTAAGGAGGATGCTGCCCAGCAAAAAGTAGACATGCCGCAGACGACTGTGGCGCAGCATCTCTAAGAATCGGGTTTCCTTTGGCTCGGTTGGCAAGTGCATACGCTCCGGTATACCCCGAAACTGCCTACAAACGCATTGATCCTGATACCACTTCCAACAGCAACATCCCAACCAGTGTATTTTTCACCCCCCGGCGAATGGGGGGAAGCGGAACGACGGGCAGCGGTGGTGAATCTGGTAAAAATGTTTTGTCCATCATCGCAGTTAGTTTAGCATATTGCTTGGCGGCTCACCATTTGAGGGAAAATCAGGGTGCATTCGGCAAAAGTGCTGCAAGCCGCCGTTTATTTGCACGCTTTCGTGCAATTCGTTACGATTGTTCACTTCAGTCCACATTGGGGATTCGGGTTATTTTACGATAGGAGAAAACCGTATGCGCCGTTTTCGTCTGACCATTACGCTCATGCTGCTTCTCGTGCTGTCGCTTTCCCTTTCGGGTGTGAAGGCACAGGACAACATCCTCCGCATCGTTCTCAGCCAAGATATGCGTACCACTGACCCGCATATCGCCTATGAAACCGAAACTTGGGCCATGTCGTCCCTGTTCTATGTCGGTCTGGTCAAGCTGCAAGACGCGGGCACGCCTATCCCCGCGCTGGCGGAATCGTGGACGGTGAGCGACGACGGCACCGTGTTCACCTTCAAGCTGCGCGAAGGGCTGAAGTTCGCCAACGGGCGTGACCTGACGGCGGACGATGTGAAATACAGCTTTGAACGGCTACTCAGCCCGGAACAGGCCGCCCCCACCGCCTTCATGTTCGAGTCCCTCGTGGGCGCGAAAGACCGTCTGGCGGGGAACGCCAGTGAAGTGGCCGGCATCAAGGTACTCGACCCCCTGACCGTCGAATTCACCACCGAAATACCGGTGTGGTCTATGATGCAGCGGTTCGCGCTGCCCCCCGGCTTCATCATCGCCAAAGAAGGCGTGGAAGCGGCGGGCGATAATTTCGGGCGGCAGCCGTTGGGCGCTGGCCCGTTTATGCTGGATAGCTGGGAAAGCGGCGTCCGTGTGGCGGGCAGCCGCAACCCGTACTACTTCGCCGAAGGCCAGCCCTTCTTCGATGGCTTTGAACTGCAACTGGGCGTGGAAGCCTCGGTCGGCGTGCTGCGTATGGAAAGCGGCGAAACCGATATTGCGCTGGAATTTGTGCCGAATGCCGATTACCCGCGTCTGGCTGCCGATCCGGTGCTTTCGACCCGCCTGCTGAAGTCCGAAGGCTTCCCCAACACCGGCTACGTCATCATGAACAACAACAAAGAGCCGTTCAACAATCTGGACGTGCGTAAGGCGTTGAGCATGGCGGTTGACCGTCAGCGGTTGGTGCAAATCCTGAACGGGCGCGCCACCCCGATTGGCGGCTTCCTGCCCGCCAGCGTGGTCGGTCACAACCCGGATGTGGTCGCTCCTGAATATGATCCCGAAGGCGCGAAGGCGCTGCTGGCACAGGCGGGCTACCCGGATGGCTTCAGCACCACCCTGTTGACCACCACCTTCCCGAACGATGTAGCGATGTCGCAGGCCATCATCGCTGATCTGGCGGCCATCGGCGTGAACGTCGAAATGACCTCGATTGACAATGCCCAGTTCCTCGATGTGCTGGTCACTTACCCGGACACGCTCGATCTGGTCATGACCAACTGGTACATGGACTATCAAGACCCCTCGGACAACTGGGAACCGCTGCTCCAGTGCGGCGGCTCGTACAACTGGGCGAAGTATTGCAGCGCCGAACTGGACGCGGCTTTTGAAGTCGCCAACGCCGTCCCGCTGGGTGAAGCCCGTTGGGCCGCCTTCGCGGATTTCGAGGCGCAGGTGGCGGAACAAGTGCCGAACATTCCGCTGGTGCAGGCAGTGGACTACTACTTCACCAGCGAACGGCTGGACATCCAGACAGACCCGGCGGTATTGCTGCGCTTCGCCGAAGCCAAGCTGAAGTAATTCGCTCATTGCAGTCATGTGATGCTGCGGGGACAGAGCAACACTCTGTCCCCGCTTATTGCATTCAGTGGGGAACCATTTTGACGGCCTATTTTGTTCAGCGTTTGATCGGGGCGGTGGGGGTCATCTTCGGAGTAGCCACCATTACCTTCGTGATGGTCTTTTTGATGCCCGGTGATGCCGCCCGTATGTATGCCGGGCCGCGTGCGCCCGAAGAAACCGTGCAGCGCATCCGGGTGCTGTGGGGGTTAGACCAACCGCTTCCTGTACAGTACATTCGCTATCTGGGACGTGCCATACAGGGCGATCTGGGTCAATCCACCCGCGATAAGCGTCCGGTGCTGCAAGCGGTGGTCGAACGCCTGCCCGCCACCTTGCAACTGGCTCTCGCGGGGTTGTTCGTGGAACTGGCGGTGGGCGTGCCGCTAGGCATTCTGGCGGCGCTGCGTCCGGGGTCGTGGATTGATCAGATTGCTACGCTGGTGGCGCTCATCGGCATCTCGGTGCCACAGTTCGCGCTGGGGCTGGTGGCGCTCTACCTGTTCGGGTTCGTCATCCCCATCTTTCCGTTGGGCGGCTACGGAACCGTGCTGCATCTGGTTCTGCCGGCCATCGTACTCGGAATCGGCGGCACAGCCTTCTATTCGCGGGTGCTGCGCAACAGCATTTTGGAAGTCACCGGCGAGGACTACATCCGCACCGCCAAAGCCAAAGGCTTATCGCCGCGCAAGGTACTCACGCGCCATGTGCTGCGCAACGCGCTGCTGCCGTTAGTCACGCTGGCGGGGCTAGACTTCGCGCTACTGCTCGGCGGCGTGGTGGTGATCGAAGCCGTGTTCGGCTGGCCGGGCATTGGCTTGCAGGCGTGGACGGCCATCCGCAATCAGGATACGCCGATGATTATGGGGACGGTGCTGTTCGCGTCGGTCGCTGTCGTCATGTTGAACCTGTTCGTTGACATGCTGTATATGTGGCTTGATCCGCGTGTGCGGCTGGTTTACAAGAGCTGAAATGGCAATTACAACGGCTGCTCAATCTAACAATTCGTTCTGGGCGATTCTGCGCCGGATGCCGCGCACATGGGTGGGCGGGGCGCTGGTCGTGGCGGTGGTTCTTTCGGCTATTTTCGCGCCACAGCTTTCTCCCACCGATCCTCTCAAGCAGTTCCGCGAAGGCTTAAGCGCCACCGGCGTCCCGCTTGGCCCGAATGAACAGTTCCCGATGGGGACGGATCATCTGGGGCGCGACATGATGAGCCGCCTGCTGTATGGCGCACAGGTGTCGCTCACCGTTAGCTTCGTAGCCAACACAGTCGCCGCCATCTTCGGCACGCTGGTCGGGCTGCTGGCGGGCTATTACTCCGGCAAAATAGACTGGCTGTTGATGCGCATCACCGATGTGCTGCTGGCGTTCCCAGCGATTCTGCTGGCGCTAGGGTTAGGGTCGGTGTTGCGCCCTAGCATCCCGACAGTGCTGATTATCCTCACCGTCATCAACTGGCCGGCGCTGGCGCGGTTGGTACGCAGTCAGGTGCTTTCGGTGCGCGAACGCGCTTTCATCGAAAGTGCGCGCTGCATCGGCGCCAGCGACTGGCACATCATGATCCGCCACATCCTGCCGCAAATCGCCGCGATCACGGTGGTGTGGGGGACGCTCAACTTCGCCAACACGGTGCTGATCGAATCGTCGTTGAGTTTCCTCGGCGTGGGCGTGCCGCTGCCGCTGCCCAGTTGGGGCAACATGATCGCCGAAGGGCAGAGCCGCTACCGCATCGCCCCCTGGATGATCCTCGCCCCCACCGCCGCCATTCTGATTACCACGCTCGGCTTCAATCTGCTCGGCGATGCCGTCCGCGACGCGCTCGACCCGCGCACTTCACAGCGTTAGCTCACCACCAAAAGGATTGACACATGGCACATCCGATCCAAGAAGGTTTCATCCCGTTCAAGGGCTACAAAACATGGTATCGCATCGTCGGGGAAGGCGAAGAACCGGGCAAACTGCCGCTGCTGGCGCTGCATGGGGGGCCGGGCGCTTGCCACGACTACCTCGAATCGCTGGACGCGATGGCCGATACCGGACGGCGCGTGATCTATTACGATCAACTGGGCTGCGGCCTTTCGCACCTTGACCAGCCCCGCCCGGAAATGTGGACGGTGGATTTGTACGTCGAAGAAGTGGACGTGGTACGGCAGGCGCTGGGGCTGGATCGCATCCATCTGTTAGGGCAGTCGTGGGGCGGGATGCTGGCGATGGAATATATGATTCGCCAGCCGCAGGGCGTCGCCAGCGTGACGATTGCCAGTTCGCCCGCCAGCATGATTCAGTGGGTGGAAGAAGCCAACAAACTGCGCGATCAGCTTCCGCCCGATGTGCAGGCGGCGCTGCTGAAGCACGAAGCGGCGGGCACGACGGATGACCCGGAATATGCTCAGGCCATGCAGGTATTCTATGATCGCCATGTGTGCCGCATCGTCCCCAACCCGGAGTATGTCTCGCGCAGTTTCGCCAAGCTCGCGCAGCACCCGGAAGTGTATTACACCATGAACGGCCCCAGCGAGTTCCATGTGATCGGCACGCTCAAGCACTGGGACATCATCCCGCAACTGGGCAAGATCAACGCGCCCACGCTGGTGACATCCGGCAAGTACGACGAGGCCACGCCGGTCATCGCGCAGACCGTTCACAACGGCATTCGCGGTTCGGAATGGGTGCTGTTCGAGAACAGTTCGCACACCGCCCACGCCGAAGAAGCTGAACGCTATATGCAGGTTTTAGGCGATTTCATCCGCAAGCACGAGTAAGCCTTTACGGAGATCGGCAAACGAATATGGCAACGTATGCCTTAAAAAAAGACCAGAAAACCTTCTCGTTCAGTGCCGCCAACGCGCCGGTGCTGGAAATTGACAGCGGCGACACCGTGACCTTCGAGACGGGCGACGCCGCCTATGAGCGCCTCTCCAACGGCGAGTCGGTGGAGGCCATCGGACTCGAAAACTTCAACGCGGTCACGGGGCCGGTGGTGGTGCGCGGGGCGCAACCCGGCGACGCGCTCAAAATCGAAATTCTTGAGGTGCAGGTGACGCGGGCGTGGTCGGTGTGGCTGCCGGATTTCGGCGGGCTGGGCAAGCAGACGAAAGACCTGCGCGTGAAGCAAACGCCGCTGAAAGACGGGCGCGCCCACATTTCCGACAGCCTGAGCGTTCCCATCAAGCCGATGATCGGCTGCATCGGCGTGGCGCCAGCGGAAGGCAGCGGTTCGACCTTCATGCCGGCTTACCCGTTCGGCGGCAACATGGACTTGCGTGAGATGTCGCCGGGGGCGACGCTGTATCTGCCGGTGTTCGTGGCGGGCGGCCTGCTCTCGATGGGCGATCTGCACGCGGCGATGGGCACAGCCGAACCCACATGGGTCAGTCTGGAAGCGGCGGGCAGCGCCACGCTCCGCATCAGCCTCGAAAAAGGCTTGAACCTGCCGTACCCGCGCCTTGCCATCGGCGGCGCGACCTACTGCGTGGGGATGGGCGACACGCTGGAAAAGGCGCATCAGGTGGCGCTGGATCAGGCGTTTGACTGGCTGGTGAAGGGCAAGGGACTCGACCCGTTCGACGCTTACGCCTATATCAGCGCCTGCGTGGATATGCGCTTGGGCGGCCCGGCGACGGGCGTGGTGCTGGCGGTCGTGCCGGATTTGTAACCCGCCCCGCC
>CAIPFY010000379.1 GCA_903864435.1 uncultured Chloroflexota bacterium | reverse complement strand
GGAGGTGCGCTGGGAACTGGGCATGGCGGCGGCGGGTGATCGGGTGGCCGCGCCGTCCAGCGGGCGCGTGCGGCTGCGGGGGGCGGATCGCGCCTATTCGCCGGAGGCCGCCGCGCAACCGCTGCTGCCGGGGATGCCGGTGTGCATTCAGAGCGTGGATGAGGCCAGCGTGACGCGCACCCATTTCACCGGGTATGTGGAACGGGTTGAACCCGCAGCGGGGGCGCTGGGATCAGGCGAGTCGCTGCTGGTTCTGTGCGGGCGGGAGCGCGAACTGCGTGAACGGCGGGTGTGGCTGCCGCCGCAAACCGGCAAACGCACTGACCTGCTGATACAGGCGGTGCTGGAAGCCGCCCGACTGCGCGATCCGCTGATCGGCGATCGGCTGCAAATCGGCCTCAGCGGGCAGGCCACCATCGGGAGCGCGAAACTGGCGGGGACACCGTTCAGCGCGGCGCTGCAAACGGGGCGCTCGTCGTTCGATTATGCGGCGGTGGACGAACTGGACGGGCTGACCGCTGCCGATGCGCTGGCGGAAATCCTGCTGGCGGAACGTGGGCGCTTGTATACCCGCCGCGATGGGGCGTTCGTGTTCCTCAATCGGCACTACGGGTTGACCGCCGCGCCTGCGCTGACCGCCTTCAGCAATGATATGGACGGGTTGGCGTATGTGTATGGCGCGGAACTGGTGAATGCGGTGCGGGTGCGAGTCACACCGCGCAGCACGGGGACGGCGGGGAGCGTGCTGTGGCAGGCGACGGCGGCGCTGCGGGTGGAGCCGGAACAACCGCGAACGGTGCTGGCGCGATTCCGCGATCCGCAGGGGCAGGCGTGGGGGGCGGTGAGCGTGATCCCGCCGCTGGCGGTGGTGGATTTCAGCGCGAACAGCCGCGCCGATGGCACCGGGGAGGATGTGACGGCGCGGGTGCGCGTCCGGTTGGTGGACTGGAGTACGAACGCGGCGCGGCTGGAAGTGCTGTACAGCGGCGTGGGCGCGGTGGTGGTGACGGCGCTGCGCCTGCGCGGGACTCCGCTGCACATCGGCGACTCGCTGCTGGTGGAACATCAGGACGCGGGGAGCGTGGCGCTGTACGGGCTGCATAGCCGCGAATGGCGGTCAGCCGCGTTCACCCGCGCCGAGGAGGCGGAGGAGATGGCGCGGTGGATGGTGGCGGCGCGTAAAACGCCGCGTGGTCGGGTGCAGGCGATGACTCTGCACGCGCCACAGCATCAGGCGGCGATGCTGGAACGGACGCTGTTTGACCGCGTGAGCATCCACGAAACGCAGACCGGTCACAGCGCGGTGTACCACATCGTCGGGGAGGCGCATGAGGTGGATCGGGGCGGGTATCGCCATCGGGTGCGCTGGTTGCTGGATCGAGCAGACGAGGGGTTCTTCCTGATCGGTACGCACCGCCCGGACGGGACGCGGATGCTGGCGGGGTGAACCTCACCCCTGCGCTCTTCCGACCACTGAGTACAGCTAGGCGAGGGCGGAGGATAGCCCTCTAGCCTCTATGGGTATTTCGAGAAGCGTGTGAAAGGAATAACGACCAATGCCTGCTGCATGGAGTACGCCGCGTACATGGGTGACGGGCGAGGCGCTACTGGCCTCCGATTTGAACGCTCAGGTGCGCGACAATTTATCGTTCCTGAAGGAGCCGCCGTTCAGCCTGCGCCAGATGAACGAGGCGGCGGATTATGTGACCAGCGCGACCAGCATGGTCGAAGTGGACGGCAGCAATAGCGAACTGAGCCTGACGATCAGCACGGGCGGCGGGAATGTGCTGGTGGTGTTCTTTGGCACGTTCAGCCACAGCGCACTGTACGGGCGCTGCCAGATGGATGTGGACGTGGACGGCGTGATGCTGGGCGGCGACAACGGGTTAATCCAGTCCCGATCCCCTATCGCAGGTGTCAGCGGGGCGTTCTCAGTGTCGTTCGCAGCAGTCAAAACCGGGCTGGCTCCCGGCAGCCACACCTTTAAGCTGATGTGGGCGACCTCCGGCGCATCGTTGACGCTGTACGCCGGGGCGGGAACCAGCGGCTTCGATCATCATCCGCAGTTCTGGGTACGGGAGATTTAGGATATGCGCCAACTTCGATTTGAACGTCCGCCGTTGAATCTGTCCGCGCTGGATGAGCAGTTGCAGGCCGAACTGGGTGCGGCCTATGCGGGATGCAGCCTGACGCCGGCGCTGCTGATCGTGCATCTGCACGCGGGTGGGGAGGACGACGCCGAGAAACGCGCCCGCCGTGTGCTGCGCGAGCATGACCCCGACCGTTTGAGCGCGGCGCAAACCCGTCAGCAGCAGCAGGCGCAGGCGTTGGCGGCAGCCCGTGCCGAGGCAGGCCGCGCCCCCGACCCCGCCGATTACGCGGACGAACGGTTGGCGGCGCTGGTGCGGCGCGTGAACTGGCTGGCGGCGGAGGTGGAGGCGCTGCGGGGGTAGCCCTCATCCCCAACCCTTCCGCTGCGCGTCAGGGCGAAGGAAGCGAGACGAAGGCGGGGAGGGGGAAAGACCGTTTCAGATTCCGAGTTTTGACCTGATGAAAGGGGAGCCAATGATGCCTGATGTGCAAAACCGTCGTGCGCTGCTCGACCCGCTGCGGCTGGTGCTGCGTTCGCGGCGGGTGGTGATTGCGCTGTGTGCGCTGCTGGTGGGCGTGTTGGTGCTGGCTGTCCCGCCACTGGCGGCGCTGCGCGGGGAACTGCTGACGCTGCTGACCGCGCTGGCACTGGCGTTGATCGGCGGGTTCAGTCTGGAAGATGCGGCACGGGCGGCGCGGGAGTCGCCACCTGCGCCGCTGCCCACCCCGGACGATCTGCGCCCGCTGGTGCGCGACCTGCTGGACTCGGTGCTGGATGAGCTGATCGAGCGCAAGGGACTGCCGGTGCGCGACGAGTAGCGGTGGGGACAAGGGGCATGGCGCGG
>CAIPFY010000378.1 GCA_903864435.1 uncultured Chloroflexota bacterium | reverse complement strand
TCAGCATCCGTCACGGCATCGCCCATCGGGGTGAAGCCCTGCCCGTACAGCTTGACGGGCGTGTTGGCGATGGGCAGGCCGGTCTGCGCCTCCGTCGCCCACACCAGCACGCTATCCACTGCGTATTTCATCGTCAGGTTGGCGGAACCCACCACCAGCACATGCGAAACTTGCGAATAGCCCCGTGCATCGGTTTCCGGCGCGGTCACGTTCAGCAGATACAGCCCCGAAGTCAGCGCCCCGTTCGCGCTCATATCTACTGCGCTGGTCTGCCCCGCCATCCGCAGGTCAATCAGGTAGGTATCCACGCCGTTTTCCACAATGGCCTCGGCCACCCATGCGCTGCGTTCATCGCGCAGCGTGACCTGCCACCACAAACGGCCATCGGCGCACACCGGCCCGCCCACGATGGGCAGTTGATAACCTTTGTACAGTTGGTCAATCACTTCGCCATCCGGCGGGCTGCTGCGGGCGCGTACCGGATCAGGTTCCGTGACCACAATCGCCATATCGCCCACCTTCAGATGCGAAGGCGGCGCGCCGGGGCATTCGACGGACGGGCTGCTGCCCAGCGTGAGCAGTTCATACTTCTGGGCGTTCAGCGGCGCTTCCACCGGCATCTGCCACTGACTGAGCAGATCGCTCGGCGGCGGCGTGAGGGCGCTGCCCGGATCGTAACTGCTGGTCTGCATGGCCGCCGCAAACGTCGGCAGCGACACGCGGTACAGCGAGAAGTTCAACTGACTGATATTGCGGTGAGTCAGGAACAGGCGCGTACTCTCGGCACGAGCGTTGTAGAAGCCCATCGGGCCGGGGACGTTCAGCGAGAAATCAGGGTCGTAGGGGGCAGTGGCGAAGCTGAACGTGCGGGCGCTGGTGATGGTATTCCCGTACACATCCGCCATACCGGGTGCAACCGAAATCGTGTAGGTGGTACTCGGTTCCATCGGGAAATTGATGTTATAGCTGTTGTCCCAGTCGCCATAGTAGTAATCGGCATCGCGCCACGGCTTGGGATCAATCGTCACCTTGTCCTTGAGTGTGTCTATGTCCATCGGGGAGGCGAAGTACAGCGTGACGCTGCCCCAAGGATACACGCCGCCCGAACCGTCAGTGGGGTCGGTGCCGACAATCGAAGGATACGGCACGGTGGCGAACTGCCATTTGTTAATCCCTTGCAGCGTCGAGCCGCCGCCAGCAGATTGCGCCGCGCCGTCCGGGAAGCCAACCTCGTATACGCTGTCTATCTGAAGCAGCGTGGACGGCGTGAAGCGGAAGCCCATGCCATCCTCAGCCCATTCAAACGCGCCGGGGATAAGTCCAGTCTGCCCCGAAAGGTGCATGAAAAAGGCCGCTTCGGTGCTGGGGCGATCCATCTGCTGATTGAAGCGCACCTGCACCGTCTGATCGAGCGTCACCGCTTCCGACATGGCCTGCGGAACCATCTCGACAATGGCGGGCAGGGCGGTCTTGAACGTCCATTTATACGACTCGCGCTGGGTCGCGCCGTCCAGTGCCGCCAGCGCCGGATCAACCGCCACCGCGTAATCCGTGCCCCCCGCCAGACCGGGGTCGGGGTGGAACATATAGATCGAGGTATTCACCCATTCGCCGCGCCCCGCCACCTGTGGCCGGAACAGCAGCGGGTTGGGCAAGCTGCCCGCGTCCTCGGCGGCCACCAGCGGCACAATAGGCCGGTTAAAGATGACCGTCACTGTCGAATCGGCGGCCACCTCCATTGAACCACTTTTCGGCAGCACGTCGGACACGATCAGGTCGCCCAAGCTATTGAGCGTCAGCTTGAACGACTCCGCCAGCGCCGAACCATCCGCGCCGCGCAGCGTGGTCGCCAGCGCCAGCGTGTAGACGGTGGCGCGTTCCAGCGGTTGCGACGGCGTGAAGCTGACCGACGAGTCGCTGTCGCTGCACGACACTGCGCCAGCTACCGTCGGCGTGAGCGTGACAGCAGAGGCCGCGCTGCCGCAGTCAATCGGCGTATTAAAGTACAGGGTAATCGGTGCTTGTAAATTCAATTCCTGTCCGGGAAGCGGATTGCTATCCACCACCCGCAGGCTGGTCGAAGTCACGCTGGTATCCTGCGCGACCATCGGGGCGCTGCTCAAGCCCAGCAGGGCGATCAGTGCCGCCGCCAATAAAATCACCCGACGGATACTCATAGTTAATACTTTCCCCCCTCAATGAGTGGTACTCTCTTAATTATATGCGAAACAGGGTTAGAGGGGGGGATTTACTCGCAACGACCAATCAGCGCACAACCTACGCCAGCCCTACGGGGGTCATTCGGTTTCTTTTTGACGTACCTCAAACAATTGCCGAGAACGGAAAAAGCACACATCAAATACTGCAAAGAAATTGACCTGACCGAATATCAATGGAACATTTTCAGCACGAGTCCATGCAAATGCTAACGACACTTCAGGAAATCGCCCCACAGAAACTTTTAATAGGATTCCCCGCGCTTCATAACGAGCAAGATTACCCGAAAGACGTATTCCTTGTCGTGCCGATTCCCAATTCGCATTCAGTGCAACACCAAGATGATAAGGCAACACATTTACATCCGCGCCAGTATCGAGGAGGCTTTGTACTTGGAGAGAACTACTAGATAGATGCAGTATCGCTGGCATCAGGGGGCGAAGGGTCGTTTCACCTGTCGGATTCTGAATCATCACATAGGGAAACTGTTCAACATCAGGCATTTTTCGCCTCATCTTCGAGCATTTGAGACAGAATCATGGCAGCACCGGGCGAATCGTAGGGCGACCACACTTCATATTCAGTTGCCAGATCGAAGGGTTCGTCCTCTGCCAATTGTTCAACCAGTATTTGAACAATGCGTAGTTTCTCGGAACGACTGAGTTTTTGAAGCTGTTCGATGAGAATGCCTGAAATCATGGCTGCACCTCAACCTATCGGCTGACTACTAGGCTCATCCTAGCATCATTCTACTGCATCCGGTCATATTCCCTGCACGTAGGTGATGGGCAGATGGAGCGCCTCTTTGAGCAACTGCCAGTGGAAGGCCGCCACTTCCCGCGCCATGAACACAATGTATTGCAACGGCGGCGGGTCAACGGGCGCGGGGCTGGTCACAACGGGGATGCCTGCGTTGCGGAACAGGCGCAAAGCGCGGAACAGATGGTAATTGTCGCTGACGACAATGGCGGTGCGCCAGCCGTTCGCATCCATAATCAGCTTGGACTCAAAGGCGTTTTCTTCGGTGCTGCGGCTGTTACCTTCGAGGACGATGGCGGATTCAGGCACGCCCGCCCCGTGTAGCAGTTCGGCGCAGGCATCGGCTTCGCTGCGAGTGCGGTTGCCCGGTTTGCCGCCGGAGCAGATGAGGATGGGCGCATAACCGGCATGGTACAGATCGGCGGCGGCGGCGGCGCGGCGAATCAGCGCCGGGCCGGGCTGGTTGTTACGCTGCAACCCTGCCCCCAGCACGATGATGACATCAGCCGGTTGGGCGCGATCCACACGACCATAGCCGTCAATCACCACCACCAGCACCAGCACCACCCACAGCCACAGCACCAACGTGAGCAAAACCACCTGCCCCAGACGACGGCGCACCACTGGCTTGCGAAAGAAAGTCAACACGCGGGACAAGAGATGTTTAGTGCCGGATTTCGTTGGGCGCAGGCGGCGGGAAGTTCATCAGATCATCGTCGTCATCCACCGTGACCTTGCCCAGCATCCAGCCATCCACCGCCGTCAGGCGAATGCGCAGGATGGAAATGCTGCTGTGCGAGAAACTCACCGCTGGCTGCGGCTGAATCACTGCCGGGTCTTTCAGGTGCAAATACCGAATGGCGGGAACCCCAACCATGTCGTCCAGTTCGTCCTCATCCTGCGCCTCTTCCACAAGGCGCTGCGCGATGGCCGGGTCGTCGTACAAATCTTCCACCACAATATCCTCAGCCATGTTGGTGAAATCGAAAATCTCATCCGTCATCTGCATTTCCTGTTTGGTCGGATTCAGCAGCGTGCGCTTGGCCTGCGAACGGAACATCTCGCTGATCGCACGCAAATACTCGCGCTCACCCACCAGCACCCCGCTAATCACAAGGCCGCGAATGAACAGCGTTACGCCCAGTTCCATGCCGCCTTTATTGACAAAACCGGAAACAATATCCACCAGAAGGGCATCCGGCTCATGCCAGTAGCCACTGTCCGCCGCACTCAAATCATTCAACATGCCTGATCCTATAGTCTGTCTAATGCCGACGCAGGATTATACAACCCTGCCCCACACTTTCGTAGGGAAACAAAAAGAGCAGGCTCTCACCTGCTCTTGGCAATCCATCTACTCTAGCAGCGGCTATAATCGCAGGTCATGCACTTCTCGCAACCTTCGATCTTCACGAGGCTGACCGTGCCGCACGACGGACACAAGTCCGCGCCGGTAATGTAGCCGGAGTGCGCCCCGTTGCTGCTGGACGCATGGTCATCGGCATGGGCGGCCTTCGCCGTGCTGCTGCCGTTCCCGTTTTCCAGCGACAGCCCCAGCCCTAACTGTTGCGGTTGCTGCTGCGACAGGTAGTGTTCGGTCAGTGCGCCCGCCACCGCGTCCGGCAGCGAAATCACCCGCGACGGCCCCATGCCCACCGAACGCGACCCGCCGATGCCCTGAAGCTGATCCACGATCAACTTGAGCATTTCCATGCGGTTCTGCGGCGCAGTCGTCCGCAGTTGCAGCGAGATCATGCGCCCCAGCCCTTCGGCATCGGCCTGCAAATCGCTGCCGGCCTTGCCGACGGTGATGAACACCTCGAACGGGTTGGCGTATTCATCGCTGTTCATGGTGATATAAGCCGTGCCGAACGGAGTCTTGCGGCTGACCGTCACCCCCGACAGGCGCTTGGGGCGCGGATAAACGTGGTGCGGCGTGGCGACCTGCTCCACCTTCTCGGCAGACTTGGGCGCGGGATTGGCTTTCTCGCCTTCGGCGCGTTCGTCGCCCTTCAGCATCAACACCTGCTCGTCGCGGCTGCCGTCGCGGTAGATCGTGCCACCCTTGCAGCCCAGCTCGTACATATACTTGTACAGGTCGCTCACCTGCTCCACCGTGTAGTGGTTGGGGACGTTACAGGTCTTGCTGATGCTGCTATCCACCCAGCGTTGAATCGCGCCCTGCACCTTCACATGGTCTTCCGGCGACAAATCCATCGCGGTCACGAAGTAGTCCGGCAGGTCTTTCGCGCCGGGGTTCTGGTCGCGCCATTCTTTGACCAGCGGCACCTGTTCCTCGTGCAGCCCCAAACGGCTCTTGCGGTAGTACACCCACGAGAAGAACGGTTCGATGCCGGTAGACGTATTGACCATTGTGCCCGTCGTTCCAGTGGGCGCTTGCGTGGTCAGCGTCACGTTGCGGATGCCGTTCTTACGCACCATCTCCTGAATATCCTGCGGCATGGACTGCATGAACCCGCTTTGACCGAACTTTTCGGCATCAAAATTCGGGAACGCGCCTTTTTCCTGCGCCAGTTCAACCGAAGTTTCGTAGATCGAACGGGCGAGGAACCCGTAGAGTTTATCAATGAACGCCACCGACTCGTCGCTGCCATAGCGAATGCCGAGGCGGATCATCAGTTCCGCCAGCCCCATGTTATTCAGCCCCACGCGGCGTTCGCCGGTCTGCTGCTTATGGTTCTCATCGAAGAAGTACGGCGTGCTGTCAATCACATTGTCGAGGAAGCGGGTGGCATACCGCGCCGCCCGATCCAGTTCGCCCCACGCCACATCATGCTTGTCGGCATCGTAGAACTTAGCGAGGTTGATCGCCCCCAAATTGCACACGCCAAAGGCCGGCAAACCCTGTTCGCCGCACGGGTTGGTGCTGATGATGGGCGCGTAGTACCAGCTATTCGACATCTTGTTGTAGCGTTCGCGGAAGAACACGCCCGGTTCGGCGCTGGCCCACGCGCTCTCGATGATCGCATCCCACACCGCCCGCGCCTTCACCGTGCGATAGGTGATCGCCTTATGACCGTCCGCAACCCACTTGTCGAGGTCGCCATCCCACAGTTCATCATAGGCCGGGTCGCTGGTATCCGGGAACATCAGCGGCCAGTCGCCATCAACCTTGACCTGTTCCATCAGCTTGTCACTCACGCCCACACTGATGTTGGCGTTGGTGATCTGCCCCGCCTTGCGCTTGCTGTTGATGAAGTCAAACACGTCAGGATGCCAGTCGTTGAGGATGAGCATCAACGCGCCGCGCCGCGAATTGCTGGTGTAGATGCCCGCGCCACTCAACAGATGCACTTCATCCACTTCAAAATCATACACGTCCGAGTCGCCCAACGGCTGAATGCTCTGGATGGTATCGGGCAGGGTGCGCAGCAGGTCACTCAGGTGATTCGCGCTCTCCACACGACCCGCCGCGTGCAACCGTTCCTGAATGTGCGTAATCTGGTTGTACGAGATGCGTTCCGACACGCCGTCATAGATGTGCTGGCGATATTTCGCCCGTTCTCCGGTGGTCGCCCACACGTCCGCCGGATAGGTCTGGTACATCGTGCGCGTGCCTTGCGCTTCGTCCACCTTCTCGGCAGGCACAAATGCCGCGAACCGCTGCTTAAACTGCGCGCCCGTCACCGATAGGCGATAGATGTCCTGCCAGTTCTGTGCGCTGCGATCTGTTTTGCTCAAGCGCGAGACAATCCCGTTGGCGGACAACAACTGCTGCACATCTGCCAACATCGGGCGATGAATGCAATCGAAACCGTAGCCGCCCTTGCGCCCACGATCACAGCCATCGGCATCGAAATAGCCCGCGAGGAACGCACCCGCCACCGCCGACGGTGAACGGAAAATCGCTTCCGGCACACGGATTTGGTCAGCATGGGCTTTGAGCAGCCCGTTCTGCTGAAGCCAATCCACCACCACCCGCGAATACAGCGCGACGTTGTTCATTGCGTAATCAGCCGGTTCAATCGTGGCGGTCAGCCCGAACTGGTTCTGGATGGCGCGTACCAAACGCTCCTCAATGGCGGGGTAGGCATGAGCCGTCGCCAGTTTGACCCCCTTCGGGGCGCTCCAGTTGACCTTTTTACCGTTCACCACATAGCCATCGCCGTGCATATAGCCCAACAAATAGGCCAGTTCTTCGTTGAGAACGTCCGGCAGGCGCACATCTTCATTCAGCGTGGTACTCATGATCGAGCGTTCATACGGCTGCTGCTGCAAGCGCACATAGTCGGCCTGCACGCCGTCGCCCAGCAACAGCAGGATTTCATCACCCGGTTGCAAGTATTTGAGCGCCATCGTGGTAATTTTGCCGTCCATCAGCACCGCGACCTTATGATCTTCGGTGATGCGAACCGTATACCCGCGCTCCGTTGTCACTTCATACAGCGGTTTCACACCGTTGCGGAAACGGGCGGTCACTTGCCGCATCCCGCGATGCGTCTGCGCGTGGAATATTTCGCCTGCATCCATCCGGTCAGCCAGTTCCGCCGCTGGAATCAGCCCTTTATCCGTGAAGATACGTTCGTTCGGGCCGAAGCACCCACCTTGTTCGATCAAGCCGGTGACGAAGCTGTACAGCGCACCCCACGACACCGATCCGCTAGAGCGTCCGTTCACGCCCTTCACATACGAGTGGCGCGGACGCAGGCTGCTGATGTTGATGCCCACGCCGCCGCCGCGAGACATAATCTCGGTCATCTGCCGCAGCGTCTCGATGATTCCGTTGCGCGAATCGCGGGGGGACGGGATGACATAGCAATTCGAGACGACCACGCCGGCAGAGACGAACGAGTGATCTTCCGCCACTTCAATATCCACCACCGCGCCGCTGTAGTCTTCGAGGCCGATTTCGTCAATCCGCACCCACTTCAGGCCATCGTATTCGAAGTAATACTTCAAATCCGTCGCAGGCAGGGGCAGCGCTTCCTCATCGAAAAAGTCCTTGAACAACGCGCCGCATTCGTTGGCAGTCGCCGAAATGCGATAGGCGGGGGTGCGCCCTAAACGGTGCGTGTTCTCCTTGATCGAGAACACATACCCCATTCGCAGCAGGAGTTGATGCACCTGCACCGCCATAC
>CAIPFY010000377.1 GCA_903864435.1 uncultured Chloroflexota bacterium | reverse complement strand
TCTGGTCACGACATCACCGAACGTAAACAGATGGAGGATGCGCTACGAGAGAGCGAGGAGAAATACCGCCTGATTGCTAAGAACACCTCGGATGGGATTGTCATTTATGATGCGCTCCTCGGACGGGTTACGTATGCCTCACCTTCGCATGACCGCATGTATGGACGGGCGATGGGTGAAACACTCGGTCGGGAAGCGCAAGGCATCAAAGAAACCATTCATCCCGATGATCGGGATATTGTACTCAAGCGAATATATGCGGCCATTAGCCGGAAAGACTCCGATCTGATCTATTATTATCGCTCCCAGCACAAAGACGGTCATTATTTCTGGTGTGAAGATCATGCCCATTTCAATTATGCGCCAGATGGCACCTATCTGAGTGCCTATTTAGTAGCACGCGACATCACCAAGCGGAAGCAGACTGAAGATGCGTTGCGAGAAAGCGAGGAGAAATACCGCTTGATCGCTGAGAACACCTCGGATGGGATCATGGTTATCGAAGGGGACACGCGCATAACCAGCTATGCTTCCCCGGCCTATGATCGCCAGCATGGGCGCGAAATCGGCGAGTCGCTAGGAATGGGGGCAGAAACGCGCTGGTCGTACATTCATCCCGATGATCGGGAAGCGGTCATTCGGCAGATTAAAGATACGATTATCCACCGGCAGACGCATCTGACGCTCACCTACCGCGCCCGGCACAAGGATGGGCATTACTTCTGGCGCGAAGACATCTCCCGTTATCTCTACGCACCGGATGGGACGTACCAGCGCAGTTATATCATCAGCCGCGACATCACCACGCGCAAAGAAGCCGAGCAGCGCCAGATGGAATTGCAGTTGGAACAGGAACGTACCGGGGTGCTTTCACGCTTCATCCGTGACGCGGCGCACGAGTTCCGCACACCCCTGTCGGTCATTAGCTCGGCCACCTATCTGCTGCTGCGTTCCGATAGGCCGGAGGCTCGCCAGCGCAAGGCCGACTCCATCGAGGCGCAGATCAAGCGCATCACCCGCCTGCTAGATAGCCTGCTGCTCATGGTGCGGGTGGATAGCTCCGATACGCTTGAAAAATTACCCGTTGGAATCGGTCTGATTCTCCGATCGGAATGTCAGTACGCGCAGGATGCCTATGGCAACCATCCGGCGATACGGCAAATGCCGTTCCCGCACCTGCTGGATGTGGTGGGGGATGCCAGCCTACTGATGGATGCCTTCCGCCAGATCATTGACAACGCCATGCGCTTCACCCCGAAGGATGGAACTGTGACAGTGGCGGCAGGCGTGGCGGGCGATCAGGTGTGGGTGGAAATCACGGATACTGGCATCGGCATCGCGCCGGATAATCTGCCGAAGGTGTTCAACACGTTCTGGCGGCACGATGACGTGCATTCCACTGATGGTTTCGGACTGGGGCTGTCCATTGCCAAACGCATTATCGAACGGCATGGCGGGATGATTACGGTCAGGAACCAATTGGGACAAGGCACTCAAGTGCGCGTCACGCTTCCCGCCGCGCTTTAGTCTACGACTTGAATGCAGGGAAATGGTTAGCGCATTGTGTACCACCACTCGGCGTACCTCGAGCGTTCTACATATTACCCGCGTGGTACGGGGTATGTCTGCCTCCCCGCCCGCATGCGGCCACTCGGAAAGTTAAGACTCTTTCGCAGAACCTTGAGGTTAAAATATACATTACGACACTGGATGTTGTTTCTGGTTTGCTGTGCGTTGAAACACTGCTAATAAATCCGCTAAAACAAATCGTCCATGTCCAACCATGTAAGGAATTCTTCGACATGCCCAACGCCTCCCTTCCCCATTTCCCTAAAAACCTTCAAGAGCAAATCATCGAAAACTCACCGTCAGGGATGCTGTTGGTGGATGCACAGCAACCCGATATGCCGATTGTCTACGTCAACAAGGCGTTTGAACGCATGACGGGCTACACAGCAGATGAGGTGCTGGGCAAAAATGCACGGTTCTTGCAGGGGAGTGACCATGAACAGGACGGACGCCTGATAATCCGTCAGGCACTGGCTAATCAGGAGGATTGTGTCGCGGTTCTCCGAAATTACCGCAAAGACGGTTCGATGTTCTGGAATGAAATCCGTATTTCGCCCATCCAGAATTTGGAGGGGACGACTACTCATTTTGTGGGTATCCAGAACGATGTGACTGATCGCATCACATCCGAAGCATCCCTAGCCTACAGTGAAAGTCGTTATCACCAGTTCTTTGAGAACGGAAGTGCGGTCATACTGCTCATTGATCGCCACAGTGGAATGATTGCCGATGCGAACAAGGCTGCTGCTGACTTTTACGGGTACTCACTCGATCATCTGAAGTCCATGCACATCAAAGATATCAACACGAATTCCGGCGAAAAAGCCAAGCAGATAATGCGACAGGTGACTCCAGACAAGCGCACCGTTCTAACCACCCGTCACCGACTGGCCTCCGGGGAACTGCGGGATGTGGATGTGTATGCCAGCCCACTAGATACGACCGAGGGGAGTTTCAACTACACGATTGTTGTGGACATTACTGAGAAGCGTGTGGCGGAATGGCGCTACCGTGCCCTGTTTGAACAATCGAATGATGGGGTCTTTATTCTCGATTTGATGGGGAAGCCCCTTCAGGTAAACCAGCGGGCGGCTGATCTGTTTGGGTATTCAGTGGACGAACTTCTTCACCTTTCCAATCGTGACATCGTTGCGCCAGAAAAGTATGAATCAGCGTTGAATGTGTTGCAGCAACTCCTAGCCGGAGAGACAGTGCCACCCTATTCACGTATCTTCCGGCGTAAAGACAAAACACTTTTTTTTGCAGAACTCAATATGGAACTCGTGCGCGATATGGATGGAAACCCTATCCATATCCAGAGAATTGTGCGTGATATCACCGAGCGCAAGCTGGCGGAAAACGCCCTGCGCGAGAGTGAGGAGAAATACCGCCTGCTGGCTGAACATGTCAAAGAAGTCATCATCAAGTTTTCTACCGATGGCATATGCTCGTATGTATCACCTGCCATCTATCCGATGTTGGGATACCAGCCTGAAGAACTCATCGGACACAATGCCTATGACTGGGTGCATCCAGATGACCGTGCATCGTCGCAAAGAACGATCCGGCAATCGCTCGCTGCTGGT
>CAIPFY010000376.1 GCA_903864435.1 uncultured Chloroflexota bacterium | reverse complement strand
CGCCGGATCGCCGTCCGCCGCGTTGATGATCCACTCAAACTTCAGGCCAGCCGCCTCACCCTGCTTGACGCTTTCCGACTGCATGTACGCTTCCCACGCATACACCAGCGACACGTCGTACTGGTTCCACGACAGACCTACCTTCACCGTCTTGACATCCTGTGCGGAAACGGTGACACCGATTGCCAAAACCACCAGCAGAACCAAAGCCAGCATAATCTTGTGCTTCATTTTCACTCCCATCAAACCATTCTAGGTTTTAAGATCGTCCGACTCTTTCCTACCCACAAAATGATGATCGCCTCACTCCTTTCCCCCGTGTCTATTTATTCCAGTGTGCAGACCAAATCACCCGGATTTCGGTGTGTCAGGGGCTTCAAATGTGCGCGTCGTCACGGGGAGACGAGCGCGAAGTGAATCGGCATACATGGCGATGAAAATGATCGCGCCGTTCACAAAACGGTAGGCATACGGGTCAGCCCCTAGAAAATTGAGGCCGTTGCGGATAATTTCGAGGATGAGTACGCCGCGCAGCGCACCCGGCAGGATACTCCCTTCACCACCGAACAAGCTGATGCCACCGATGACGATGACCGACACCGCCGTGAATTCGAGGCCGCTGCCGATGGAAGGGGACGCCGCGCCAACCTGCACTAGCGTCAGCACACCGCCGATGGTCGCCAGTAGGCCGGACAGGACGAAACTCATGAAGGATACTGTGTTGACGCGAATGCCTAGACGGGCGGCGGTGTCCTGATCGTTGCCGAGGGCGATCAACCAGCGTCCGAACGAGGTGCGCGTGTGGACGAGGTGGATTATCACCATAATCGCTAATGCGATGAGGATATCCACAAAGATTGGCCCGATGCTGGCATTGCCCAGTCGGCGTACTTCTTCCGGTAGGCTGATGGTGGTTGATTTGGTGATTTCCAGACCGATGCCGCGCACGATAATCATCGTGCCGAGCGTGGCGATCAGCGGGCTGATTTTCAGAACGACAATGATTAACCCGTTTACCGCACCGATTAGCGCACCAATCGCCAGTAGGATCACCAGCGTCGTGATGGGATCAACCCCGTTGCGCACCATCAAAATAGTTCCAACCGATGTCGTTAGGAAGGCCGTCGAGCCTACCGAAATGTCGAGCTTGCCGGTCATGACCACGAGCGCCAGCCCGG
Organism: uncultured Chloroflexota bacterium; assembly: GCA_903864435.1. GTDB lineage: Bacteria > Chloroflexota > Anaerolineae > Aggregatilineales > Phototrophicaceae > CFX2. The sequence goes on along the minus strand of CAIPFY010000376.1, from coordinate 4,218 downwards.
ATGCAATCACCATCATCGGCGCTGCGGCATGCAGCAGCGAGATGAAGTTGGCGACGGTGAAAAAGCGCGGCGCAGTGAGGGCGTAAAAGACTACTACTACGACCAACACCACATTGAATCCCTGCCGCAGCAGAAAATCGCGCAGCGTAGTTAGATTAAACCTATTGATCTGTGTGCCTTGTACCATGCAACCTACTCCATTTGCGCTGCGCCTGCGGCAGCACCCATTAATTCATTTTTCGTGCTGGTACCCGGAAGTTCATTGACGATCTGCCCCCGGTTCATCACCAGATACCTCTCGCCCAACGCCATCATTTCCTCGATTTCGGAGGAGATGACCAGCACAGCAGCGCCGCCCTCGGCTAGTTCAAAGATGATCCGCCGGATTTCGGCTTTCGCGCCCACATCCAAACCGCGTGTCGGTTCATCCATGATGAATATGGGCGGGTTCAGTTCCAGCCAGCGCCCCACCACCACTTTTTGCTGATTGCCGCCGCTGAGAGTCTTTACCGGTTGACCAAGACTGGAGATGATGATGTTCAGGCGGTTGACAAAATGGGTAGCAAGTTCGGTTTCGCGCCGATTATCAATGAGCTTCCAGCGCGAAAGCAGGCCGCGCAGGTTGGCGATAGACATATTCTGTTTGACTGACATGGGTAGCAGCAGACCTTCGTTGCGGCGATCTTCAGTCACCATGCCGATCCAACGTTGCGCTTCTCGTGGGCGGATGGGATGCAACCCGCTGCCGGTATTGATCTCGATTTGTCCATCGTCTATCGGGTCGAGGCCGATAATCGCCCGCGCCACTTCGGTGCGACCTGATCCTAACAGCCCCCATAGCCCCAGCACTTCCCCCTTGTGCAGCGAAAAGCTGATGTCCTTTATCACGCCCCGGCGGTTCAGGCCAGTTACTTTGAGGACGACTTCTCTCTGTTGTGTGCTGTGCTTGGCGCTGCGCGTATCAAGACCGACATCCCCGATCATCATGTGAACGATGTCGGCAGTGGTCAATTCGCTGAGTAGCCCGCCTCCTACCGTAGAACCACCGCGCAGGACGGTAGCGCGTTCGCAGATGTTGAAAATTTCATCAAGGAAATGGGTGATATAGATGATCGTGACACCCTCTGTTTTGAGAGTCCGTATCACGTCGAACAATCGCGCCTTCTCACGACTGGTCAGTGAGGAGGTCGGCTCATCAAAGATGATGATGCTAGGCTTGCTCAAAAGCGCCCGGGCAATTTCAACCATCTGACGGTCGCCCGTACTCAAAACTTGGATTCGCGTATCCGGCGTGAAATGACAACCCAATCGCGTCAGCACTTCAGCCGTAGAAGCCTCCATAGCTTTCCGGTCAATAATGCCAGCACGGGTGGGAAAACTGCTGATGTGGATATTCTCCGCGACAGTCATGGTTGGCAGCATTGCCATTTCCTGATGCACAAACGCGATACCGTTGGCGGTAGCGGCTAACGGAGAGTTTATACTCACCGCCTGACCGCCGATCAGGATTTCGCCTTCGTCCGACTGTAGGTTGCCACCCAACACATTCATCAGGGTGCTTTTGCCTGCGCCGTTCGCGCCGATCAGGGCAACGGCTTCGCCTGCATACGCCTCGAAGCTCACACTTGTGAGCGCCTGTACACCGGGGAAGCGTTTGCTTACCCCGCGCATTTCCAGATAAGGATTGCCCATTTTGTCGCCTCCTACTGTTTTCTTAGAGAGTCAAAGGCGACAAAGGCGATAATCACAACGCCTTTAATTATCAACCCCGTGAAAAAGGATATTTGCATCATATTCATGCTGTTGCTGATGACGGTGATGAAGATTGCGCCCATCACTGCTCCTAATGGGCTGCCGATGCCGCCGTAAATGCTCACGCCACCCACGACCGCCGAGCTGACGATATCTAGCACCACGCCGTCGTTACCCATGTTTGCAGATGCCGAACCCAAACGCGCCGAGAGGATGATGGCGGTTAATCCGGCAAACGCGCCTGAGATGACATACGTGAGGAAGATCACCAGATTGGTCGGCACGCCGGAAGCCCGCGCTGCCCGCACGTTCACCCCAACCGCGTACAACCAGCGCCCGAACAGGGTGCGGCGTACTACGAGGGTGGCAATCAAAGCCATGATAACCATGATGATGATCGGACGCGGAATGTCTGCGATTCGGGCGAGGATCAGGTCGAAGAATACCTCATCGAACACCGGCACACTGACCGAGTTTGTCACCCAGATGGCCGCGCCGGAGGCAATGGTCATCATGGCTAGTGTGACCACGAACGGGATCATTTTCAGATAGGCCACCGCGAAACCGTTGATGCTGCCCGCGATAATGCCCACCGTCAGCATAATCAAGCAGCTTACGAAAATGCTGCCGCCATCCCGCAAGTGCATCGCACCGAAGATTGCACTCAACGCCATCACCGATGGAATGGACAGGTCAATCCCGCCGCTAATCATGACGACGGTCATGCCAATCGCCATCAGCCCCAGTGTGGAAGCCTGCACGAACACGTTAACGATATTGCGGCTGTTGAAGAAATTTGGAATGAACAGCGCCAGCACGACCAGTACCACGACCAGAATCAAGATGGGGAGAATATCGAAGAACCGGTGGGCAGTCACAAACTGCCTCAACCGTGTTAGGAGCGATCCTGCGTTATCTACGGAAGAACCCTGGACAGTTGTCATCACTAGCCCTGCCTTTCGCTAATTGTTCGGTTGGCGTGAATGGCCTTTCAATCCGTGTGCATCATGCGATCAATACCGGAATAGAATCTTGGTCGTCTGGCTAGTCGTGGACAGGGCATAAGCCTCGCTAATGCTCTGAATCGGGAACTCCGCCGACATAAACTCTTTGTAACTCAATTTCCCGTCCACAATCCATTCAACCAGCGGTTCTTGCGCGTCATGTTCGCGGGAGCGCGTCGGCCATTGGTGGATGAGCAGATTGAAGTTGTAGGAGCCACGTTCTTTTTGCAGATGGATGACGGGGGTATCAATCACGCCGTACACACAGATTGAGCCGCCCATTTTAATCAAGGGCAACGAGTCGTTGATAATGCTCTCTTTACCCACCGCGTCAATCACCGCGTCGAAGCGCCCTTTGTGCTGATCGAGTAACGCTTTGAGCGCCGGATCATCGGGCGCAAAAGCCGCAGTAGCACCCATGTCAATGGCTTTTTGACGTTTTTGAGGCCAACGATCCACACAGTAGATTTCGCCTAATCCTAGCAAACGTCCGAATTTGGCGAAACTCAACCCAACCGGGCCAAGTCCGTAGATCAGGATGTTATCGCCAGCTTTCAGGTTAAAATCGCCGAACGCGCCGTACACCTCGCGCCATGTGCAAAGCATCACGGCATCTTCGACCGAAATGGTTTTCGGCACCACACGCATGATTTCGTACACTTCAAACCAGCCGTGTTCGGGGGTTGCCACGCCATCTTCGACCATCGCCCGATGATCGCCTGCCAGTGTGTACTCGCAAAAACCACCCCAACCGCTGCTATAGGTCGGGTCTGTGGTATTCAGCACCAGACCGCCCACCACGCGATCACCCACTTTGAAATGGCGTGCTTTCTCGCCCACTGCGTCCACGATGCCTACCGTTTCATGTCCCAGCAGCAGGGGGTACTGGTCAACACCGGGAAAAGTCCCTTGAACCAGTTTGCGGTCAGTCATATTGCACAGGCAGGCGGCTTCGGTTTTAACACGCGCTTGATACGGGCCGGGGGTTGGGACAGGGACATTCACTATCTGAAGTGTGTTCGGTTCTGTAACAGCAACTGCGAACATGCTGCTTTATCCTTTTGTATTTTCAAAGTATATTTTGGGGCGGACAGATGTTGTTACCAAGCGGTATAGCCGCCATCCACAATTAAATCCGTACCCGTCGCATAAGCTGCCGCATCCGACGCGAGATACCAGACCGCATGAGCGACATCTACAGGCGAACCGACTCGTCCCATCGGGGTCATTTCCAGCCAGGTTTTGCCCCAGTCTGGAAACTCGCGCAACCCTTTGTTGAGCAGGTCAGTGCCGATATACCCCGGCGATACGGTGTTGACTCGTACCCCGCGCTTGGCCCATTCTGCGGCGAGCGATTTGCTGAGCATAATCACACCCGATTTAGACACGTTGTAACCGGCCTGCGGTTGTGGTTTGTTGACAATCGAGCCAGACATCGAACCAATATTGACAATCGCGCCTT
>CAIPFY010000375.1 GCA_903864435.1 uncultured Chloroflexota bacterium | reverse complement strand
TACCGGACAGGTCGCGCCGGGGCATCCGGTCAACTGGGTGAATGGTGCGCCGCCAGAAGGTCAGCCGCTGGTGCCGATTGCGCCGGTGGGCGTGGTGGACACGCCTGCGCCGACCTTCGCGCTGCCGGAAGGCGTGATTGCCGGTAGCGAATACCTGCCGGGGCAACAGCTGCGGGTGCTGGTGTTGCAGATTAACCTGCGTGCCGCGCCGGGGACAGGGAGCGCCATCGTGCGGACTCCGCTGGCGACGGGCGAGTATGTGGCGATTCTGGCGGGGCCGGTGGAGGCCGAAGGCTACCGCTGGTGGCAGGTGCAAACGGCAGACGGCGTGATCGGTTGGCTGGCCGGCACGATTGACGGCGCACCCACGCTGGGGTGAATCCCCGCAGCCCGATTCGGTTCATCGTTGATAGTTTGTACAGCCGACGGACTCAAACTCCGATTGGTCGCTTTGAAAGACCGCGATGCCATCCGTGACATGCCAGCGCCCGTCCACCCGCGTTTGATAGACGATGAAGCTCCGCAACTGACGGTTGCCATCGTCAATCATCCGAATCTCGGAGGGCGGATTCACCACCACGCACCACATATCCAGCGCCTTATTGACCAGTGGATTCCAGTGGCGAGCCGGACTTGAAGCGTGTTGCGCCGAGGTGATCGTGTAATACAACTGGTCGTTCCCGGCCAGTTGGCGCAGGCGGTCAAACAGATCGCTCTGGGCTAACGGCGGGATGCCCTGTCCGGTGAGTTGCTGGATGGCTGCCGTGAACTTGTCCGGGCCGATGGTATTGAAAGCATAGATCAAATCGCCTGCGATGATGACCACCGGAACAGCGATAAACAGGAAATTTTTCAGAGCCTTCGCAAATTTTAGTTTTCTCATGTGCGTGGGTTCCTCGTTTTTACTCGTCAAAGCTGTCGTACTCGCGCTGTCGTTTCACGCTCCAGCGTTCGCCACAGTTGTTACAAGCATAGCGGTCTTCGTAGCTGATGGTCAGGACGCGGACTTGTTCATTCCAGCGGCGCACGACATCCCCGTTGCGGTTCTTTTCCTCGCGCTCAACCGTTTTGTAGCCTTTTCGTCGGTCAAGTTCCTGCGTCCAAACAAGTTCTCTCGCAAAAACGCGATTGCAGACGGGGCAGGCTTTTTCGTGGGTGGAAGCCATGATCCAGAATACGAATCCGGCATAGCCCAGCACCAGTAACAACATGCACGTCTGATCTTTAACTTGGCTGGGGAAAAGGTAAAAATACAGCAGGATGCCGATGAATGCCCCTGTGATGAGTTCAAGAAACAGTATCGTTCCTACATCGAAACCCGAATTCGATTCAGGTTTTTGTGGCTCTTGATCGCTCATCGTAAAAGTGTTCCTTTTGTGAAATAGGCGCTGCTGCACGTCACTTGCGTACCCGCACCGTTCCGCTGATGTGACCTTCGTACACTTTTTGACCGTTCACCAGTATCGTTCCCGTACCGGATGACACATTGAACTGGATGCGCCCATTCGAGTCGGTTAATCCGCGTGAATGGGTGAATGACCCCCATGAAATGTGTACTTCACAGGCGCGACCATTGGCGTTTGTCACTTCAATCATAATCATCCGGGGACTCCGTTCTTTGGGGATATGATCGGTGGTTTCGATCAGCGCGTCATTCGTTGTATAAATACAGTACACATGAATTCGCTAATTGGTGGCAATTCTCATCAATTTGGGAATTGCGCTTGAATCTTTGTGGGTAAACTCGCACCGATGAGCATTTCGGGCTTCATTAGAGAAATGATTCGGGATGATGGATGACCGACTGGCCGCTGAAATCTCCAAATGGTTGCAGAGCAACGGTTCACCGGGGGAGTGCTTGCGTGAACTGCGCCAGAAGCGCGGGTTCACGCAGCAAGATGTGGCGTTTGTGGTGGGGTGTTCGGATAATATTGTCAGCCGCATCGAGCGTGATGAGCAGCTATTCAGGAATGTGGCGGAGGTGATGCAATTTGCGAAGGCGCTGGACTGCACCGACCTCGAAGCCGCAGAACTTCTCGAAGCGTTCTTGTTCATGCAAAACCGCATCAACCTGTGGATGACCTGCCGCCTATTCATGGAATCGCCGACCAACGCGGCCTACCTGAAGGCTTTCCGAACCGTGTTGAACGCGGTTCTGCGAGAGGATACTTTCACACAG